>NZ_JBWLKL010000010.1:0-285119 GCF_059026065.1 Streptomyces sp. A18 | reverse complement strand
GAACCCGGAAGCTAAGCCTCACAGCGCCGATGGTACTGCAGGGGGGACCCTGTGGGAGAGTAGGACGCCGCCGAACTCAATTTATAGCCGTGGTCCCTGGACTTAATTGTCCAGGGACCACGGCTTTTTGTTTTTCTGGGGGCCTTTCTGGCCCTTCACTACCCCTCTGCACCGCCGGCCGACAACTGAGGGTAAGGTCAGGGGGCATCATCGGCTCGTTTCCCACAGGAGGCCCCCGGGTGGAGGTCCAGGAGACTCGCGTCCAGACGGACCGAGTCCTCACCATCCCGAACATCCTCAGCATGGCGCGCCTCGTTGGCGTACCTCTCTTCCTGTGGTTGATCCTCAGGCCGGAGTTCGGCGGGCCCAAGAGTGACCACTGGGCGCTGTTGGTGCTGATGCTGAGCGGCATCAGCGACTATCTCGACGGCAAGCTGGCCCGGCGATGGAACCAGATCAGCAAGCTCGGCCGGTTGCTCGACCCCGCTGCCGACCGGCTCTATATCTTGTCCACCTTGGTCGGGCTCACGTGGCGGGAGATTCTTCCGCTCTGGGTGACCGCTCTGCTGCTCCTGCGCGAGCTGGTTCTGCTGGTGATGGTCTGGATCCTCAGACGTCATGGCTATCCGCCGCCCCAGGTGAACTTCCTGGGCAAGGCCGCCACCTTCAACCTGATGTACGCCTTTCCCCTCCTGCTCCTCAGTGACGGCAGTGGCTGGATCAGTACTCTCGCTGCTATTTTCGGATGGGCGTTCACAGGATGGGGTACAACTCTGTACTGGTGGGCAGGGATCCTCTACGTGGTTCAGGTCCGCCGACTTGTCCGTGCGGACACCACGGCCGATTGAGCTTGCCGATTCGGCAGCTGTATAGGCTTGCAGTCCCGTGAATCATAAATGCGGGTCTATCTTGGCGGGCTAAGTCGGCTAGATCGTCGTCTATTGAGGAGGACGCTTCCGACATGAAGGCCGTCGTAATGGCCGGAGGCGAAGGCACGCGCCTTCGCCCTATGACCTCGAGCATGCCCAAGCCGCTCCTGCCTGTGGCCAACAGGCCCATCATGGAGCACGTGTTGCGGCTGCTCAAGAGGCATGGGCTCACCGAGACCGTAGTGACAGTCCAATTCCTGGCCTCCCTGGTCAAGAATTACTTCGGCGATGGTGAAGAGCTCGGGATGGAGCTCACCTATGCCAATGAGGAGAAGCCACTCGGCACTGCCGGGAGTGTGAAGAACGCCGAGGAAGCGCTGAAGGACGATGCGTTCCTCGTGATCTCCGGTGATGCTCTGACTGATTTCGATCTCACCGAGCTGATCAACTTCCACAAGGAGAAGGGCGCGCTCGTCACCGTCTGCCTGACGCGCGTTCCCAACCCGCTGGAATTCGGCATCACCATCGTGGACGAAGAAGGAAAGGTCGAACGCTTCCTGGAGAAGCCGACCTGGGGGCAAGTCTTCTCCGACACGGTGAACACGGGCATCTATGTCATGGAGCCCGAGGTCTTCGACTACGTCGACGCCGACGTGTCGGTGGACTGGTCCGGTGACGTCTTCCCGCAGCTCATGAAGGAAGGCAAGCCCATCTACGGGTACATCGCCGAGGGCTACTGGGAGGACGTCGGTACGCACGAGAGTTACGTCAAGGCCCAGGCCGACGTCCTTGAGCGCAAGGTCGACGTCGAGCTCGACGGCTTCGAGATCTCGCCCGGTGTCTGGGTGGCCGAAGGCGCCGAGGTGCACCCCGACGCCACGCTGCGCGGGCCGCTCTACATCGGCGACTACGCAAAGGTCGAGGCCGACGCCGAGATCCGTGAGCACACCGTGGTGGGCTCGAACGTGGTGGTCAAGACCGGTGCGTTCCTGCACAAGACCGTCGTGCACGACAACGTCTACATCGGCCAGCACAGCAACCTGCGGGGCTGTGTCATCGGCAGGAACACCGACATCATGCGGGCCGCCCGCATCGAGGACGGCGCCGTCATCGGGGATGAGTGCCTCGTCGGTGAGGAATCGATTATCCAGGGCAATGTCCGGGTCTACCCGTTCAAGACGATCGAGGCCGGCGCATTCGTCAACACCTCGGTCATCTGGGAGTCCCGGGGCCAGGCGCATCTCTTCGGTGCACGCGGCGTATCCGGGATCCTGAACGTGGAGATCACGCCGGAACTCGCGGTACGCCTCGCGGGGGCGTATGCCACGACCCTCAAGAAGGGTTCGACCGTCACCACGGCGCGTGACCATTCACGAGGAGCCCGTGCGCTGAAGCGCGCGGTGATCTCGGCCCTGCAGGCCAGCGCCATCGACGTACGCGACCTGGAGAACGTGCCGCTGCCGGTCGCGCGGCAGCAGACGGCTCGGGGCAGTGCCGGCGGGATCATGATCCGGACGACGCCCGGGGTGCCGGACTCCGTCGACATCATGTTCTTCGACGCGCGCGGGGCCGACCTGTCGCAGGGGAGCCAGCGGAAGCTGGACCGGGTGTACGCGCGTCAGGAGTACCGGCGGGCCTTCCCCGGGGAGATCGGGGATCTGCACTTCCCGTCCAGCGTCTTCGACTCCTACACGGGTTCGCTGCTGCGCAACGTGGACACCACAGGTGTGGCCGAGTCGAACCTCAAGGTGGTCGTCGACGCCTCCAACGGCAGTGCCGGTCTTGTGCTGCCGAGCCTGCTGGGGCGACTCGGCGTCGACGCGCTGACCGTCAATCCGGGTCTCGACGAGGCGCGTCCGACCGAGACCTATGAAGCGCGCAGGTCGGGGCTGGTGCGGCTGGGCGAGATCGTGGCGTCGTCGCGTGCCGACTTCGGTGTGCGGTTCGACCCCGTGGGCGAGCGGCTTTCGCTCGTCGACGAGAAGGGGCGGATCATCGAGGACGACCGCGCGCTGCTCGTCATGCTCGATCTGGTCGCAGCGGAACGCCGCAGTGGGCGGGTCGCGCTGCCGGTGACGACGACGCGCATCGGCGAGCAGGTGGCCGCGTACCACGGGACGCAGGTCGACTGGACGACGACGTCGCCCGACGACCTGACGCGGGTGGGGCGTGGCGAGTCGACCATCTTCGGTGGAGACGGCCGCGGCGGATTCATCATTCCGGAGTTCAGCAGTGTCTTCGACGGTACGGCCGCCTTTGTGCGGCTCATCGGTCTCGTCGCGCGTACGCAGCTCACGCTGAGCCAGATCGATGCCCGTATCCCGCGGGCCCATGTGCTGCGGCGTGACCTCGCGACGCCGTGGGCCGTCAAGGGGCTCGTGATGCGGACCGTCGTGGAGGCGGCTGGGGAGCGGTCGGTGGACACCACCGATGGCGTCCGGGTCGTGGAGACCGATGGGCGGTGGGTGTTGGTGCTGCCCGATCCCGCGGAGGCCGTCACCCATCTGTGGGCCGAGGGACCGGACGACGCGTCCGCTCAGGCGCTGCTCGACGAGTGGTCCGCAGTGGTGGACAGCGCCGGTCGCTGAGCCGGTCGCTGACCGGCGGCGTGGGCCGGACGGCACCCGTGAGAGGTGCTGTCCGGCACGCCGGTGGGGCCATTCGGAGGTAACGCCCGCGACGTGCGACGATGTGCGGCATGCCGCAGCAGCCCCCCGTTCGGAGCACCTCCTCGCGCCCCCGGCGTCCGGACGCCTCCATGTCGCTGCTGACCACGGTCATGGACCACAGCCTGGACGAGGGCTACGCGGAGGCAGCGGCCCGGAAGAAGGCGAAAGGTGCCGCTGGAGTGCCGCGTCCGCTGCGGGCGAAGCTCGGCCTCGCCCTCGGACTCGTCCTCGCGGCCCTGGTGGTGACGGTGGGGGCGGCGCAGGCGCGGATAGCGGCTCCGGTCGTCGCCAAGGAGCGCGCTGAACTCATCGACCGCATCGAGTCGGCGACCTCGGACGCCGATGAACTCGAAGGGGACGTCGAGACGCTCCGTGACGACGTGGACGAACGACAGCGCGAGGCACTGAAGAAACACGGGGGCAGCCAGGGCGAGTTGGTGTCCCTGCTCTCCGGTGCCACGAAGGTCCACGGGCGCGGCGTGAAGCTTGTGGTGGACGACGCGAAGGAAGCCGATCAGGGTGGGGGCGGGCCGCGCGAGAGCGCCGGATTCTCCGACACCGGACGGGTACGCGACCGTGACATGCAGCGGGTCGTGAACGGCCTGTGGCAGTCCGGCGCGGAGGCGATCTCCATCAACGACCAGCGGCTGACGGCGCTGTCGGCCATCAGGGCCGCGGGTGACGCGATACTGGTCGACAACAAGCCGCTGGTGCCGCCGTATACGGTGCTTGCCGTGGGCGACGGACAGCGGTTGAGCACGAGATTCCAGAACAGTCGCGACGGTCAGTATCTGCACGCTCTGCAGGAGAACTTCGGCGTCCGGACCAGCATTTCCGTCCAGGATGATGTCCGACTGCCGGCAGCACCGAGTGTGACCGTACGAACAGCAGAGCCGAAGGCAGGAAAGGGCACATCGTGATCGCCGTACTGGGCCTCGTCGTGGGAGTCGTGGCCGGATTGTTGGTCCGGCCCGAGGTTCCGGCGGTGGTCGAGCCGTACCTTCCGATCGCCGTGGTGGCGGCACTCGACGCGGTGTTCGGAGGCCTGCGCGCGATGCTCGACGGGATCTTCGACGACAAGGTCTTCGTGGTGTCGTTCCTCTCGAACGTGGTCGTGGCCGCCCTGATCGTGTTCCTGGGCGACAAGTTGGGCGTGGGCGCTCAGCTCTCCACCGGTGTCGTGGTGGTGCTCGGCATCCGGATCTTCTCCAACGCCGCCGCCATCCGCCGACACATCTTCAGGGCGTGAGGCGATGAGTACGGACGAGACGCCCGCGGGCGACAAGCGGAGCAAGGAGCTTCCCGCCGAGGTGCACAGCGCGCCCGCGGCGCCCGATGAGAGCGCGGCGCCCGAGCCGGACGCACCGCAGGGCGAGCAGCAGGACGGCCAGGCGTCGCTCAGCGGTCGTCAGCGGCTGGCGGAGGGGCTGTGGCCGCCTCGCGTGACCCGCCCCCAACTCATCGTCGCCCTGCTCCTGTTCGTACTGGGGCTCGGACTCGCCATCCAGGTGCGCTCCAACAACGACAGCAGCGCGCTGCGTGGCGCACGTCAGGAAGATCTCGTACGCATTCTCGATGAACTGGATGACCGCACACAGCGTCTGGAAGGTGAGAAGCAGCGTCTCGAGGACCAGCGCACCGGGCTCGAGAACAGCTCGGACCAGGCCGAGGAGGCCCGCAAGCAGACCGTCGAGAAGGAACGTCAACTCGGCATCCTGGCGGGCACCGTGGCAGCGCAGGGTCCTGGCATCACGCTGACCATCGATGACAAGAAAGGCGCGGTTGAGGCGGACATGCTGCTCGATGCCATTCAGGAGTTGCGCGCCGCGGGGGCCGAGGCCATCCAGATCAATGACGTACGCGTAGTGGCCAACACCTATCTGTCGGATACGGACAGTGGTGGTGTCCGGGTGGACGGCCGCAAGGTCGGCAAGCCTTACAGGTTCAAGGTGATCGGCAAGCCGCAGGACCTCGAGCCGGCGCTGAACATCCCCGGTGGAGTGGTGCAGACTCTGGAGAAGGAGCAGGCCACCGTCACCGTGACGCGAGCGGAGAAGATCGTGGTGGACGCCTTGCGAGCGGCGAAGCGGCCTGACTACGCTCGGTCGTCGTCCCAGTGAGCCGGGGGTGCATGGGGGCCGCCGGTCGAGGGCATGAGGTTGCGGGGGGTCGGCGCACCGTAAGCGTGGTGCGTGGTGGAAACTGTTTGGCGGGTGCGGACGTTGTGAGGATGTCTGTGCTGCCGATGTACGCCGGTGTGTGCAATCAGGGTTCGTCCTGCCCCACGGGCGGGTCTGTTTCGGTCAAGGGGAATCGCCCGTGAAGTTGTTTGCGAAGTTGTTCGGCAAGAGCGCACGTGAGGACAGCGGCAATCCCGCCACTGCCCGGCACCGTGCCCCGCGCCATGGAGACGCCGAGGAGCAGGGCGCCGAGCGCCCGATGTTCCGTGACCAGGTCGGTGGGCCAGGCGGTGACATTTCGGGCGCGCAGGGCGCGTCGTCTGTTGACCCTGCCGGTGCGGGCCGCATAGGTTTCACAGAACCGTCAACCTCAAGTACGGGTGGAGGGTTTACCCCCGATCCGTACGCATCGAATGCCCCCGCGGGGCAGCCGCGGCAGGAGGATCCGTCCATGGCCCTGGTGTGTACGAGGTGCGGGAACCGCAACGCCGAGGCGAGCCGGTTCTGCTCCAACTGCGGTGCGCCGCTGCGGGCCGGGGCCACGCCGGAGCGTCCCTCCGAGACGACCTCGACGATCTCCATCTCGGGCCTGGAGGCCTACGACGCGGAGGTGACGGGGCAGACCGCCTCGCCCGCCCTCTCGCCGGAGGCCCAGGCCGCCGTTGACGCACTGCCGCTCGGCTCCGCACTCCTCGTGGTGCGCCGCGGGCCGAACTCGGGCAGCCGCTTCCTCCTGGACGGCGAGCTGACCACGGCGGGGCGCCACCCGCAGAGCGACATCTTCCTGGATGACGTGACCGTCTCGCGTCGTCACGTGGAGTTCCGTCGCCTCGGTGACGGTTCCTTCACCGTCGCCGACGTGGGCAGCCTCAACGGCACGTACGTCAATCGGGAGCGCATCGACTCGGTCGCGCTGTCGAACGGCGACGAGGTGCAGATCGGCAAGTACCGCCTGGTCTTCTACGCGAGCCAGCGGGCCGTCGGTATCTGATCCGCCCCCAGACTTCCGTCCGGGGGGACCCCCAGGAAGGGCCATGCTTCAAACACCGAGGGGCGGTGCCGGGAACGGCACCGCCGCCGAGGACCATCGGCTGATGAGCATCGGCGCCGTGCTGAACGCGCTGCGTGACGAGTTTCCCGAGGTCACGATCTCCAAGATCCGCTTCCTGGAGTCGGAAGGGCTCATCGAGCCGGAGCGCACGCCATCCGGCTACCGGAAGTTCAGCCCGGAGGACGTCGAGCGGCTCGGTCACGTCCTGAGGATGCAGCGGGACCACTATCTGCCGCTCAAGGTCATCCGGGAGCACCTGGACGCCCTGGAGCGCGGAGAGCGGGCGCCTCTGCCCTCCCTGGGGCAACCGCGCGAGCCCGGTGACGCCTGGGGCGTGCGTGACACCGAGGAGCCCACCGCGGCCCGCGTGGGCCGCGCCGAGCTGCTGGCCGCCGCCGAGGTCGACGCGGAGCAGCTGGCGGAGTGGGAGACGTACGGGCTCATCGCACCCTTGCCGGACGGTGGTTACGACGCGGAGGCCGTGACGGTCGCCGCGCTCGTCGTCGAACTCGGACGGTTCGGCATCGAACCCAGACATCTGCGCGCCATGAAGTCGGCGGCCGAGCGCGAGGCCGGCCTCGTCGACCAGGTCGTGGCGCCGCTGCGCAGGCACCGTAACCCGCAGACCAGGGCCCATGCGGAAGCCCGTACGAAGGAGCTCGCGGGGCTGACCGGGAAGCTGCACTCTGCACTGGTGCAGACCGCGCTCGGGGTGCGGTTGCCCTGACTCGGGGGGTGCCCGACTACCCAAACCGGCCGGGCACGTCCTAGGGTTGCTGTGTGAACGAGCTCGACGTCGTAGGTGTCCGGGTGGAAATGCCCTCCAACCAACCGATCGTGCTCCTGCGTGAAGTGGGAGGCGATCGTTACCTCCCCATCTGGATCGGACCAGGTGAGGCGACCGCGATCGCCTTCGCACAGCAGGGGATGGCGCCCGCACGGCCGCTGACCCACGACCTGTTCAAGGACGTGCTGGAGGCGGTGGGACAGGAGCTCACCGAGGTGCGCATCACGGACCTCCGAGAAGGGGTCTTCTATGCGGAACTGGTGTTCGCCAGCGGAGTCGAGGTGAGCGCCCGGCCGTCCGACGCCATAGCGCTCGCCCTGCGCACCGGAACGCCGATCTACGGCAGTGACGGTGTCCTCGACGACGCGGGCATCGCCATTCCGGACGAGCAGGAGGACGAGGTGGAGAAGTTCCGCGAGTTCCTCGACCAGATCTCGCCCGAGGACTTCGGTACCAACAGCCAGTAGTCCGTCGCTTCCGAAGGGGCCCGGCGGACCATTCGGCAAGCCATTCCCGGCGACGCGGTACGGCAAACCACTCTTAGGGTGATTATCACTCGGCGTGCCGAGTGTGGCGATCGTTGACGAGCCCCTGGTGACTGCCTACCGTCGTGGAGGCAGGTCAAGGACGGAGGTCGGCGTGAGAAGCAGCGGCGACGGTACGGCGATGGGCGGTCCGTATCCGCTTCACGGCAGCGCGGCCGGTCACTCTCCGAGCAGGCCGATGGCGGTTCAGGGGAGCGTTCAGGGGAGCGGGGACGCCACGTCCGGACAGTCCGAACAGGAACAGATCGGTTACCGGGGGCCGACCGCGTGCGCGGCCGCCGGCATCACCTACCGACAGCTCGACTACTGGGCCCGTACGGGCCTCGTCGAGCCCAGCGTGCGGTCCGCGGGCGGGTCGGGGACCACGAGGCTCTACAGCTTCCGGGACGTCGTCGTCCTGAAGATCGTGAAGCGGTTCCTCGACACGGGAGTGTCCCTGCAGAACATCCGGACCACGGTCCAGCATCTGCGCGGCCGCGGTTTCCGGGACCTGGAGCGGATGACGCTCATGAGTGACGGCGCGACGGTCTACGAGTGCACGTCGCCCGACGAGGTCCACGACCTGCTCCAGGGCGGCCAGGGGGTCTTCGGGATCGCCGTGGGCGTCGTGTGGCGGGACGTGGAAGCGGCGCTCTCGCAGCTGCACGGCGAGCGGATCGACACCGGGGAGACGCTGGTGCGGCAGAACCCCGCCGATGAGCTGGCGAGGCGGCGCAACAGGGCCGTGTGAGGCGGCTGGGACGGTTGAGGCGGGTTCGAGTGCCCGGTGGTGTTCCCCAGGTGTTGTCAGTGGCGTAGGGCAGCATCAGAGGTGTGAGAACCGCGCCCACGATCCTGCATCTCGACATGGATGCCTTCTACGCGTCTGCCGAGCAGGCCGCGAAGCCGAGTCTGCGCGGGAAAGCCGTGGTGGTGGGCGGACTCGGGCCGCGGGGTGTGGTGGCGACGGCCTCGTACGAAGCGCGGAAGTTCGGTGTGCACTCGGCGATGCCCATGGGGCAGGCGCGGCGCCTGGCGCCGAATGCGGCCTATCTGGTGCCGCGCTTCGGGCTCTATCGCGACATCAGCGAGCAGGTGATGGGGCTGCTGCGGGAGCTGTCGCCGCTGGTGGAGCCGCTCAGTCTGGACGAAGCCTTCGTCGACCTGGAGGCGGGCGGCGTGGCGGACGACCAGGCGTCGGCGCTTGAGGTGGGTGAGCGGTTGCGCGCGGACATCAAGGCGGTGACTGGGCTCGCGGGGTCGGTCGGGCTCGCCGCGTCCAAGATGCTGGCCAAGATCGCTTCGGAGGATGCCAAGCCGGACGGCCTGCGGCTCATAGTGCCGGGCACCGAGCGGGAGCTGCTCGCGCCGATGTCGGTGCGGATCCTGCCCGGTGTCGGTCCTGCCACCGGGGACCATCTGCGGCGGGGCGGGATCATGACGGTGGGGGAGATCGCAGAGGCGGGCGAGGACGAGCTCGTGCGGCTCCTGGGCAAGTCGCACGGGAGCGCGTTGTACGCGATGGCGCTGGCGCGGGACGAGCGGCCCGTGGTGGCGGAGCGAGAGTCCAAGTCGGTCAGCGTCGAGGACACGTACGACGTGGACATCCACGACCGGGTACGGGTCAGGGGCGAGGTGGCGCGTCTGGCCGACCGGTGTGTGGAGCGGCTGCGGGCGGCGGGGCACTCGGGACGGACGATCGTGCTGAAGGTGCGGCGGTTCGACTTCTCGACGCTGACGCGCTCCGAGACGCTGCGGGGGCCCACGGACGACCCCGGAGTGGTCCGGGAGGCCGCCGCGCGGCTCCTGGAGTCCGTGGACACCACCGGAGGCGTGCGGCTCCTCGGGGTGGGCGTCACGGGGCTCGCCGACTACACGCAGGAGGATCTTTTCGCGCAGGCCCAGGAGCAGGCGCGGAGCGAAGCAGCCCAGGCCCTGGAGGCGCAGCGCGAGGCCGAGGAGGAGCGGGCCGCGGAGGCCGCGGAGGAACCCGCGGTCGAGGCGGTGGAGGAGCCGGTCGCTCCGGCCGAGCGGCGGTGGGCCGCCGGGCACGACGTGCGGCATGCCGAGTACGGGCACGGGTGGGTGCAGGGCAGTGGCCTGGGGCGGGTCACAGTGCGCTTCGAGACACCGGATTCGGTGGCCCCGGGGCGGGTGCGGACGTTCCGTACGGATGATCCGGCGCTCGAGCCCGCCGAACCCTTGCCGTTGGTGGCCTCTCCCGAGGCGCTGGAGCCGCAGTGACGTCCGGTCTGCCGCTGGTGGTCACCGGAGTGCTCGGCGGGCGTCAGATGCCCTCCTGGCCTGCGATCTTGCCGAAGTCCTGGTCCGGGGGCGGCGGTGACTGCGGGGGCGTGATGTCCAGGCCGTAATGGTGGTAGAGCTGCAGTTCCTGTTCGGGCGAGAGGTGGCGGCCCACCCCGAAGTCGGGGGCGTCCTTGATGAGGGAGCGGTCGAAGGGGATGCGCAGGGTTCCGTCGCTCTTGACCACGCTGGGCTCCAGGGGGACGAACGCGTCCCGGCTGAACAGACCGGTGCGTATCGCGGCCCACTCCGGGGCGCCGGTCGCGTCGTCGAGATAGACCTCGTCGATCGTTCCGATCTTGGTCCCGTGCTGGTCGAACGCCTTCCGGCCGATCAGATTGCGTGGATCGATATCGGTCTGCACGGTCCCTCCAACTGGTCGAGGCTTGTCGAAGTGGGGCGTAACTCATCCTTGTTCGTTCGTAATCACTACGAAAGAGCACTTCGGGGCAGGCGGCCACTCGAGGGATCCGCTATCTCCTCGCTGGTAGGCTGGCGCTTGGCTGCTGACCCCGTGCGGGAGAGCTCCCCGGTGGAAACACCGGGGGCGCCGAAGGAGCAACTCCTCCCCGGAATCTCTCAGGCACCTGTACCGCACGGACGAGGTCACTCTGGAAAGTAGGGCGGGCGTCGGGCGGGCACGTCCGGAACCCTTCCTCACCGACGGTGAAAGCCGGTGCGACGCCTCTCGCGGGGCACGGACCGGTGAAACTCTCAGGTTGAGATGACAGAGGGGGAGGCCGTCCGGGTACCCGCGCCGTGGTGCCCCTCGCAGGTCGCGTCAGACCAGGAGGCCTCCGCAATGACCGCCACCCCTCGTATCCCGCTCTCACAGCTCGAGCAGGGCATTCCCTTCGAGCAGCGGCACATCGGCCCCGATGTGGAAGCACGGGCCAAGATGCTCGCGCAGGTCGGATACGGCTCGCTCGACGAGCTGACCGCCGCCGCCGTGCCGGATGTGATCAAGAACGCCGAGGCGCTGAACCTGCCCGGAGCGCGCTCCGAGGCCGAGGTCCTGGCCGAACTGCGCTCCCTCGCGGACCGTAACGACGTGCTCGACTCCATGATCGGGCTCGGTTACTACGGGACGTTCACGCCGCCCGTGATCCTGCGGAACGTCATGGAGAACCCGGCGTGGTACACCGCTTACACGCCGTATCAGCCCGAGATCTCGCAGGGGCGCCTCGAGGCGCTGCTCAACTTCCAGACCGTCGTCGCCGAGCTGACCGGACTGCCCACCTCCGGTGCCTCGCTGCTCGACGAGGGAACGGCCGCCGCCGAGGCGATGGCCCTCTCGCGGCGCATGGGCAAGGTCAAGGACGGTGTCTTCCTCGTCGACGCCGACACGCTGCCGCAGACCATCGCCGTCATCCAGACCCGCGCCGAGCCGACGGGTGTCGAGGTCGTCGTCGCCGATCTGAGCGAGGGCATTCCGGCCGAGGTCGCCGAGCGCGGTGTCGTGGGCGTACTGATCCAGTACCCCGGCGCCTCCGGTGCCGTACGCGACATAAAGCCGCTCGTCGAGCAGGCACACGAGCTCGGTGCCATCGTCTCCGTCGCCGCCGACCTGCTGGCCCTGACGCTGCTCACCTCGCCCGGTGAGCTGGGCGCCGACATCGCCGTCGGCACCACGCAGCGCTTCGGTGTGCCGATGGGCTTCGGCGGCCCGCACGCCGGTTACATGGCGGTGCGCGAGAAGTTCGCGCGCAGCCTGCCGGGGCGGCTCGTCGGAGTCTCCGTGGACGCGGACGGCAACAAGGCCTACCGGCTCGCGCTGCAGACCCGTGAGCAGCACATCCGCCGCGAGAAGGCCACCAGCAACATCTGTACCGCTCAGGTGCTGCTCGCCGTGATGGCCGGAATGTACGCGGTCTACCACGGGCCCGACGGTCTCAAGGCCATCGCGCGGCGCACCCACCGCTTCGCCACCGTGCTCGCCGCGGGGCTCAGGGCCGGCGGGGTCGAGGTCGTGCACGGCGCGTACTTCGACACCCTGACCGTGCGGGTGCCCGGCAGGGCCGAGGAGCTCGTCGCCGCGGCCCGCGAGGGTGGCGTCAACATCCACCAGATCGACGCCGACCAGGTCTCCCTGGCCTGCGACGAGACCACCACGCGCAAGCAACTGACCGCGATCTGGACCGCGTTCGGGGTCGAGGGCGACGTCGAGGCGCTCGACGCGGAGACCGAGGACTCGCTTCCCGGCGGCCTGCTGCGCTCCGACGACTTCCTGGCGCACCCCGTCTTCCACCAGTACCGCTCCGAGACCGCGATGCTGCGCTACCTGCGCAAGCTGGCCGACCGCGACTACGCGCTCGACCGGGGCATGATCCCGCTGGGCTCCTGCACCATGAAGCTCAACGCGACCACGGAGATGGAGCCGGTCACCTGGCCCGAGTTCGGGCAGCTGCACCCCTTCGCGCCCGCCCAGCAGGCGCAGGGCTACCTGACGCTCATCCGTGAGCTGGAGGAGCGGCTCGCCGAGGTCACCGGGTACGACAAGGTCTCGCTGCAGCCCAACGCCGGTTCGCAGGGCGAGCTCGCCGGCCTGCTCGCCGTGCGCGGCTACCACCGGGCCAACGGCGACGAGCAGCGCACCGTCTGCCTCATCCCGTCCTCCGCGCACGGCACGAACGCCGCGAGCGCCGTGATGGCCGGCATGAAGGTCGTCGTCGTGAAGACCAGCGACGACGGTGAGATCGACATCGAGGACCTGCGCGCCAAGATCGAGAAGCACCGCGACGAGCTGTCGGTGCTCATGATCACCTACCCGTCCACGCACGGTGTCTTCGAGGAGCACGTCGCCGACATCTGCGCCCAGGTGCACGAGGCGGGCGGCCAGGTCTACGTCGACGGTGCGAACCTCAACGCCCTGGTGGGCCTCGCCCAGCCCGGCAAGTTCGGCGGCGACGTCTCGCACCTGAACCTGCACAAGACCTTCTGCATCCCGCACGGCGGCGGTGGCCCCGGCGTCGGCCCGGTCGGTGTGCGCGAGCACCTCGCGCCGTACCTGCCCAACCACCCGCTGCAGCCCGCCGCCGGGCCCGAGACGGGCGTCGGACCGATCTCCGCCGCGCCGTGGGGTTCCGCGGGAATCCTGCCGATCTCCTGGGCGTACGTACGTCTCATGGGTGGCGAGGGCCTCAAGCGCGCCACGCAGGTCGCCGTGCTGTCGGCGAACTACATCGCCAAGCGCCTCGAGCCGCACTACCCCGTGCTCTACACCGGCCCCGGCGGGCTCGTCGCGCACGAATGCATCATCGACCTGCGTCCACTGAGCAAGGCGACGGGTGTCAGCGTCGACGACATCGCCAAGCGGCTCATCGACTACGGCTTCCACGCGCCGACCATGTCGTTCCCGGTCGCGGGGACGCTGATGATCGAGCCGACCGAGAGCGAGGACCTGGTCGAGATCGACCGGTTCTGCGAGGCGATGATCAACATTCGCGCGGAGATCGAGAAGGTCGGCGGCGAGTGGACCGCCGAGGACAACCCGCTGCGGAACGCGCCGCACACCGCTGCCGCCCTCGGCGGTGAGTGGGAGCACGCCTACAGCCGCGAGGAGGCCGTCTTCCCGGCCGGTGTCGTGGCCGCGGACAAGTACTGGCCGCCGGTGCGGCGCATCGACCAGGCGTACGGCGACCGGAATCTGGTCTGCTCCTGCCCGCCGCTGGATGCGTACGAGGACTGATACCGGGTCCAGCACATGCGTGGGGGCCGGTCCGGAGGTCTTTCTCTCCGGGTCGGCCCCTTTGTCGTCCGTGCCGTGCTGCCCCGCGTCAGGCGGCCGTCATGATCTTGTCCGTGCCCAGCGGTCGATGCGGGGCGATGATCTGGCCGTCCGGCAGCAGCTCACCGGTGTCCTCGAAGAGGAGGACGCCGTTGCACAGCAGGCTCCAGCCCTGCTCCGGGTGGCTCGCCATGAGGAGCGCGGCTTCCCGGTCGGCGGAGTCGGCTGTCGGGCACGGTGGTTGGTGCTGGCACATGGAAGGGTTCTTTCGCTGCGATGTGATGGCTGTGACGTTGGCCTTGCGACTCGATGCGGTGTTCATGGCCGCCCCCCGTTTGTTTGGTCGGTCCCAGTGTTGCCCTACGGACGTCGATCCGCAGGGATTTAGCGGCAGCGCTCCTTACTGCTTAATGACGTATCACCCGCCCGGACGGTTCAGCCCAACTGCACTGTCTCTTCGGGTGGTTCGGGGTGGTCATACCGGGCTAGTCCGTATGGGCACATCACGCGCCGTGCCCCGCGGCCTGGACGGCGGCGGGGCACGGAGACGTACGGCGAGGTCAGGCGGGTGAGCCGAGCAGCGATGCCGGGGCCATGCGGTGGCTGAGCACCTCCAGGAGCTCCGTGGCGCGGTGCGGGCGGTGCGCCGCGATGCCGGGAGGCGCGGGCGCCAGGGGCACGAGGATGTCGGAGGGCGCGAGGTCGCCGCCCGCTCCGTCCGCCGTGCAGTCGCCGTGCAACCAGAGGGTCAGCATGTAGAGCTCGGGCACGGACAGCAGCCGGGGTTGGTAGGGCATCGGCATCGCCTCCGCGTGGCGCAGGGCGCGCTCGGTGGACGCGAGGTAAGGGCCCTCGAAGAAGTGGGAGAAGGCCCACCCGTCGGGCGTCAGCATCGTGTCCGCCGCGGCGACTGCGCGCTCGCCCGCGCGGATCAGGAAGCGCCACCCCGCGAGCCGGGTGGGCGATGTGCCCGACGGGGTGATCCGGTCGAGTACGTGGACGGGCAGCGGGAGTTCGGGGTTCACCGGTCCCTGTGCGGCGCGCAGGGACGGGGTACGGGCTTCGCGTACGGCGGTGGGTGAACCGAGAGCCGCGAGGACGCTGCGCAGGGCGGGCGCGGGAGCCGGGGGGACTTGCAGCGGCATGATGGGTCGCCTCTCTCATTCGACAGGCACGGTGGAACGAGGACAGGTGCGGACGTCGCTGTCTGCTCCGAAGTCAGAGGGGGCGGGGGCAGGGGACCGCGAGCGCCAACTCTCTGCCTCGTTCGCGGAGTTTATACGACACGTGTTCAGGCAGTGTTTCGTCTAACCGCACCTGATATTGCCGGCAAGGCGGAATTCGGTCGCTATTTCGCGGACTTTATCCCGATTCTGGATGGACCCCGACTGTCTGACCTCGGCTCCCCTCGCGGGAGCGGACGGCCGATTCTCGTCGGCGTTTTTCACCAGGCGCCGCAGCGAGGGTTCCCCGGCGTATCGCATGCCCGGTGAATGTGCCGCGCGGGGCCACGGCGTCGAGCGTACTGGGCCGGAGGCATGTGCGGGGCGTTATCGATCACATTGCAGGGCATCATCCCCCGAGACATCGCGGCCGGATCATTGGCTGCCCATCAGAGGAGGGGACGCTTCGATGGGGGAGAAGGTCGTGGCAGGGACGTTTGACCTGTCCGAGCGGAACCGGTACCGGAGCAAGCTCAAGGAGTGTCTCGCGGGGCTGCGGAGGCTCCTGGACGAGGAGCGGTTCGACCGGCCCAAGAACCTGATGGGTATGGAGATCGAGCTGAATCTCGCGGGGCCCGACGGCATGCCGAGAATGCTGAATGCGGAAGTACTCGAACGCATCGCGAGCCGCGACTTCCAGACGGAACTCGGAATGTTCAATCTTGAAGTCAATATCGCCCCTCACCGATTGGGCGGACGCGTTCTTGACCGCCTGGCCGAGGAGCTGCGCACCGGCCTCGCCTATGCCCACCGGAAAGCGAACGAGGTGAACGCGGGCATCGTGATGATCGGTATTCTGCCGACGCTCGCGCACCACGACCTGGTTTCGGGGAACCTCTCCGACGTCGACCGCTACGCCCTGCTCAACGACCAGATCGTGGCCGCCCGCGGCGAGGAGTTCGTCCTGGACATCCAGGGCGTGGAGCGGCTGACCTGCACCTCCGCGTCGATCGCGCCCGAAGCGGCCTGCACCTCCGTGCAGTTGCACCTCCAGGTCACACCGGGCCGGTTCGCCGACGTGTGGAACGCGGCGCAGGCCGTCGCCGCCGCGCAGGTCGCCGTCGGCGCCAACGCGCCGTTCCTGTTCGGGCGTGAGCTGTGGCGCGAGTCGCGGCCCCCGCTGTTCCTGCAGTCCACGGACACCCGCCCGCCCGAACTCCAGGCGCAGGGCGTGCGCCCGCGGACCTGGTTCGGCGAACGCTGGATCAGCGACGCCTACGAGCTCTTCGAGGAGAACCTGCGCTACTTTCCCGCGCTGCTCCCTCTCATGGACGAGGAGGATCCCCTGGAGGTACTCGACGACGGCCGGGTGCCGCAGCTCGGTGAACTCGTCCTGCACAACGGCACCGTGTACCGCTGGAACCGCCCCGTGTACGGCATCGCGAACGGCGTCCCGCACCTGCGCGTGGAGAACCGCGTCCTGCCCGCAGGCCCCACCATCACCGACGTCATCGCCAACGCCGCCTTCTACTACGGCGTCGTACGCGCCCTCGCCGAGGAGCCGCGGCCCGTGTGGACCCGGCTGCCCTTCGACGCCGCGGCCCGCAACTTCGACACCGCGTGCCGCGACGGCATCGAGGCGCGTCTGCGGTGGCCGAGGCGCGGCAGGACGGGCGGGATCGTCGAGATGCCGGCGGTCGCTCTCGTACGCGACGAGTTGCTGCCGCTCGCCGCGGCGGGGCTCGACGCGTGGGGAGTCGAGCCCGCCGACCGGGACTTCTACCTGGGCATCATCGAGGAGCGGTGCAGGCGGCGGGTGAACGGGGCGTCCTGGCAAGCGGCGACGTACCACCAGGCCCTGGAGACCGGGCTCGAACGCGAGGCCGCGCTCGCCGCGACCACCCGGCGCTACGCCGAGCTGATGCACGCGGGCGACCCGGTGCACACCTGGCCGGTGGGGCTTCCCGAACCGGCTGTCCTGAGCTGAGGCACCCAGGAGGCGGGTGGGCTCAGCCGTGGCTGCCCGCCTCCATGATGGCCTTGAGGATGACCGCGTGGATCTGCGCCGGGTCGTCGACCTGGTGACCTGATCCGCCGGTCGCTTCCGCGATCTGCACGACCTCCTCCTTGTCCGCGTTCGGGCCGACCGCGATCGCGATGAGCGGCACCGGGCGCTTGGGGTCGGAGAGGTTCTCCAGCTGTGCGACGAGGTTGCTGCGCGAGATGGAGCCGGGGTCCTGGTTCGCGCCGTCCGTGAGCACCACGAGCGCGTTGAACTTGCCGCTCGCGTACGTGGACGTGGCTTCCTTGTACGCCGCGAGCGTCGTGTCGTACAGGCCGGTCGCGCCGCCCGGGATCGGCGCCAGGTCGCTGAAGGCCTCCGAGACCTTGTCCCGCTGTGTGCCGTCGCCCTTGCGGTCGCCGAGCCGCTGAGTCGGCACGAGCTTGCGGTAGTCGCGCTCGCCGTCCAGGAGGGTGGCGAACTCCCAGAGGCCGATCTCGTCCTCGTCGGTGAACCCCGCGAGCGCCTGCAGCAGTGAGGACTTGGTGACTTCCATCCGGGACTGATTGCGGCCCGGCACGAACTCGCTCATGGAGTCCGAGACGTCGACGACCGTGCTGAGCCGGGCGCTCTGCACGGTGATCGTCCACATGCCGAGCGTCTCCTGAAGGTCCTTCTCGGAGGGCGGCTCGCTCGGCTCGTCCCCGTACGGCTGGGGGGTTCGGCCGCCGGCCGCGGTGACCAGCTTCGCCGACGGCTCCTCCGCGCCGGTCCTGAAGCCGTGCTTCTCCAGGATCGGGCGCCCCGCCTCGTCGCTGAACAGCGTCATGAAGCGCAGGGCTGCCCGGCTCTGGTCCGTGGACAGCTCGTCCTCCTGGACCAGCGTGTACGGGTAGTCGAGCCGCGGTGAGCCGTCCTTCGGATAGAACATGTCCAGGCTGTTCTCCTCGTCCGCCGTCTCGTTGTGCCGGTACGCGGCCTGCTCGGAGAGGATCAGCGCCTGATTGCGGCGCGGGTTGCCCTCTTCGGCGCCGGACGAGTCGCGGGCCAGGGTGTCGAGGAGCTGGCCGTCGTTGTCGGTGGTGCGCGCGGACAGCGCCTTGGCCATCGCGGCGGCCTGGGTGTCGCCGTCCTTGCCGCCCGACTCCTTCGCCGACTTGCCCAGCTTGGCGAGTGCCAGGAGGCCGGTCGCGCTGCGCGCGGGATCGGCGGCGCCGAGCCGCAGCTTGTCGCCTTTCATCGCCGCGCCGGTCAACTCCGGCCAGCTGTACGTCTTCTTGGGCCAGCCCAGAGACTCGGCGGCGGAGGGGACCATGGCCATGCCCACCGGGGACGAGGCTATGTTGCCCGCGGGCGTCACCTTGTTCTGCCTGCCGCCCAGGCCGACGCGTTGCAGCCACAGCTCGGAGTCCGGTACCCACACGTCGTAGGCGGGATCGCCCTTGCCCGTCCGCAGTTCGTCGGTGACCTTGTACGCCTCGCGGGCGGAGACCCGTACGTCGATGCACGATCCGTCGGACGTGACCTCGTTCTCGCGCGCGTCCTCGGCGGCCGCGCGCAGGGCGGGGGCGATGTCGGGGGCGGCGACGAGGTCCAGCTCCACCGAGTCGTCGCGGCACGAACCGCCGAAGGTGAGGAGGTCGCTGCGGACGGCGACCGCCGTGCCCGCCGCGACCGTCAGGACGAGTGCGGTCGCGATGGCCACGCTGCGGCCTCGGGTGCGTGGCCGAGGGTCGGGTGCGTCCGTCCCGTACTCATCGGGCAAGCTGTGACGTCCCATGGCGGTGGTGCCCCTCCTTGAGTGATGAAGCAAGGAAAGAGGGGGTGGCAAGACCGCAATCGGCGTCCGTCCCCCTCGGCCTGTCGCGCACGGTCTTCGTAACTTCTTTCGAGACCCTAGCGGGACGGGGATGGGGATGAGGCGGGATTACTCAACTGGAGGCGGAGTGCAAGCGGAGACCGGGTCGTTGGCCGGTTCTTTTCGGGGCGAGGGGCCATCGCGACGGATCCTCCGGGACGAGACGCTGCTCGTCCTGGCGCTCTCCCTGGGCGCGAGCGGTGTGTCCGCGCTGATCAGCTTTGTCGGATCGGTCACCAAACCGGGCGGTCTGAAGGACCAGGCGGCGACCATGAACTCGTCCGCCGCTCCAGGGCGGCCCTGGCTTGATCTCGCGTGGCAATTGTTCGGAATCTCGACGGCGTTGGTCCCGGTGGCGCTGGTCGCCCACTTCCTCATCAGGGAGGGCGCGGGACTGCGCACGATCGGCTTCGACCGGAGCAAGCCGTGGCCGGACCTGGGCCGTGGGGCGGCCATCGCGGCG
This sequence comes from Streptomyces sp. A18, assembly GCF_059026065.1. Taxonomy (NCBI): domain Bacteria; kingdom Bacillati; phylum Actinomycetota; class Actinomycetes; order Kitasatosporales; family Streptomycetaceae; genus Streptomyces; species Streptomyces sp. A18. The sequence goes on along the minus strand of NZ_JBWLKL010000010.1, from coordinate 265,522 downwards.
GTGATCGGCAGTACCGGGATCGCCTTCTATCTGGCGGCGCGCGGGCTCGGGTTCAACCTGACGGTGGTGCCCGAGGACCTGCCGGACGTGTGGTGGAAGTACCCGGTGCTCGTGCTGGCCGCGGTGCAGAACGCGGTGCTCGAGGAAGTGATCGTCGTCGGCTATCTGCTGCGCAGGTTCGGGCAGTTGGGGTGGACGCCGATGGCCGCGCTGGTCGGGAGCTCGGTGCTGCGCGGCTCCTATCACCTCTACCAGGGCATCGGCGGGTTCATCGGGAACATGGCGATGGGGGTGGTCTTCGTGCTCCTGTACCGGCGGTGGGGGCGGGTCGGGCCGCTGGTGGTCGCCCATTCGCTGCTCGATATCGGGGCGTTCGTCGGGTACGCGCTGCTTGCGGGGAAGGTGGGGTGGCTGCCTACGCCATAGGCGGCGGGCAGGCGGGTGGTTCCTGGGGTGGCTGTGGGGACGTACGACGTGGTCGTACGTCCCCACAGTGGCGTCAGGCGTGCAGCTCTCCGTCGATGACGGTGACCGCGCGGCCCGTCAGGAGGGTGCGGTCGCCGCGCAGTTCCGTGCGGACGAGGCCGCTGCGGGCCGATGCCTGCAGGCCGGTGAGTTCCGCGCGGCCCAGGCGCTGGGACCAGAAGGGGGCCAGGGCGGTGTGGGCGCTGCCGGTGACCGGGTCCTCGTCGATGCCTACGTTCGGGAAGAAGCCCCGGGACACGAAGTCGTAACCGCGGGTGGGGTCTTCGGCGCGTGCGGTGGCGATGATGCCGCGCTTGGAGTGCTGGGCGAGGGCCTTGTGGTCCGGGGTGAGGCCGCGCACTGTCTTCTCGTCCGCGAGTTCGACCAGCAGGTCGCCGAGGTTCGCGCCGGTGTCGTACACCGCGAGCGGCTCGGCGCCGAGCGCCTGCGCCGCTCCGGCGGGGACCTCGGCCGGGGTGAGCGGGGCGGTCGGGAAGTCCATGGTGATGGTGCCGTCGGGGCGGGCGGTCGTGGTGAGGATGCCGCTGCGGGTGGCGAACCGGACGGGGCCGTCGGCGGTGCCGGTGACCTGCAGGACGTGGGCCGTGGCGAGCGTGGCGTGGCCGCAGAGGTCGACCTCGGTGGCGGGGGTGAACCAGCGCAGCGCCCAGTCGGCTTCGCCGTGCGGGGGGAGGGGGTGGGCGAAGGCGGTCTCGGCGTGATTGACCTCGGCGGCCACGTTCTGGAGCCAGGTGTCCTCCGGGAAGGCGTCGAGGAGGAGTACGCCTGCGGGGTTGCCCGCGAAGGCGCGGTCGGTGAAGGCGTCGACGATGCGGATGCGGTGAGGAGTCGGCATGTGGAGGACGCTAGCGGGCCAATGTGGGGGTGGGACAAGGCCAATTGCTGGTGAGTGGCCCCGGTCCTGGTCCTGGTCCTGGTCCGGGCGGGTGGTGGCTCGGCGCGATGGACGCGGTGGACGCGGTGGACGCGGTGGACGCGGTGGACGCGGTGGACGCGGTGGACCGGGTGGACCCAGTGGGCGCGGGGCGCGGGGCTTGACCGTTCTGAGGGCGGGGCCAGGTCGGTATGTCCGTCCGGCGCGTCCCCTCTCGTCCGTTGCTGACCTGGGCCTCTGACCTGGGCCTCTGCCTGTTGTCCTGTCTCAACGAAGTTAGTCGTTCGCGTGGCGTTGACCTGCGCGGACTGGGTTGGTTGAGACAGGCCGACTCGGTTCGTTGAGACGAAAGGTCGTTGTTGGCCCGGTCGGGACTCAGTAGAGCAAGTACGGAGTGACCAAACTCCGTCGTGTTTCAGCGCCGCTGTCCCCGGGGGTGCGCGGTGGAGGGATGACTTCGCGGGGGAAGAACGCGTCGTCGATCCGTCGGCTGCGGTGGAAAGCAATGAACCTGTGGAGGGAGAAGTACCGCTCGACCCACTGGATCAGGGGGTCCGTGCGTTCTTTGGGGATGTAGCCGATGAGGATATTTCGATCCGTGATCTGTTCAACGAGCCAGGTGACGTGGCCGGTCGAGACGGCGTGCCGTTCCCACTCCTGGCTTGCGAGGAGTCCAGTGAGCGCCACGACTTGAGGGTGAAAGACCATGGAGAAGGTCAGGTCTCGCGAAGGTGGTTCGCCGGTGTCATCGGGGAGGATGCGACGCGCTGTGTCGAGCACGTCGAATGGATCAGCGGTCTCCTGCATCCAGTTGAAGTAGATCTTGCGTGCGTTGCGGTAGGCGTTCCGGACCCAGCGGCGGCCATGGCGGGTGATCAAGTTTCGATGGCGCCTTTGGGCCTTCAGCGTGTCCGGGAGCCTGGAAACGTCGACTTGCTCGTCGACCCGGGTGATCCCGTCACCGATCCAGAGGCGGTGACGGAGACAGACGTTGCGGTCGTGGGTGGTCCAACAGGACACGGGTGACGTGATGCCCGCTGCGTTGGTGCAGCGGCGGCAAGCGGGCCGTTGGATAGCGGTGTGCAGAGCGCTTCGCGGACGGCCGACCGTTCCGGGACAGTCTGGGGCGTCTGGATCGAGGAATTCGGGGAGAGCCAGTTTGAGGGTCGTGGTGGGGAGGCCGACCGCCCTGGCGAGCGGCTCCAGGAGTGAGCTGGCAGGGGTCTTCTTGGTGCGGCGGATTTCCAGGAGAGGCAGGAGCTGATCGGCGGGAAGGTGGTTTGCATCGGCGAGCCGGCTGAGGAAGGAAGCCACGGTCTCGTCGTGGAACGGGGAGACGGCCCGGGGAAGCGACTGCCGCTGAGACATCAGGCCTCGCGTTCTTGCGCAGGACCGGACGCCGGACGCTCTCTGAGACGTTCACGATCGGCAGCAGCGCGACAGAAATGTGAGCACCAGACCGGTGTGTCACCCTCGCGAGCCAAGCCTGCTTCCTGTTGGAGGCCGCATTGTCCGCACTGGTTGTTCGACCAGCGGGCTTCGTAGGCGTCTTGACGGCAAGTCTGGGAGCACCAACGGAAGGGGCGGTTGCGTTCGATGACGGTGCCGCACTGACCACAGGGAGCGATACAGAGAGCGCGCCGGCGGGCGCCCTGGCGAGAGAGTGGTGCCCGCTTGTGGCGGGCGGTCACCCGGCAGCGGGCGGAGCACCACCGGGCTGGACGACCTCTGGCTTTCCGGCTGCGCATGGGCTGGCGACAGACTTCGCATCGGGTGTCCGTCAGCGCCCGTTGCAGGTCAAGAAGGGGACGCCCGGCGGCCTCGGCGAGCTTCTCAACGCTCGGAGGACCTGAGGAGCCCGACTCGCAGAGATGCGAACGCAGATCGGAGGGAACGACGTGGTTGGCATGCGCGAGGCGCCGGATGTAGGAGGCGACAGTGTCTCCGTCAGCGGGGCGAACGTAGATCGGCAGTCGAGGGACGTCGGTCATCGCTGTCTGGCGGGCTTGCGAGCTGGACGGACGGACTCCGCCGCGTGATCCAGAGGGATCGCATCGAGGCCGTCCTTGGTAATGCACTCAGTGCCGTTGAGGACTGCGTCGATCGCGGCGCCCCGGATGGCGTGGGACAGTGCGCCGATCATCCCGTCGGTGCGGTTGTGCAGGTAGCGGTCCAGTTTGACCAGACTGCGCGGTGGATGGTCGTGCAGGATCAGAGTCTCTTCCATGGTCGCGATCAGCGCTTTCCATTCGTCGCCGCAGGGGAACGGGCCGGTGGGGACGAGAGTGAAGCGGCCAGCGATCTGTGCGCCCCGCGTGCCGACCAGCAGTTCACTGCTCTCCAAGTCGATGCCTGCATAGACGAAGGTGGCGGGGATGCGCTCGGAGAAGTACTTCAAGGTGTCGGATACTTCGGCCCCGGCCTGGGTCCTTTGCGAGATGTTGTGGATCTCGTCGACGAGCACGAGCCCGGTGCGCGTGTCTGTGGAGACCCCCACCACGGCCTCGATGATGTCGGTCATGTTCGACCGCGGACGGACCGGTAGCCCCAGGAACCGGGCGAACTCTGCCGAGACCATGCGGGCGGTCGCAGCGGGCGGAACGGTGATGTAGAGGACCGGGATTCGGTCGCCGACCTTCGGGTGACGGGCTCGGTCGAGGAGTTCGTGGGCGCGGCCGAGTTGGGCGATTGCGCTGGTCTTGCCCGTGCCTGGAAGACCCGAGACCATCAGTCCGCGGCGGGCGCTGATCGCGTGCCGGTTCAGCAGGACCAGGCGACGGCCGCAGATCCGCGTCTTCTCGACGAACGACGTGGAGACCGTGAGCATCCGGGCGTGATGGTCGAGGCGGTCTTCGTCGTAAAGGTCCCGCTCGGTTGGTGACAGCTGCTGCAGTTCGGTCGGGGACAGTCGGACCGGGCTGGGAGGCGGGCCGTCGATGAACTTCCGCCAGCCGGCCAGGGTGGTCAGTTGCCGGTTCGCCTCTGCGTCGGCCTCCTGCACTGCCGTGGGCCCGGCCGCTGGGCAGGAGGGGGTCACGTGCGCCTCCAGGGGTTGGCGAGCGGGTCGAACAGGCCCAGCGGGATGACGTCGGCGAGTTCGGTGTCCGACTCGTCGTTGTGTTCGGTCTTGGTGGCGGGCGGATCGGGGACCGGGCGGTCGGTCGTGGTGGCCCGGGTGCGAGCGGCGACGCGGCGGTCGCGCTTCGAGCGCTTGGCCGGACGGTCCTGTTCTGCGGCGGGACCGTCATGGGCCCGCCGCAGCAGGGCTGCGGCCGCGTCGGCGATCTGCTCCTCGGTGCCGCCGGGGACCTGGGCGCGAGCGTGGTCCCAGGCGAGCTCGCCGAAGGGGACTCCGGCGCGGTGCAGATGCTTCCAGAACACGGTGATCCACCGATCGGCGCCGGTATCGCGTACCCAGATCCGGGAGACGTCGTAGGGGTCGTAGTGGACCTCCCACAGGCCCTTCTTCGTCGTCGCCCCGGAGCGCTGGCGGCGCAGCGGGTTCAACTCGGGGCTGTCGTAGGTGCGGTGCTTGATGCGGATCCCGTAGGCATTGATCGCCTGCCAGCGCTCCGGCAGCAACTCGACGTAGTCCTCCCCGCTGAGCGGCACTGGCACGTATCCGCAGGACTCAAGGAGCGTGGCGTACTTCTCGTTCGGCGAGAATGCCCGTGCCGGTGCGTCCGGGTCGCGCAGTGAGTCGTGGGGCCTGGTCTGCCAGTCGGCGATGATCCATTCGTCGAGGAGGTTCTGAATTTCGGGCAGCGACCACAGCGGTCCTTCTTCCAGGCCCCGGCCGCGGCGGCCTGTCGTCGAGCCGGTGTATCCCGCGACGAACTGGGCGAACAACGTGGCAACAGAGCTCAGGGTCTTCTCGATCGTGCCCTTGTCGGTCGGCGTCGCCTTGTGGGCTGGCTGCAGGTTGATGCCCAAATAGCGACAGGACGCGCGGAAGGCGTGCGAGATGAAGACGCTGCCGTGGTCGCAGACGATCGTCTCCGGAACGATCACCGGGCGAGCGGCCGCGTGTTCCAGGCGCCTGTCGATACTCAGCAGTCGCCGGTGCGGCAACGCTGACTGGGACATTCGCAAGGCTTCCGCCCAGCCAGGACGCATCGCTTCAGGGGTAACGCTGCGAGCCAGCAGCGCGGAGGCGTCCGCGGCCTTCGTGGAGGGCCGCAACACCGCTGCGGTGATCGACCTGGTGGCAATGTCGACCATGCCCGTCAGTTCAACCTTCTCGGCGACACCGTCATCCAGTCTCACCAGCACGTCCATCGGCGTGGAATCGATCTGCATCAGCTCGCCGGGCGCACTCGCCGGCACTTCGCCAAATGGCCCAGATGGCCGTGCACCGATCGATCGGCGGGTTCGGGCCGACCCGGTGGCATGGGTGCCCCTGGCGAGCTTGTCGAACAGCCGGTAGAGCGTGGCCCGCGACGGCAGTTCAATGCCGGTGGTCTCCTCCTGGTCGGACAGGATCTGCTTGGTCCGCCAGATAATGAAACCGATCGTCCTCGACGATGCTTCGGCGGTCTCGACAATCGCCTGCCGCATGGCCTCCACCACGGCAGGCTCGACCTGGCCGAAAGCCTGCATCAGCTTGGCCGACCGGCGGTCCGCCAGCCCGACCAGACCATCCCCCTGGTAGCGCTGACGCCGCTGCTTGATTCCGCTGGCTGACACCTGGTGCCCAGCTGCCGTCAGCTCCGCAGCCTTGGCCCGCTCGCGCTGGGCCAGCGAGTGTTTCTTCGGATCGAACTCCGGCCGCGGTTTGGCCCCTTCTGGAGCATCTGGCGGCAGGCCGTGCAAGACCTCCAGGATGTGCCTCTCCCACCAGCGGGCCTGTTCAGCGGCAGCCTCGGGAAACTCCGCGATGCGGGACGTCTGCGGCACTCGCCTCTTCCCGGTCACCGGCTGGCTCCGTTGGCCAAGTGGACGATCGTGCGCGGACCCAGCAACTCGACCGTCATCTCCTCGGAGGTCAGATCCTGGATCCAGAGCAGGTGGAACAGCACCGGCAGCGTCAACAGCCGGTCCCCGGCGATGTTTGCCCCCACCATGAGAGGTCCCGGGGCTGCGAAGACCTCCCGGAGCCGGGCAGCCGTCGGGTGGTGCAGACACCGTGGGTGCCGGTAGCGCGACAGCCACCGGACATTCGCGAGCAGTACCGCGTCCGGTGTTCCCAGCCGCTCGAACCTCCACCCGGCCTGGGCGCAGAGCAGACGCGTCACCTCGAAAGCCTCGGCGTCCTTCGGCTCGATCCGATCGTTTGCACGAACATCGACGACCACCGCCGAGCCGTCCGCGCGGCGCACGAAGTAGTCCGGGGCGTGCCGACGCTCCCGCTCGCCGTCATGCCAGTGCAGCCAGAACGGCTGCGAGCCAATCCCCACCACGCTCGGATCGAAGTCCATCAGCAGCAGCCGGTCCCGCTCCAGCCACGACTCAAAGCCGACGTGCCGCCCGGTCGTCGCCGACCAGTACCAGCCCGGAAAATGACGCTCACCGCGCGACCAGCGAAACGTACGTACAGGATCGACATCCTCGAACCGGCCCGTCACACAGTCCCGCAGTGGACGCCGACGACGCCCGTGCACCGCGTCCACGTACGACAACTCGATGCACGGCCCCGCGTGATCCACCCCGGCCGGTACAGCCATCCAGCACCCCCAGCGCCCTCAACCGCGCGACTAGGTTCGCTGAGACAGAACCCCGAACGACTCGGTTCGCTGAGAAAACGACTCGATTGAGTGAGACAGGACACCTGTCGTCTGGTAGGGCCTTGCCAGACGAGTGGTTCCGATATATCGTTGACGCATCGCGACAGATCAACGATGTCGCAGACCTACAAGTGCACGAGGAGTGATTGCTATGCGTTCCCACGGATATGAGCACGAGCACGGAAGGCGTGGCCCCGGCCACGAGGGTCGGGGTGGTTTTGAAGGGCGGCGCTCCGCGTTCGGTCCCTTCGGTCCCGGCTTCGGCGGTCCCGGTGGGCCCGGCGGCCCTTGGGGCGGCGGACGAGGCGGCAGGGGCGGTCCGCGAGGCAGGGCGCGGCGCGGCGACGTACGCGCGTCGATCCTGGCCCTCCTGAAGGACCGGCCGATGCACGGCTACGAGATGATCCAGGAGATCGCCGAGCGCAGCGGCGGGGCGTGGAAGCCCAGCCCGGGTTCGGTGTACCCGACCCTCCAGCTCCTGGAGGACGAGGGCCTGATCGTCAGCGCGAGCGAGGGCGGCAAGAAGCTCTTCTCGCTCACCGAGGCCGGCACCACCGCGGCCGAAGAAGGTCCCGACGCGCCTTGGGAAGAGGCCGGGCGCGGGGTCGACTGGGAGACGCTGAGCGAGATCCGCCAGGCCGGGTTCGGTCTGATGGAGGCGTTCGGCCAGGTCTGGAAGACCGGCAGCAAGGATCAGCGCGACAAGGCTCTGACGGTCATCAACGACGCCCGTAAGAAGCTGTATCTGATCCTCGCCGATGAGGACTGAGGCGTGCCGCTGAGGCGCCCCGCACTTGAGTGTGGGGCGCCTCTTTGCGTGCGGGAGGTCAGGTCACCAGGCCCGCCAGCTTTCGCAGCGACTCGTTCAGCGCCGCCGTCGCCGAATCCTTCAGCTTGCCCGCCATCAAGGAGACCGCCGCGCCCGTGAACTCCCCGTCTATGCGTACGTTCGTCGCGTCCCCTTCGGGGGAGAGCGTGTAGCGGGTGCCGACCGTGACGCCCATCGGCCCCTTGCCCTTGATCGCCAGGGTGCGCTCGCTCTCCAGTTCCTCGATCGTCCAGTTGACCTCGGCGGGGAAGCCCATGAGCTTCATGTTCTCCGCGAACGTGCCGCCCGCCTCCAAGTTGGTGGGGGCGCCCTGGGGGAAGCTCGTGTGGGTGGCGTTCCACTCGCCGTACGAGGAGAAGTCGGTGAGTTGGGCCCAGACCTTCTCGGCGGGCGCCTCGATCCGTGCTTCCGCGCTGACTTCGGCCATGCGACGACCCCTTCTCGTTGGGCGCTGCGGCGGGGCGCAGCTGCGGTGTCGCGGAACGTAGCCGCAGGGCCCGGAACATTCAATACTGATGAACCGTCAGATGTTGTGGTCACCTCGGCGGACCTGCCCGTGACCGGGTCGGGTACTGTTGCCATCCCCGCGACGGACGCGGGCAGAAGGACCCAGGAGGTGAGACCCATTACCGCAGCAGCAGGTCGGGCGCTCCCCCTTCGCGACCGCGCGGTTCACCCGGCATAGGTGACCGAGGGAGCCCCATCGGTATCCCGAAAGGTTCCTCCGCATCATGTCGGTCTCACCGTCCATAACGTCCCTCACGCCTTCCGCCATCGTCACCAGGCTGCGCGCCGCGGGCTGTGTCTTCGCGGAGGACGAGGCGTCGTTGCTCGTCGCCACCGCGCGTGACCACGCCGAACTCGCCGCCATGGTGGAGCGGCGCGTCTCCGGCAAGCCGCTCGAACACGTCCTGGGCTGGGCGGAGTTCTGCGGTCTGCGGATCGCCGTGGACGTCGGGGTCTTCGTGCCCCGGCGGCGCACCGAGTTCCTCGTGCGCCAGGCCGCCGCGCTCGCCGGGCCGGGCGCGGTCGTCGTCGACCTGTGCTGTGGCTCGGGCGCGCTCGGGGCCGCGCTCGGCGCCTCCGTCGAGCGGGTCGAACTGCACGCCGCCGACATCGACCCCGCCGCCGTGCGGTGCGCACGGCGCAACGTCGCCGACACGGGCGGACGGGTCTACGAGGGCGACCTCTACGAGCCGCTGCCCGGAGCCCTGAGGGGCCGCGTCGACATACTCCTGGCGAACGTCCCCTACGTACCCACCGAAGAGGTGGGTCTCCTGCCGCCGGAAGCGCGGATCCACGAGGCGCGGGTGGCGCTCGACGGCGGTGCGGACGGCCTCGACGTCCTGCGGCGGGTGACCGCGGACGCGGCGCGCTGGCTGGCGCCCGGCGGGCGGCTGCTGTTCGAGACGAGCGAGCGGCAGGTGCCGTACGCGCTCGAAGCGGTTGCCGACGGCGGTCTGGTCGCACGGTCGGTGAGTGACGAGGAGATGTACGCGACCGTCGTCATCGGGACGCGAGCCGCATAGGGGCCGCGGGTCAGCCGACCCTGCGTATCACCGCCGCGTCGAAGAGGTCGCACGCCCTGGGGAACGGGCTTTCGTCGTGGCAGTGCCAGGCGTCCCAGAACAGGTCGGCGGGCAGTGCGTCATCGGGTGCGTACACCCGATACACGTACTGTCTGCCGTCGATCGCGGGCAGCGCGACCATCCAGCACCCGCACTCCATGCCTGAGAGACGAGTGACCCCCGTGCCATGGTTGCGTGCCCGGCGCGAATCAAGGCGGCGCGCGCCCCTCGGGGAAGAACAGTGAGATCTCATCCGTAAGGAGGAGAAGCGACACATGCGTACCCAACCTGTGTCGGACGCGAAGATGCTTCCCGCCGCCGATGACGCCGAACCCGGTGGCTGATGGGGTGGGAGGTGTGCAAAGCCGTACCCCCCAGGGCGCCGAGCCAGGCCCGACCCGAGCAGAGACCGACTCCCGACTCAACGCCGCGCTGGCGTCGGTGATGGCGGGCGCGCGCCGGCGTGCGGTGCGGGACGGGGACCGGCAGATCGACACCGCGCATCTGCTGCACTCCCTGCTGGAGACCGACCCGGATGTGCGGGCGGCCTTGGACGACGAGGCTCAAGTGGTGCGGCTCCTCGGCTATCTCGTCCAGCGCAGCATCGGCTACGGCCTGCAGTGGCAGGGCACGGTCGAGGACTCCGGAGCGGTGCCGATGGTGCGGGCGGGCGACCGGGCGGGCAACTCCGTTCCCGTGCAGTCCGGCCCCGTGAAGGACACCGGCTGGTCGCCGTCCGCGACCGCCGCCATGGCCGCGGCCATCGCGCGGGCCGAGCGGCGCGGCGAACCGCGCGCCGCCGGCGTCGACCTCCTCGCGGGGCTTCTCGCCGATCCGGACTGCCGCGCGGTCGAGGTCCTGGGGCGGGCAGGGGCCGATGCGGGGGTGATCCTCCGGCGCATCGAGGACGATCCGTTCACCGGATCGTCGGCCGACGCGTTCATCGACCCGTATGCCGCTCCATACGCCGATCCGTACGCCGAGACGTCCGCCGATTGAGACAGGGTCTATCAGGGGTGACGCTCATGACACGTCCTGTCATGATGTCCCGGTGCAAGCGTCTCGGGGGAAACAGACAGGCTCACGGCTGAGCCAGGGGAGAGGCGTCGGCCTGGGGCTCGCCCTGGGGTCGGCGGTCGCCTTCGGCGGCTCGGGCGTCGCCGCCAAGCCGCTGATCGAGGCGGGTCTCGACCCGCTGCACGTGGTGTGGCTGCGAGTGGCGGGCGCCGCCCTGGTGATGGTGCCGGTCGCCTGGCGCCACCGTGGACTGCTGCTCCGCAGGCCCGCGCTCCTCCTCGGCTTCGGCCTGCTCGCCGTCGCAGGTGTCCAGGCCTGCTACTTCGCGGCGATCTCCCGCATCCCCGTCGGCGTCGCGCTCCTGGTCGAATATCTCGCGCCCGCGCTCGTCCTCGGCTGGGTGCGCTTCGTGCAGCGCCGGCCCGTGACGCGAGCCGCCGCGGTGGGCGTGGTGCTCGCGGTCGGCGGCCTCGCCTGCGTCGTGGAGGTGTGGGCCGGGCTGAGCTTCGACGCCGTGGGGCTGCTGCTCGCGCTGGGCGCCGCGTGCTGTCAGGTCGGCTACTTCGTGCTGTCCGACCAGGGCAGCGACGCCGGGGACGACGCCCCCGATCCGCTCGGCGTCATCGCGTTCGGACTGCTCATCGGGGCCGCGGTCCTGACGGTGGTGGCGCGCCCCTGGGGCATGGACTGGTCGGTGCTCGCGGGCAGCGCGGACATGGACGGCTCGGCCGTGCCCGCGTGGGCGCTCATCGCCTGGATCGTGCTGATCGCGACCGTCGTCGCGTACGTCACCGGGGTGCTCTCGGTGCGTCGGCTCTCGCCGCAGGTCGCGGGGGTCGTGGCCTGTCTGGAAGCGGTCATCGCGACCGTGCTCGCCTGGGTCATGCTGGGCGAACACCTGTCGGCGCCGCAGATCATCGGGGGCGCCGTGGTGCTCGCGGGGGCGTTCATCGCGCAGTCGTCCACGCCCGCCAAGCCGCGGGAGGGGCCTACCGCGGGCGGGGCGCCGGAGCCGAAGGAACAGTTGTCGTCAACAGGCACTGCCGCTTAGGGTGTTGATCATGCATTCACGCGCGCTCGTTCTTCCGCCTCCCGCCGCTTAAGCGCGGGCACCTCCTGGATCACACCCGGCCGGTCGCCGGGTGGAACGACGCTGCCCGCAGACGGAGCCAGAGCACTTCTTCTTTCCTTTCTGCGGAGAACTCACGTGTCGAATGTGTCGACTGCTGACTCCGGCCTGTCCGTCGGACGAGGCCTCTTCTACCTGATCGTCGCCGGAACGGCCTGGGGCACCGCGGGTGCCGCTGCCGCGCTGGTCTTCGACGCCAGTGACATGGGGCCGGTGGCCCTGTCCTTCTGGCGGTGCGCGGGCGGCTTCGTGCTGCTGTTCGCCGTCCGTCTGCTGCGGGCGCGCCGACGGTCCTCGTACGCCGCCGGGGCCGCGCCGCTGCGGCGCAGGCTGCCGCGGATCGTGGCGACCGGCGTGGCCCTCGCCGTGTTCCAGACCGCCTACTTCGCGGCCGTCGAGTCGACAGGACTCGCGGTCGGCACGGTGGTCGCCATGGGCGCCGGGCCCGTTCTCATCGCGCTCGGGGCGCGGTTCACCATGGGCGAGCGGCTCGGGAGCGGCGGGGCCGTCGCCGTGGCCGGGGCGCTGGCAGGGCTCGTGGTGCTCGTCCTGGGCGGCGGTGACGCCAGCGTGCGTCCCGCGGGCGTCGGGTGGGGCCTGCTCTCGGCGGCCGCGTACGCCACGATGACGCTGCTCACGCGGTGGTGGGGGCGGGACGGCGGCGCCGACTCGTCCGACACCACGGTCTGGTCGTTCGCCGTGGTGTCCGTCTGCCTGCTGCCGCTCGCCGCGGTGGAGGGCCTGGTCCCGCACGCCGCCGAACCGGCGCGGATGGGTGTCTACCTGCTGTACATCGTCGTGATCCCGACGGCGGTCGCCTACGCCCTGTACTTCGCGGGCGCGGCCGTCATCCGGTCCGCGACCGTCTCCGTGATCACGCTCCTCGAGCCGCTGAGCGCCGCGGTCATCGCGGTGGTGCTGCTCGGTGAGGAGCTGACCGTGTCGACAGTGCTGGGGACTCTGCTGATGCTGGCCGCGGTGACGGGACTGGCGGCCGCCGAGACGCGGGAACTCGCGGGGCGCGGTGTGGGTGGCAGGGCCCCGCGAGTGTCGTCTTGAGCCCGCAGGCCGGTGGGGTTGATCGCCCCCACGCGGCGGAGCCGCACATGTCTCAGCCCCGCGCCCCTGAAAGGGCGCTCAGCGGCGGCGTAGTTGGTGCGTCCGCGCCGCCGCGTCCCTGGGGCCATCGCGCTCCGTGAGGGCCGCCGCTATCTGCTCCTGGACGTCCATCGGCTTGCGGCCGGCGTACTTGAACTTCGCTCGTACGTCGGTCACTTCGAGGCACAGGGCGCGGATGCCCGAGAGCATGCGGCCGAACGGGGCCTCTCCCGCCGCGGCCGGGGACGAGCCGCCCTCCGGCTGGAAGTGGGCGACCTGGCGGTTGAGGAGCTCGGCCTTCTCCGCCGGGTCGTCCACGACGCGGGCCGTGCAGCGGAGCTGGACGGCGGCGTAGAAGCTGGTCGGCACGCCGTGCTCGGGCGGGGTGCCCGGCGGCGCCTGCCAGGGGCCCGGCACGTACACGTAGTCGTCCACCACGCTGAGCAGGACCTCGGGATCGGCTTCGAGCGCGGGCCACAGCGGGTTGGGGCGCGCCAGGTGGGTGATCACCCGGCCGTGCGGGCCGTGGCCGGTCTCGTAGGCGAAGTGCGCGGGCTGGACGTGCGGGGGCTCTCCGGGCAGGCCGTTCACCGCGAGCTGCCCGAAGTCGTGGCCGGAGAGCCACTGCTGCCACTCGGCGTCGGAGCGCGGCGCGTCCCAGGGGTGGATCAGCATCACAGCTCGATCAGGTAGTCGGGCGCTTCGATGCCGGGGGCCAGGTCGGCCGACGGGACGAGGGGGTCGTGGCCCTTGCGGAGCGGGACGACGCCGGCCCAGTGCGGGAGGTCCAGGTCCTCGGGGTCGTCGCTCGGGCCGCCGGTGCGGAGCTTGGCGGAGACCGCGGCGAGGTCGAGGCTGAGCACGGCGGTCGCGGCGAGTTCCTTCGCGTTCGCGGGGCGGGAGTCGGCGGATCGGCCGGGCACGACGTGGTCGACGAGCGCGTCCAGGGCGGTGCGCTTCTCTTCGGGGTCCGTGACCTGGTGGGCGGTGCCGTGGATCACCACGGAGCGGTAGTTGATCGAGTGGTGGAAGGCCGACCTGGCCAGGACGAGGCCGTCGACGTGGGTGACCGTCAGACAGACCGCGAGCCCCGGGTCGGCTTCTTCCTGCTTCCGGGCGTCTCCCGCCATCCGCAGCGGCCGGGAGCCCGTGGAGCCGTGCACGTACAGGCGTTCGCCCACCCGGCCGTACAGCGTCGGCAGGACGACGGGAGCGCCGTCCCGCACGAAACCGAGGTGGCAGACGTAGGCCTCGTCGAGTATCGCGTGCACCAATTCCTGGTCGTACGCGGCGCGGTCCCGGCCGCGGGTGGGGACGGTGAGGTCGGTCGGCGCGTACGAGACGGTGTCGGTGGCGGACTCGACGCCGGTCTCGATGCCGGACTCGGATGCGACGCTCATTGCCTTCTCCATTGCACTAGTGCATAATCAGGTTTGTGCTAGGAGAGTATCGGATCGAAGGTCGACGTGCAGCTGAGATCGCTGCCAGCGTGGAGCGCGCGGTGGGTGGCGGGGGGCTGGAGCCGGGTCAACTGCTTCCGCCGATGCGCGAGTTGGCCGAGCGGCTCGGGGTGAATCCCAATACGGTGGCCGCCGCCTACCGCACGCTGCGCGAACGTGGCGTCATCGAGACGGCGGGGCGGCGCGGCAGCCGCGTACGCCCCAAGCCGGCGACGACGGTGCGTGAGCTGATCCGTGTGGATGTGCCCGCGGGGGTGCGCGACGTGTCGAACGGCAATCCGGACACGGCACTGCTCCCCCCGCTCGCCGAGGTGTTCGCGGCCGCCGCCGCGGAGGGCGACCGGCGGCCCGTGCTGTACGGGGAGGCGGCCGTGGACCCCGAAATGACCCGCCACGCGCGCGTGGCCCTCGACGAGGACGGCGTGCCGGACGGCCCTGTCGCCGTCACCTCCGGGTCCCTCGACGCCATCGAGCGCGTGCTCGCCGCACATCTCAAGCCCGGCGACTCCGTCGCGGTCGAGGACCCCGGATGGGGCAGCCTGCTCGATCTGATGCCGGTGCTCGGGCTGCGTACGGTCCCGGTGGGCGTGGACGACGAAGGGCCGCTGCCCGCCGACGTGGCTCAGGCGCTGCGCGGCGGCGTCCGGGCGCTCATCGTCACCGACCGCGCCCAGAACCCGACGGGTGCCGCGATCAGTGCCCCACGCGCGCGTGCCCTGCGCCAAGTGCTCTCCGCGCACAAGGACGTGCTGCTCATCGAGGACGACCACGGCCACGCCATCGTCGACCTGCCGCTGCACCCCCTGGCGGGCGTGACCCGCAGCTGGGCCTTCGTGCGCTCCACGGCCAAGGCGTACGGACCTGACCTGCGGCTCGCCCTGTTCACGGGGGACGCGGTCACCGTCGACCGCGTGCAGGGGCGCCAGCGCCTCGGCCCTGGGTGGGTGAGCCATCTGTCGCAGCGCGCCGTGGTGCGGCTGTGGGCGGACGGCGCGGTGGACGCGGCCGAGGTGGCGGCGTCCTACGGGAAGCGGCGTGACGCCCTGATCGCCGCGCTCGCCGAGCGGGGCGTGGCGGCGCACGGGCGCAGCGGCATGAACGTGTGGGTGCCCGTACCGGACGAGACCGGCGCCGTCGCCAGGCTGCTGCACGCGGGGTGGGCCGTTGCCCCGGGGGCGCGGTTCCGGATGAACGCGCGTCCCGGGGTGCGGATCACGGTGTCGACGCTCGATGACGGCGACATCGAAGCCATGGCGGACGCCGTCGCGTCCGCCACCGGGCCCGCTCCCGCGCGTCGCTACGAGTGAGCGGGCTTCCGTGAGCGCTCGCGCGGCCTGGACTGGGTGAGCGCCGCGCCCGCCAGGACGATCACCGCGCCGACCGGCGTCGACCAGCTCAGGGACTCGCCGAGCACGGCGACGCCCGCGGCGGTGGCGATGACCGGGACGAAGTACGTGACCATCTGGGCCGTCGTCGGCCCGACCTCGGCGACCAGGCCGTACTGGATGAGGAAGGCGACGCCGGTGCCGACGGCACCCAGTGCCACGATCGCGAGGAGCGGCACGACGGGGAAGTGCGTGGGGAAGGACGTGAACAGCGGGGTCACCACGGCCAGTTCCACGGTCGCGATCAGGAGCTGGGCGCCGGTCAGCGACAGGTTCGAGTGGCCGGTCCCTGCCAGGGTGCGGCGCACGTAGATCCAGCCGATCGGGTAGCAGAGCGAGGCGAGCAGCGCCATCGCGGTACCACCGAAGTCGAGGCCGCTGAAGCCCTGCCAGGCGCCGAGGACCGTGAGCACTCCGAGGAACCCGATGCCGAGCCCGGCGACCCTGCGCCGCGTCGGACGGTCCTCGGAGAGCGCGACCAGGGAGAGTGCCATGCCCCACAGGGGCGACGTCGCGTTGCAGATGCCGGCGAGCGTGGACGGAATCGTCAGCTCCGCGTAGGCGAAGAGCGAGAACGGCAGGGCGTTGAGGAACAGCGCCGCGACCGCGAGATGCGCCCATGTCCGTGCACCGCGCGGCAGCCGCCGGCGCTTCGTCACGAGCACGGCCGCGACGACGGCGGTGCCGAACACCAGCCGCCCCAGGGTGACTTGGAAGGGCGCGTAGCCCTCTGTGCCGACCTTGATCAGCAGGAAGCTGAAGCCCCAGATCAGTGAGAGGACGCCGAAGCGCAGGCGCCAGCCGAGGACGCGGCGGGGCTTCGGTTCGACAGGGGCCGACGAGGAGGCGGGGGAGGCGGGGGAGGCCGAGGAGGCGGCGGCGAGGGAGCCGTGCGGGGTGGTGACGCTCATGCATGTCACCTTGGTCCACCCGGACCTCGTAGAACAAGCGAAATTAACTGCCCGGTATCGCGTAGCATCGCTTACATGTTGAACCTGGAGCGCCTGCGCACGCTCGACGCCCTGGCCCGGCACGGCTCGGTCAGCGGCGCGGCGGCGGGGCTGCACGTCACGACGTCCGCGGTCTCCCAGCAGATGACGAAGCTGGAGCGCGAGGTGGGCCAGCAGCTGTTGGCCAAGAACGGCCGCGGAGTGCGGCTCACCGACGCGGGACGGCTCCTCGCCGAGCATGCCGCGCGCATCCTCTCCCAGGTGGAGCTGGCCAAGGCCGATCTGGAGGAGCAGCGCGGCAAGGCCGTCGGCGAGCTGCGCATCGCCGCGTTCCCCACGGCGATGCGCGGCCTGCTGCCCGCCACGCTGAGCGCGCTGCGTGCCGGGCACCCCGGCCTGCGCGTCCGCTCCCAGGAGCTGGAGCCACAGCCCGCAGTGGCCGCCGTGGTGCGCGGGGACATCGACATGGCGGTGGTACTCGACTGGTACAACAAGCCGTTGCCGATGCCCGAAGGCCTGGTCAAGGCGTCCCTCCTGGACGACCCCGCCGATGTCGCCATGCCCGCGGCGCACCCCCTCGCCGACCGCGCCGAAGTGGACCTCGAGGAGTTCGCGGACGACGAGTGGATCACCTGGGCGGAGGGCGAGTTCTGCCACGAGTGGCTGATGTTCACGCTGCGCGCCAAGGGCATCGAGCCGCGGATCGCACACCGTGCGGAGGAGCATCACACCCAGCTCGCGCTGGTGGCCGCGGGTCTCGGCGTGTGCGTGGCACCCCAGTTGGGGCGCGATCCGATGCCTGCCGGGGTGCGGATGGTTCCGGTGCGGCATCGGGTGCGCCGTCATGTGTACGTGGTGTGGCGGGCGGAGGCGGACCGCCGGCCGTCGATCAGGGCGGCTGTGGAGGCGCTCCAGGGGGCGGGGGCCGAGATGGGCCAGTGATCGCGGGTGGGCCTGTGGTCTCGGGTACTCCTGTCGTCCCGGTTGCTGCTGTGATCAGGGGCGGGCCTGCAGTGCCGCCAGCTTCCGGAAGTCCCAGGATGCGATCGCGTCGGGCGTGAGCCGGATCCACGCGTGCTTCCCGTCGTACGGCATCGTGTCCATCCCGAAGTACTTCCGGGCGAACAGACGCTCAGGCACGACGAGTTCGGGGCAGGGTTCGCCCACGCGCGGCGACTCGGCGACGAAGGCCGCGGTCCCGGACAGCTCCACGCCCCGCAGCTCTCCGTACTCGACGCCCGCGTCGATCACCACGGCGATCCGCTGGTCGCCCCGCAGGTCCGCCCAGCGCTTGCTGCGGGTGATCGAGAACAGCCACAAGGACGTGCCGTCCCAGGTGAACCAGAGCGCGCTGACGTGCGGGGCGCCGTCGCCGGAGACGGTGGCGACCCGGCAGGTCCGTTCCGCGCCGAGGAACGCGTCGAGCTCGTCCGGCGACATCATGATCCTGCGGCCCCGGCGCTGTGTGACGGCCATCGGTCCTCCCGCGACATGTGGAAAAGGTGGGCGCACAGCCATACCTGACTGAGCGTCAGGAAAGCATGCGGTCTCTTCCGCCGTGACGCAATGGCGGCTAACCTCCGCGCATCCCGGGCGCCGGATGCCTCGGCTGTCCCGGACGACCCGGACAGGGGGAGCCATGCCGTCGCACGAACAGCTCAGGGAACTCCTCGACCCCGCCACCACCGCTCTGTTGACCGTCGAGTGCCAGCAGGGCGTGGTGGGGACGGAGAGCGCGCTGCCCGAACTCGCCGCAGAGGCACGCTCTTCGGGCTGCCTCGCCAATGTCGCCCGGCTCGTCTCCGCCGCCCACCTGGCCGGTGTCCCGGTGCTGCACGCCGTCGCCGAACGCCGGCCCGACGGACGGGGCGCCAACCACAACGCCCGCCTCTTCCGTGCCGCGGGGCGGCTGCCCGTGCAGCAGCTGTCCGGGACCAAGGCCGTGCGGATCGCGCCGCCCATCGAAGTCGCCGACGAGGACTTCGTCGTACGGCGGCTGCACGGACTCTCGCCCCTCGCGGGCACGGATGTCGACCCGCTGCTGCGGAACCTCGGGTGCCGCACCCTCCTGGTGACCGGCGTGTCGGCGAACGTGGCGATACCGAACGCCGTCTTCGACGCCGTGAACCTGGGCTACACCGTCGTCGTGCCGTCGGACGCCATCGCGGGAGTCCCCTCCGACTACGCGCCCGCGATGATCCGCAACACGCTCGCCCTGGTGGCCACCATCGCCACCACCGAGGACGTGCTCGGCAGTTGGAAGAGTCCTAGGCCAGTGTGATCGAGTCCCCCTCCACGCGGATCTGGGCCGCGGGCAGCGGTTTCGGCGCCGGGGAGGCCTTCACGCTCCCGTCGGCGATCGCGAACTTGCTGCCGTGACAAGGGCAGTTGATGGTGCCGCCCTCGGCACTCGTCACCGGACACTGTTTATGGGTGCAACGGTTCGAGAAGGCCTTGAACTCGCCTTCCGTCGGCTGGGTCACCACCACCCCCTCCTTCTTGAAGATCTTGCCGCCGCCCACCGGGATCTCGGACGTCTTGGCGAGCACGGCCCCGGCGGCGCCGCCGGGCTCAGCGGCTTCCTCGGGCGTCTCGTCGGCGGCCGGGTCGGAGTCGTAACCGTCGTCGCTCTCACCGCAGGCGGCGAGCGCGGCGGCCAGGCTCACGACACCCGCCGCGGAGACGACCGAACGGCGGGTGAGCGCGGGATGGGGTTCCTTCGAAAGGGTCATGTCTGGTGGTACGAGGCCGCGCACCCCCGTGTTCAAACGCGTCTGCACTTCTTGCGCGAGCGGTGTTCGCACCGGCATTAACCTGGGCCAATGCTCACTGAAGTCACCGCGGTCCGCTACGCCACGCCTCTGCGGGAGGGCGGATCGCTCCCCGGCCTCGTCGAGGCCGTGGACAGCCAGGGGGCGTACGCGCCGTACGTCATGAAGTTCACCGGCGCCGGACAGGGCCGCAAGACGCTCGTCGCCGAGGTGATCTGCGGGCAGCTGGCGCGCGGACTCGGCTTCCGGGTGCCGGGCCTGACGACGATCGTGCTCGACCCGGTGCTCGGCCTGGGCGAACCCGATCAGCAGGTGCAGGAGCTGCTCAAGTCGAGCGGCGGGCTGAACCTCGGGATGGAGTACCTCTCGGGCGCGCTCGGCTTCGATTCGCTCGCGTACGAGGTCGACCCGGTGGGGGCGGGCCGCGTCGTGTGGTTCGACGCGCTGATCAACAACGTGGACCGCTCCTGGCGCAACCCGAACATGCTGATGACCGGCGGCGACCTGTGGCTCATCGACCACGGCGCGAGCATGATCTGGCACCACAACTGGCGCACCGCCGAGACCGCGGCCGCCAAGCCGTACGACGCGTCCGACCACGCCCTCGCCCCCTTCGGCCCCGACATCGCCGCGGCCGCCGCCGAGCTCGCCCCGCTCGTCACCGAGGAACTGCTCGGCGCGGCCGCGGCCGACGTGCCCGACGCCTGGCTGGTGGACGAGCCGGGCTTCGAGAACCCCGACGCCGTGCGCCGCGCCTATGTGGCGGCGCTGCTGCCGCGGGCCAGGACCATCCATGAACGGATCCAGCTGCCCGAGCCGCAGCGGAAGGGCGCCACCCAGTGACCGAGCAGCCGCCGATCCCATCGGCCCAGCGGGACGTCTTCGAGTACGCCCTGGTGCGCGTCGTGCCGCGCGTGGAGCGCGGGGAGCAGTTCAACGCGGGGGTGGTGGTCTACTGCCGGGCCAAGTCCTTCGTGGCCGCCCGTACGCACCTCGACGAGGGCAAGCTGCGGGCCCTGGACCCGGAGGCCGACCTCGGGGGCATCCGGGCCGCGCTCGGCGCCGTCGAGCGGATCTGCGCGGGCGGCGCAGGCGCGGGCCAGGCCGAGCGGGATGATGCCGGGCGGCGTTTTCGGTGGCTGATCGCGCCGCGCTCTACGGTCGTGCAGCCGGGGCCGGTGCACACGGGGCTCACGGCGGATCCTGCCGCGGAGGTGGACCGACTCCTCGACCTCCTGGTGAGGTGAAGAAGCACAGCTCCCGGTGTGCCGTTGACACCGGGTGCCAGGGCTTCTAGCGTCTCGTTCAGCTGAAGGTACTAAGCGGTCGCTCACCATCGGGGCGTACCGTAGAGCCGCATCCCAAGGGCGAGGAGAACCAGCATGTCCACCACTGAGCAGCGCGTCGCGGTCGTGACCGGAGCAGCGCGAGGCATCGGCGCGGCGACCGCCGTGCGTCTGGCCGCCGAAGGCCGCGCCGTCGCGGTGATCGACCTCGACGAGGCCGCCTGCAAGGACACCGTCACGCAGATCACCGCTGCCGGTGGCAAGGCGATCGCGGTCGGCTGCGACGTGTCCGACGAGGCCCAGGTCGAGGCGGCCGTCGCCCGCATCGCCGACGAGCTCGGCGCGCCCACGATCCTCGTGAACAACGCCGGTGTGCTCCGCGACAACCTCCTCTTCAAGATGAGCGCGAACGACTGGGACACGGTCATGAACGTGCACCTGCGCGGTGCGTTCCTGATGTCGAAGGCCTGCCAGAAGCACATGGTGGACGCCAAGTTCGGCCGGATCGTGAACCTCTCCTCGTCCTCCGCGCTCGGCAACCGCGGCCAGGTGAACTACGCCGCCGCCAAGGCCGGCCTGCAGGGCTTCACCAAGACGCTGGCCAAGGAGCTCGGCAAGTTCGGCGTCACCGCCAACTCCGTGGCCCCGGGCTTCATCGTCACCGAGATGACCAAGTCCACCGCCGACCGCGTCGGCATGGGCTTCGAGGACTTCCAGGCCGCTGCCGCCACGCAGATCCCGGTGCAGCGCGTCGGCCGCCCCGAGGACATCGCCAACGCCATCGCCTTCTTCACGGGCGACGCCGCGGGCTTCGTCTCGGGTCAGGTCATGTACGTGGCCGGCGGCCCGCTCAACTAGTTCGTCCCGGAGGGATGCGGAGATGACAGTGCAGGACAGCGGAAAGACCGCGCTCATCACGGGCGCGAGCCGTGGCATCGGCTACGGCATCGCGGAGGCGCTCGTCGCCCGCGGTGACCGTGTGTGCATCACGGGACGCAACGAGGACGCGCTCAAGGAGGCCGTCGAGAAGCTCGGCGCCGACCGCGTCATCGGCGTCGCGGGCAAGGCCCACGACGAGGCCCACCAGGCGGTAGCCGTCGAGCGCGCCATGGAGGCCTTCGGGCGGGTCGACTTCTTGATCAACAACGCCGGTACGAACCCGGTGTTCGGGCCGATGGCCGAGCTCGACCTCAATGTGGCCCGCAAGGTCTACGAGACCAACGTGATCTCGGCGCTCGGCTTCGCCCAGCAGACCTGGAAGGCCTGGCAGAGCGAGAACGGCGGCGCGATCGTGAACATCGCGTCCGTCGCGGGTGTGTCTCCCTCGCCGTTCATCGGCGCGTACGGCATGAGCAAGGCCGCCATGGTCAACCTCAGCCTGCAGCTCGCGCACGAGTTCGCGCCGAAGGTGCGGGTCAACTCGATCGCGCCGGCCGTGGTCAAGACCAAGTTCGCCCAGGCCCTGTACGAGGGGCGTGAGGAGGAGGCCGCAGCCGCGTATCCTCTGGGGCGTCTCGGTGTGCCCGAGGACATCGGGGGCGCCGCGGCGTTCCTCACGTCCAGCCAGTCCGACTGGATCACAGGGCAGACACTCGTGGTCGATGGCGGCATCTTCCTCAATGCGGGCGTCGCCTGACGAAGGGCGACCAATCGCCGGTTACGCCCCTGAAAAGGGACGTACACGCGCATCAAGTGCCCCGTCGGCGCCGCGAGTTGGCCCGGCGGGGCATTGCGATATTGTCTCCCGACCCATGGCATGGCCGATCGAGGAGCGTGCGCGTGTTCAGTGAAGTTCGCCTGGTGGCGGCGGCGGGTCTCCGCGGCCTGGCCGGGCTGCCCCGCCGGGGCCTGCGGCCGGCCGCGGCGCTGGTGTCCATATCCCTGCTCTCTGGGTGCGGGGTCTTCTCCTCGGACGAGTCCGACGAGGAGCAGCAGATCACCGTCGGCACGATGAGTGCTCCCAGCACCCTCGATCCGGCGGCCGCCTGGGACAGCTCCTGGGAGCTGTACCGCAACGTCTTCCAGACCCTCCTGAGCTTCCCCAGCGGGGCGGCCGAGCCCGAGCCCGATGCGGCCGAGTCGTGCAAGTTCACCGACGCGACGAACAAGGTCTTCACCTGCGAGCTCCGGGAGGGCCTCAAGTTCTCCGACGGTCACGCGCTCGACGCGAAGGCGGTCAAGTTCACCTTCGACCGGATGCGGCGCATCGATGTGAAGGGCGGGCCCGCCGGTCTGCTCGGTTCGCTCGACTCGGTCGAGACGAAAGGCGACCGGACGGTCACGTTCCGCCTCAAGAAGTCGGACGCCACCTTCCCGTTCGTGCTCTCCACGCCCGCCATGTCGATCGTCGACCCCCTGGAGTACCCGGCGGACAAGCTCCGCAAGGGCACCACGATCGCAGGCTCGGGGCCGTACGCCCTGGAGTCGTACGAGGCCGGTGACCGGGCGGAGCTGGTGAAGAACACCCACTACAAGGGTGCGGCCGACCGCAAGAACGACGCCGTCACGATCCGCTACTTCAAGAAGTCGGCCACCATGGTCGAGGCCCTGAAGAACAAGCAGATCGACGTCACCTTCCGCGGCCTCGCGGCGCAGGACGTCGTCGACATGCAGGCCAACAAGAACGCCCGCGAGGGCATCCAGCTCGTCGAGGGCGCGGGCACCGAGATCCGCTACCTGGTGTTCAACCCCGATGACCCGTGGGCCCGGAAGAAGCCGGTCCGTCAGGCCTTCGCCCAGCTCATCGACCGCCCGGCCATCGCCCACAAGATCTACCAGGACACGGTCGAGCCGCTCTACTCGATGGTCCCCCAGGGCCTCACCGGGCACGGCACCGGCTTCTTCGACGACTACGGAGACCCCGACAAGGCCAAGGCCGCGAACATCCTCAAGGGCGCGGGGATCAACGAACCGGTGCCGCTCACGCTCTGGTACACGACCGACCGTTACGGCTCGGCGACCGAGGGCGAGTTCAAGGAGATCAAGCAGCAGCTCGAGGATTCGGGTCTGTTCAAGATCACGCTGAAGGGCCGTCCCTGGACCGAGTTCGACGCCGGGACCAAGAAGCGCGAGTACCCGGTCTTCGGCCGTGGCTGGTTCCCCGACTTCCCCGACGCGGAGAACTTCATCGCGCCGTTCATCGGCACCAAGAACGTGCTCAACACGCCTTACCCGGTGCCGGAGATCACCGACGAGGTGCTCCCGCGCTCGCGCCGCGAGGCCGACCGGGGCGCGGTGGCCGACGACTTCGAGCGGGCCCAGGAGCTCCTCGTCGACGACGCGCGGCTGCTCCCGCTGTGGCAGGGCAAGCAGTACATCATGGCGAGCGAGGAGATCGCGGGCGGCGAGAACGCCCTCGACCCTTCGGCGATCATGATGATGTGGGAGCTGGAGCGCAAGACCAGCTGGTAGCGGGGGCAGCGGGCAGCAGGGGTCGGTTGTCAGTGGCCGCCGGTAGGTTCTGTGGTGAGAAGTGACCGCACACCGGAGGTTGTTGACGTGACCGACATCGCCATGCTGCCCGCGTCCTGGCGCGGAGTCCTCGGCGAGGAGCTGCAGAAGCCCTACTTCAAGGAGCTCACGGAGTTCGTCGAGCAAGAGCGGGAGAAGGGTCCCGTCTACCCTCCGCGTGACGAAGTGTTCGCCGCACTCGACGCGACGCCGTACGACCAGGTCAAGGTCCTCGTCCTCGGCCAGGATCCGTACCACGGCGAGGGGCAGGGGCACGGCCTCTGCTTCTCCGTGCGGCCCGGCGTGAAGACCCCGCCCTCGCTGCGGAACATCTACAAGGAGATGAAGGAGGAGCTCGGCCACCCCGTGCCGGACAACGGCTATCTGATGCCGTGGGCCCGGCAGGGCGTCCTGCTCCTGAACGCGGTGCTCACGGTCCGCGCCTCGGAGGCCAACTCCCACAAGGGCAAGGGCTGGGAGAAGTTCACCGACGCGGTGATTCGCGCGGTCGCCGAGCGCCCCGACCCCGCCGTCTTCGTCCTGTGGGGCAATTACGCCCAGAAGAAGCTCCCCCTCATCGACGAGGAGCGGCACGTGGTCGTGAAGGGCGCGCACCCCTCGCCGCTCTCCGCGAAGAAGTTCTTCGGCTCGCACCCCTTCACGCAGATCGACGCAGCGGTGGCCGCGCAGGGGCACGAGCCGATCGACTGGCGCATCCCGGACCTCGGCTGAGCTCAGCCGATCGCGTACGTGAGGGTGTACGGCACGGAGGTCTCGCCCTGCCGCGCGGTGAACGCACCGGTGCCGCCGATGCCCGCCAACTCGCCCGATCCCGAGCCGGGTTGCACGGTCAGGGCGCAGGTGATGGTGCCGTCGGCGCCGAAGGAGCCACGCTGCTCCAGGACGAACGAGCCCGTGCGCCCCTCGACGCTGCCTTCGACGAACTCGTAGCCGACGAAGGCGCCGGTGGTCTCGTCGGCGTACATGAGCGTGTACTCGCAGGAGGTGCCGGTGGCCTCGATGGCGCCGGTGAAGTCGTTCGTGACGGTGGCGTGCGCGATGCGGGCGCCGCCGTCCGCTCCGGCGACGGGCTTCTCGTCCCAGTGGGTGAAGGTGAAGGTGCCGGTGGCCTCGTCGGCCTCGGTGGTGTGCGGAGGCGTGGTCATGTGATGCCTTTCTCGGGCGGTCGTGTGCTTCGTGCGGCTCAGCGGTTCCGTGGCGGTCGCTGCTGCCGAGGAGAGCTTGTCGCCCGTACCTGACACCTTCTGTCAGGTACCGGTGCAGACTTGATCCATGCGCGCCGACCGGCTTCTCGCCCTGCTCCTGTTGCTCCAGAACCGCGGGCGGATGACCGCGCCGGAACTCGCCGAGGAGCTGGAGGTCTCGGTACGCACCGTCTACCGGGACGCGGAGGCCCTCGCCGCCGCCGGTGTGCCCGTCTACGCCGAGCGGGGCCCGGCAGGTGGCTTCCGGCTCATGGACGGCTACCGCACGCGGCTGACCGGCCTCACGGACGACGAGGCCGACTCCCTCGCCCTCGCGGGCATGCCCGCCGCCGCGGCCGATCTCGGCCTGGGTGCCGAACTGGTCACCGCACAGCTCAAGTTGGGCGCGGCGCTGCCCGCCGGGCTCGGTGAGCGGTCACGGCGGATCCAGGAGCGCTTCCACCTGGACGCGGAGGGCTGGTTCCGCGCGGCCGATAGCGCGCCGCTGCTGTCCGTCGTCGCCGACGCCGTGTGGCGTCAGCGCGTGCTGCGGGCGCACTACCGGCGCTGGGGCGGCGAAGTGCGCCGCGAACTACATCCCTTGGGGCTCGTGCTCAAGGCGGGCAACTGGTACCTGGTGGCGTCCGCCGAAGGCACCGTACGCACCTACCGGGTCTCGCGCTTCCTGGAGGTGACGGCCACGGACGAGCCCTCCGCGCGGCCCGCCGGGTTCGATCTGGCCGCCTACTGGGAGACGGCCTCGCGTGACCTTCACGCGCGCGTCCTGCGGGGGACGGCGCGCGTGCAGGTCACGCCCGCGGGGCTCCGGCTGCTGCCCGCGCTGTTCGGGGCGGCGGGGACGCGGGCCGTGGAGGGGGCCAAGGCGCCGGACACGGCAGGCCGGCGGGTCGTCGACCTGGAGGTCGAGACCCTGCCCGTCGCCGTGAGCGACCTGCTCAGGCTCGGCCTGGAGGCCGAGGTCCTTGGCCCGCCCGAACTCCGCGCCGAGCTGGCCAGGACCGTCACCGGCCTGGCCCAGCGGTACGCGTGAGCGCCTCGCGGCCGACCGCGCCTGACGGTGATTGTCAGTGCGTGCGGATAGCGTCGAGAGGGATTTGCACGATGGGCGTACGAGTGTGGAGGACCCGGTGGCGGAGCAGCAGGAGCAGGCGGCGGAAGACGCCATGATGACCCGGATCGGGCAGGCGGTCATGCTGCACCACGGAGGCGACCGCGAGGAGGCACAGGGCCGCTTCCTGGGCCTGTGGTCGGAGATCGGCGATGAGGGCGACCCCCTGCACCGCTGCACGCTCGCGCACTACATGGCGGACACGCAGGAGGACCCGTCGGACGAACTGGCCTGGGACCTGCGGGCGTTGTCGGCGGCGGACGAGCTCACGGACGAGCGCCTGCACGAGCACCACGACTCGATCGCCGTCCGCGGCTTCTACCCCTCCCTGCACCTCAACCTCGCGGCGGACTACGCGAAGCTGGGGCGCCCCGAGGCGGCGCGCAACCACATTCGGAGGGCGCGTGAGGTGGTCGGGGCGCTGGGGGACGACGGGTACGGGGACGGGATCCGAGCGGCCATCGGGAGGCTGGAGCTGCAGTTGGGGGAGGGGAGCGAGGTGGAGTGAGGCAGGGGCCGAGGTGTGGAGTCCGGGGCCGGCGGGCTCAACGCCCGTAGGCGTCCTGGCAGATGACGGCCGCGGGGCTGTCGGGCTGCCAGCCGCCGTACTGCTTGCCGAGGGCGCAGAGGTCCGCGTTCGTGGGCGCGGCGGTGGGAAGCACCGGCAGTTCGGCGGCCTCCGGCCGGTGACCGTGGCGGTGCGGGGGCGGGTCGGAGCGCTGCTCGGGGCTTGCGGTGCGGGGCGGCGCGGAGGGGACGGTCGGGGCGGTGCCGGTGGTGCGGGGCGCCGGGGAACGCGGCGGCCCGATGAGCTCGAGCGCCTCGCGGGCCGGTGCCTCCACGACCCGCGGCCGGGAGTTTCCGTCGGGGCGGGGCGCCGGGGGTGGGGCGCTCGCGGCGGACGGCCCCGACGCGGGCTGCCGCTCGACGCTCACACAGCCGGAGACGGCGGTGACCGCCACGGAGACCAGGAGAGTGGCGGTGGTCGTGGTTCGGTGCATTCGCGCAACTCTGGGGTCTGAGGGGCACATTCGGCGAGGGAACGGGGGGAAGTTGGCCCGCATGGGTGAGCGCGCCGGGCGGAGCCACCTGTCCCTTCGTGCCATGCGGCGAGAGGGGGGTACCTCCCACGCCCTTAAAGGCAGTGGGAGAGCGTGCGCAACGCCGCGGAGATCCATCAGAAGGCCCTAGGCCTCGTCCAGCATTCCCCGCAGGAGCTCGCGGAGCCCGGCGCGCAGGGGGCTCTCGCTCGGTGGCGGGGTGCGGTACGAGCCTGCCGCGTGGGAGAACAGCAGGCCTTCGGTCCAGGCCACGAGAGACAGCGCGTGACGCTCGGGGTCCGGTGAGCCCAGCGTCCGCATCAGGCCCACCAGTGACTCTCTGAACTGCGCCCCCGCCGCGTCGTAGTAGGCGCGCAGCTCCGGTCTGCGGCTTGCCTCCAGGGCCAGTTCGTAGCGGGAGATCAGCAGGTGGCGGCTGTCGCCGGTCAGGTATCGGTGCAGGATCCCGGCGAGTGAGGTGATCAAGGGCTCGCGACGGACCGTGTCGGTGGTCGCGACGCTCTGCAGCTCGGCAGGCGTGAGTACGCCCGCCTCGCGTTCCGCCAGCCTGCTCACCGCCACCTCCAGCAGCGCGAGCCGGGTGCGCGCGTGGTTCGAGGTCGAGCCCTGCGGGAGCCCCGCGGCCTCGTCCACGGCTCGGTGCGTCAGCCCTCGCATGCCGCGCTCGGCGAGCAGGGTCAGCGCCGTGTCGGCGATCAGTTCGCTGCGGGGCGGACCAGGCGGCCCCGCGCTGCGTCGGCGTGCGGTCATGAACTCCACCCTACCCCCGATCACTACAGGTGTAGTACGGTCGGTGCGTCGTCTACTACAGATGTAGTGTCCGAGCTTCAGGAGGAGTCATGGCGCAGCCTCAGCAGCCCCACCCGGGCCCGCAGGGACACCGGAGCCGCAGGCCCTACGCCGTCGTCATCGGTGGTGGCATCGGCGGCCTCACCTCCGCCATCGCCCTGCACCTCTCGGGCTGGCGGGTCACCGTCCTTGAGCGGGCCACCACCCTGGAGCCCGTGGGCTCCGGCATCGGGCTCGCGCCCAACTCCCAGCGCGCCCTGGACGTCCTGGGGCTCGGTGACCGGGTCCGCGCGCTCGCCGCCTGGGAGGGCGATGGCGGGATGCGTGCGCAGAACGGACGCTGGCTCGTGCGGACGAGCGCCGCGGTGACCGCGGCGGAGTTCGGCGGCGCGCTCGTCGTGGTGCACCGCGCGACCCTCGTCGACCTGCTCGTCTCCGCACTGCCCGGCGACGCCCTGCGCACCGGAGTGCGGGCCGAGCTCACCGATCCGGGAGCGGCCGACCGCAGGGCGGTCGTCCTCGCCGACGGCGAGCGCATCGAGGCGGACCTCGTGGTCGGCGCCGACGGCATCAACTCGGCCGTACGGTCGGCCCTGTTCCCGGCGCACCCACAGCCCACGTACGCCGGATTCACGGCCTGGCGTCTCGTCGTCCCCGCCCCCGACCGCCCCTTCGAACCGCACGAGACCTGGGGGCGCGGCGGCCTCTGGGGCACCCACCCGCTCAAGGACGGCAGGATCTACGCGTACGCCACCGCGACCGTCCCCGAAGGCGGACACGGCACCGACGGCGAGAAGGCCGAGCTGACGCGCCGCTTCGCCGACTGGCACGACCCGATCCCCGAGATCATCGCCGCCGCACGCCCCGAGGACATCCTGCGCAACGACGTGCGCCACATGAGCACGCCCCTCGCGCACTACCACCGGGGGCGTGTCGCCCTCATCGGCGACGCCGCGCACGCCATGGCGCCCACCCTGGCCCAGGGCGGCAACCAGGCCATCGAGGACGCCGTCGTCCTGGCCCATCACACGGCCCCCGGAGGCGACCTGGCCGCGGGGCTCGCCGGCTACAGCGCGGTCCGGGTGCCGCGTACGACGGCGATCGTCCGGCAGGCAGCGCGCGCCGCCCGCATGAACCATCTGACGAGCGCCCCGCTCATCGCCGTACGCAACCGCGTCATCGCCGCGGCGGCGCGCCTCGGCCCGAACCTGATCCTGCGGAGCTTCGCCTCCATCGCCGACTGGCGTCCGCCGCAGCAGCCGTATGCTGCGGGAACAGAACTCGCTCCAGCGCCAGAGCACGGCGCTGGAGCACAGCGGTAGAGGAGACAGGGACAGTGGTGAAGGTCGGCTGTATCGGACTTGGTGACATCGCGCAGAAGGCTTATCTGCCGGTGCTCACCACCCTGCCGGGGGTCGAACTGCACCTGCAGACGCGTACGCCCGCGACCCTCGCCCGCGTTGCGGGCGTCCACCACATCCCCGAAGAGCGCTGCCACACCGACTTGGACGCGCTGCTCGCCCAGGGCATCGACGCCGCCTTTGTGCACGCCTCGACCTCCGCCCACCCGGAGATCGTGACCCGGCTGCTCGAAGCGGGCGTGGCCACGTATGTCGACAAGCCCCTCGCCTACGAACTCGCCGACTCGGAGCGGCTCGTGCACCTGGCCGAGGAGCGTTCGGTCAGCCTCGCCGTCGGCTTCAACCGGCGCTTCGCGCCCGGCTACGCGCAGTGCGTCGAGCACCCGCGCGAGCTGATCCTGATGCAGAAGAACCGCGTCGGCCTGCCCGAGGACGTGCGCACGCTCGTCCTGGACGACTTCATCCACGTCGTGGACACCCTGCGCTTCCTCGCCCCCGGGCCGATCGACCACGTCGGCGTGCGCGCCCGCATCCAGGACGGGCTCATGGAGCACGTCGTACTGCAGCTGGCGGGGGACGGGTTCACCGCGCTGGGTGTGATGAACCGGCTCAGCGGCTCCACCGAGGAGATCCTGGAGGTCTCCGGTCAGGACACCAAGCGGCAGGTGCTCAACCTGGCCGAGGTCATCGACCACAAGGGCCAGCCGAGCGTGCGTCGACGCGGGGACTGGGTCTCGGTGGCCCGGCAGCGCGGCATCGAGCAGGTCGTGCTCGCCTTCCTCGACGCCGTGCGCGCGGGCAAGGTCCTCAGCGCCCGGGATGCGCTGGCGACCCATGAGCTGTGCGAGCGCGTGGTCCGTGCGGCTCAGGAGCAGGCCGCCTGAAGCGTCCCCTCGCGGATCCCCGCAGGGTGCGCGCACCCTCTGCCGCGCACAGCACCGCGAGCACGACGAGGGCCGCGTGCACGGGCCAGTCGCCCAGCCTGACGTACGGCGTGACGCCCGTGGCCAGCGGAATGTCGTACGTCGCCGTGGCGCTCGCCGATGTGCCGAGCGGGGCACCGACCGGCTCGCCGTCCGCGCCGTACACGGCGGAGACGCCGGTGAGCGTGGCGTGCACCATGGGGCGGCCGGTCTCGGCGGCCCGCACCGCGCCGAGCGAGGCGTGCTGCTCGGGCGCCCAGCTGGACTGGAACGTCGAGGTGGACGACTGCGCGAGCAGCAACTGGGCGCCCTCGCGCGTCAGATGACGGCTCATGTCGGGGAACGCCGATTCGAAGCACACGAGCGGGCCGACCTTGAGGTTGTTCCCGACGTCCATCACGACCGGGCGCTCCCCGCGCCTGCGGTCCTCGCCCGCCGCCTTCCCCACGGACGTCGCCCAGCCCAGGAGCGAGCGGGCGGGGACGTACTCGCCGAAGGGGACGAGCCGCATCTTGTCGTAGCGGTCGCCGGTGGTGCCCTCGGGGCCCACGAGGACGGAGCTCTTGAAGATGCCCGGCTGATCGGAGCGGCGCGCGTCCACGTTCACCAGGATGTCGGCGCCGACATCGCGGGACAGCGCGGCTATGCGTCGAGCGACGTCGGGGCGTTGCGCGAGGTCGTGGCCGACGCTGCTCTCGCCCCAGACGACGAGGTCCAGGTCCTGGCCCGCCAGATCGCGGGTCAGTGCCTCCTCGCGCGCGAGCCGCTTGTCGGCGCCGCCTACCCCGTCGATGACGCCGGGCTGGACGACGGCCACGCGCATCCGGCCTTCGGGCTCGGGACGCGGGGCCCAGGCCCAGGCGGATGTCGTCACGGCGGCCACGGCGACGATTCCGGCGGCGGCGGGGATGGCCCTCGCCGCGGCCTTGCGTGACGCCCGGGGAGTGTGTGGCGTCCCGGACGGGCGTGCGGCCAGGGCCACGACGAGCATCGCGACCCCGGTGTTCAGGACGACGATCAAGGCGCTGACCAGCCACACCCCGCCCACCGACGCGAGGCGCAGGGCGGGATCGACCTGCCACTGACTGGAGCCGAGCAGCCCCCACGGTCCGCCCAAGCCCTCCCAGGACCTGACCAGTTCGACCATCAGCCAGCCGGACGGCAGGACGACGAGCGCGGCCACCGTCCGCCCCGGTGCCGCAGGACCGCCCAGGAGGCGCCGCACCAGCCAACCCCACGGCGCCCACAGCAGGCCGAGCAGCGCCGCGATGACGAGGGTGAACACATGCAGGCTCGGCAGCAGCCAGTGATGCACCGCCACCATGAACCCGATGCCGCCGAGCCAGCCGTCGAGCGCCGCCCTGCGCCCGGTCTCCGCCGAGCGTGCGAGCAGGATCCAGGGCACGAGCGCGACGTAGGCGAACCACCACAGCGACGGGGCGGGGAAGGCCAGGGCGGGCAAGGCGCCGACGGCGACCGCGAGGGCGCCGCGCCATCGGGCCGATGCGAGCAGCCCCGTCACGGACGTGGCCGATAGGCGCGGCCACCGCCGGTCCCGGTCGTCGCTGAGTGGATCCATGCAGCGCCTCCCTCGGCCCCGACACCGGTCGTGTCTCCAGTGTGCGCGCCCCGGACGATCTAGCACAGGGCGCCGTCCACGCCCCTGCTCAGCCGGGTCAGCCGGGTCAGCCGGGTCTCAGCCGGGCGTGTGGCTTCGGGAGCGCTGCTGCACCTGGCGCCACTTCTCCCGCACGGTCACCTGCCGCAGCCGCCAGCCCTCGTGCGTACGCAGCGTGGTGAAGGCGTACCGGCCGCCGCAGATGAAGTCCGGGGCCGCGGAATCCGTGCCGCCCCCGCCTTTGCCCTCGCCCTCGCCCTCGCCCTCGCCCGATGCGAAGCGCATCGGGTTCACGTAGTCGGCCTGTACCTCCGCGATGTCGCCGATGTCCTGGTCGAGCGTCCCGAAGCGCAGCCTCCTGTTGACGATCAGATGCTGGCGCATCGGGAAGAGCTCCATCGTTCCGGCCAGCCACCCGGCCACATCGGCGGCGCTCGCGTCGATGCCGCCCGCCGAGCTGTAGTCGGCGCGTCCGTCCGGGGTGAAGAGCCCTTGGTAGGTGTCCCAGTCGCCGTCGTCGACGGTCACTGCGTACTCGGTGATGAGGGAGTCGATGGCCAACCGGTCCATCACGGCGGCGAGTTCCACGCGCTGCGTCATCGGCTCAGTGTTGGGCACGGGGAATGCTCAGCCAAGAGGCGTGCGGGAACGCGCCGGAATGAGGGTGGGAACACGGCGGGATATCTGCGGTCGCCGAGGGTCCTATTCAGGAGCAACTGCCTTACGATGCCGGGCAGTTGACCATCCGCAGCAGCAGAAACACTCTGAACTGGGAGGCCCGGTGAAGAACGAGCAGCGCATCGCGGCGTACAAACGGCAGGGAAACCGCAGCGAACTGACGGGGCGGCAGAAGCGCCGCATCGCGAAGAAGCAGCGTCAGGGCAAGGGCTGACGCGAGGCCCGGGGCGTCGACCGGGCCGCCTACGCCGCCTCCACGACCTCTTCGCGCATGGCGGCTGCCCACTCCGTCACCAACTGTTCGTACTCACGGCGCTGTTCGGCCGAGAGGCGACCACCTGCGCGCATCCACAGACCGCGGATCCGCTCGTTCAATTCCGCGGCAGACCGTACGGAACCACGGGGCTGAGGGCTTAAGGGCATGCGTCAACCCTAGGGGATAGCTACGACAATCGGAACTGTCAGCTACTGGGCAGATCCTCCAAGTGAGCAGCGGCACAGATCGGCGGCCGGGCCGTCACAGCCTGTCACCCGGACGGCCCATCACCGTGCCGCCCCCGGCCCCGTCTGCTGATATCCAGGGAGAAGTGACGCGCCGGAGCCGCGCGCCGAGGGGGATTCATCGCCCTGACGCCGTCGTGGCGCCCGGGGCCCATCGAGTGGAGGACCACTCATGTCCCAGTACGTCAGTCTCTCCGTGGACTTCACCCAGGGCCTCAACGACGCCTGGTCGAAGGTGGCCCAGTTCGTGCCGAAACTGATCGGCTTCCTGGTCGTCCTGGCCATCGGCTGGTTCGTCTCGAAGATGATCGCGAGGATCCTCGACCGGGTCCTGCGCAAGGTCGGCTCCGAGAAGCTCGCCGAGCGGGCGGGCGCGTCCCGGATGTTGGCGAATTCCAAGTACGACATGACGGGGATCGTCTGCAAGGTCGTGTACTTCGCCCTGCTCCTGATCACCCTGCAGCTGGGCTTCGGTGTCTTCGGCAGCAACCCGGTCTCCACGATGCTCGACGGCATCGTCTCGTGGATCCCGCGCGCCGTCGTCGCCATCGTCCTGATGGTCGTCGCCATGGCCGTGGCCAACGTCGTCCGCGACATCGTCACCAGCGCGCTGTCCTCGATGTCGTACGGGAAGACCGTCGGCACGATCGTCTGGGCCTGCATCGTCGCACTCGGTGTGATCGCGGCCCTCGGCCAGGCGGGCATCGCCACCTCGGTCACCCAGCCCGTCCTCTACGCGGCGCTCGCGGCCGGTGCGGGCATCCTGATCGTCGGTGTGGGCGGCGGGCTCATCGCCCCGATGCGTCAGCGCTGGGAGCGCTGGCTGAACACGGCCGAGCAGGAGACGGCCAAGGCCCGCGGCAGTGTCAGCGCGTACCAGGCGGGCCGACAGGACGCGATGACCAACCAGCCCGTGGAGGAGCGCGAGCGCTACGACATGTGACGGGCGCCGGTCCGCAGGTTTCCTCAGGACCCGGAGGACTCCGGCACCAGGTCGTGCCGCCTCACCAGCCAGGAGATGGCGGTGAGGCGGCACACCGCGTAGTCGTGGCCCACCGGCTCCCGCCACCCGTTCTCGGACAGCGCGTCGAGGAACCCCAGGGCGTAGTCGGCCAGGATCTCCGGGTCCGGCGCCGGCGGCACGAGCTCGGCCCCGCCCATCTCGAGCCGCTCCCGCAACTCCGCGACGTGCTGATCCACCGCGGCCGTGAAACCGGGCTCGAAGGCGAACTCGGCGAAGCGCGGCGCGTATGAGGCGTTGATGCGGGCGAGGGGCGACATCCCCACACCGTAAGCCGGACGAACCCTCCTGAAGAGCGCCTTTCGGCATGCCATTGGTCACAACGCCGCCCGGCCGAGGCCTGGTCCGACGTCGGGGCGTCAGCCCGCCGATTCTCCCGCGTGCGGGCTGAGGGTGCCCGCGCCCACCAGGATGAACAGGACGATGCCGAGCACGATCCGGTAGTACACGAACGGCATGAAGCTCTTGGTCGTAATGAACTTCATGAACCACGCGATGACGGCGTATCCGACGAGGAAGGCGATGATCGTCGCGAAGATCGTCGGGCCCCAGGACACATGCCCGCCCTCGCCCGCGTCCTTGAGCTCGAAGGCGCCGGACGCGAGGACGGCCGGGATGGCGAGCAGGAAGGAGTAGCGGGCCGCGGCCTCGCGGGTGTAGCCCATGAGCAGGCCGCCGCTGATGGTGGCGCCGGAGCGGGAGACGCCCGGGATCAGGGCCATCGCCTGGCAGATGCCGAAGATCAGACCGTCCCGGACGCCCAGTTCCTTCAGGCTCTTGCGCTCCTTGACGGCGCGGTGCTTGCCGCCGTTCTCGTCGCGGGCCGCGAGCCGGTCGGCGATGCCGAGGACGATGCCCATCACGATCAGCGTCGTGGCGATGAGCCGCAGATCGCGGAACGGTCCCTCGATCTGGTCCTTGAACGTGACGCCGAGCACGCCGATCGGGATCGAGCCGACGATGACGAGCCAGCCCATCTGCGCGTCGTGGTCCGAGCGCGGCACCTTGCCGAAGAGGGAGCCGAACCACGCGGAGATGATCCTCGCGATGTCCTTGCGGAAGTAGATCAGCACGGCGGCCTCGGTGCCGATCTGGGTGATCGCGGTGAACGCGGCACCCGGATCGTGCCAGCCCGCGAACGCCGCGGTCAGCCGCAGATGCGCGCTGGACGAGATCGGGAGGAACTCGGTCAGTCCCTGGACGAGCCCGAGGATGAAGGATTCAAGCCAAGACATGGAAACTGCGCCGTCCAACTACGGATCATGGGCTGCGGGTGCGGTCATGTGCCGGGAGATACGGGAGGTATGGGAGCGAGGGGTGATCACTCCCTTGCCGTGGGGCAGCGTAGCGTCACTTGGTTACGAGACTGCCGGAGGGCCGCGCTTGGCGCAGTTCCCCGCGCCTCTCCGGTGCTTCGTCCCCGCGGGGTTCTACCGCCCGCGCAGGTGGTTGCGCTTGCACCACGCCACCACCGCGCCCGCGAGACCCGTCACCGCGATGAAGCCCATGGCGACGAGGAAGACAGGGGACGTCGGCGTCGACGCGCGGGCGCCGGCGATGACGTACGCGGCGGTGTTGGGGATCGATCCCAGGCCGGTCGCGAGGAGGAACGGCAGCCACCCCATGCGGGACACCGACGCGCAGTAGTTGGCGGCCGCGAAGGGCACGCCGGGAAACAGCCGCGCCGCCAGCATCGACCGGAAGCCGTGCCTGCTCAGCTGCCCGTCGGCCGCCTTCAGCCAGCGCCCCCTGAGCAGCGGGCGCAGCGCGTCCTGCCCCAGCATCCGCCCGAGCCCGAAGGCGATACCGGCGCCGATGACCGTGCCCGCGAGCGCCGCGGTGAGCCCCGCCTGCGACCCGAACAGGGCTCCCGCCGCCAGATTGAGCAGCGGACGCGGCACGAACGCCGTGGTGCACAGGCCGTACGCGACGGCGAACACCACGATCGCGGCCACGCCGCCCAGCTGCCGCAGCCCTCCGTCGGACAGGAGCCGCTGTGGTTCGAAGAGCAGTACGCACGTCCCGGCGGCCGCCAGCATCACCACAAGGAGCGACAGCCGCGACCAGGGCGAGAGCAGCGCCCTGGTGCAGCGCACGGCGAAGCCCTGCGGGCGGGCGGCGACGGTGTCGAACATCCGGGGAGACTAACCGACAAATGTGTGTGATCGCCGTATGGTGCGTCTCATGAGCGTCACAGCCCCACGCAGCGACGTGGCGGACGTCGTCATGGAGCGGCTCACGGCGACGTACCCGACGGCGGCCTTTCCGGAGCGGGCCGTGCAGGCGCAGGCGTACATGAAGAACATCGCCCCCTTCCTCGGTCTGCTGTCCCCGCTCCGCCGTGAGTTGTCCCGCACGGTCCTCGCGGGCACCCCGCGCCCCGACGAAGCGGACTGCGCGGCGATCGCGCTGCGCTGCTGGGAGCTGCCCGAACGCGAGTACGCGTACTTCGCCGTCGACTACCTGCGCCGCCACGTGAAGCGGCTCTCCTCCGGCTTCCTGCCCGTCGCCCGCCACCTCGTCACCACCGTCTCCTGGTGGGACACGGTCGACGCGCTCGCCGCGCACGTCGTCGGCGGTCTGGTAGCCGCCGATCCGAAGCTGACGGCCGAGATGGACACCTGGATCGAGGACGAGGACCTATGGGTGGCCCGCACCGCGCTCCTCCACCAACTCCGGTACAAGGACGCCACCGACACCGGACGTCTCTTCGCCTACTGCTTGCGGCAGTCGGGCCACCCCGACTTCTTCATCCGCAAGGCCATCGGCTGGTGTCTGCGCGAGTACGCCAAGACCGATCCGGACGCGGTACGTGACTTCGTCGGGCGGGAACGCGGACGCCTGGCGCCCCTCTCGGCGCGTGAGGCACTCAAGAACCTCTGAGCGCACCGGAGTTCACCCCGGACCGGACCGCGGGGGCCGCCAGGGGAAAACCATTCGACGTACCCCCGCCCGTCGGCGATGATCTGCGACATGTTCCGGTACGCCTTTCACGCAGCTTCGCCCGCGGTCGCGGGCGCTGCGAAGGCTGCCGTCCTCCACTTCGCCGCACTTCCTGTCGACGGCGCCCGACGCTGACCCTCCCCGGACACTCCGGCGGACCCCATAGGGGGAGGGTCGGTCCGGCCCCGGGGTCCCCGTCCCGAGCGCGCACGCGATGACGTGCGCCCAGGACTTCAGCTTCGAGTTCCCCCGAAGGAACCGCCATGTCCAAGACGGCATACATCCGTACCAAGCCCCACCTCAACAT
This sequence comes from Streptomyces sp. A18, assembly GCF_059026065.1. Classification (NCBI taxonomy): domain Bacteria; kingdom Bacillati; phylum Actinomycetota; class Actinomycetes; order Kitasatosporales; family Streptomycetaceae; genus Streptomyces; species Streptomyces sp. A18. The sequence continues at coordinate 227,960 of NZ_JBWLKL010000010.1, read as the reverse complement.
CGGCACGATGGGCCATGTCGACCACGGCAAGACCACCCTGACCGCCGCCATCACCAAGGTCCTCAGCGAGCGCGGCACCGGCACGTTCGTTCCCTTCGACCGCATCGACCGGGCCCCCGAGGAGGCCCAGCGCGGCATCACCATCAACATCGCGCACGTCGAGTACGAGACCGACACCCGGCACTACGCCCACGTGGACATGCCGGGCCACGCCGACTACGTGAAGAACATGGTCACCGGCGCCGCGCAGCTGGACGGGGCGATCCTCGTCGTCTCCGCGCTCGACGGGATCATGCCGCAGACCGCCGAGCACGTCCTGCTTGCCCGCCAGGTCGGGGTCGACCACATCGTGGTCGCCCTCAACAAGGCCGACGCGGGTGACGAGGAGCTCACGGACCTCGTCGAGCTGGAGGTGCGCGAGCTGCTCTCCACGCACGGGTACGGCGGCGACTCCGTCCCGGTCGTACGGGTCTCGGGGCTGAAGGCGCTGGAGGGCGACCCGCGGTGGGCCGCCGCCATCGAGGCGCTGCTCGACGCGGTGGACACCTATGTGCCCATGCCCGAGCGGTACGTCGACGCGCCCTTCCTCCTCTCGGTGGAGAACGTGCTCACCATCACCGGGCGCGGGACCGTCGTCACCGGAGCCGTCGAGCGCGGCCAGGTGCGCGTCGGCGACCGGGTCGAGGTGCTCGGCGCGGAGACGGAGACCGTCGTCACCGGGCTCGAGACCTTCGGCAAGCCCATGGAGTCCGCCCAGGCGGGCGACAACGTGGCGCTGCTGCTGCGCGGTGTGCCGCGCGACGCCGTACGACGCGGGCATGTCGTCGCGGAGCCGGGGAGCGTCAGTCCAAGCCGTCGCTTCACCGCCCAGGTGTACGTCCTCTCCACCAAGGAGGGCGGACGGTCGACGCCGATCACGACCGGCTACCGGCCGCAGTTCTACCTCCGCACCGCGGACGTGGTGGGCGACGTCGACCTCGGCGAGGCCGCGGTGGCCCGGCCGGGCGACACCGTGACCATGACGGTCGAGCTCGGCCGCGACATGCCCCTGGAGACGGGCCTCGGCTTCGCGATCCGCGAGGGCGGCCGCACCGTCGGCGCGGGCACGGTGACCGAGGTCGGCTGACGTCCGGTGCCCGCCTCCCGCGGGGGGATCCGCCCCCGGGGGAGGCGGGCACAATGGAGCGGTGAATGATGACGAACGCGCGGATGAGGCCATACCCGTCATCAGGGACGTGGACCACGGCACCGCCAAGCTGATGCCGGACGTGGACCGGGCCCGCGCCTGGCTGCTCACGGTCGACGGGGCGCCTCAGTCGTACGTCGATCTGGACGCGCCGACCCATCTGGAGTTCGAGTACGCGCAGCGGCTCGCCCACGTCCTGGACACCGCCGACGATCCCGACCACCCCCTGGACGTGATCCACCTCGGCGGCGGCGCGCTCACGCTGCCCCGGTACGTCGCCGCGACCCGGCCCGGCTCGCGCCAGGACGTCGTGGAGGCGGACCGGGGACTGCTCGAACTGGTCACCGAGCGGCTGCCGTTGCCCGCGGACTCCGGGATCACCGTGCACGGAGCGGACGCCCGGGGGTGGCTGGAAGCGGCGGCACCCGACAGCACCGACGTACTCGTCGCCGATGTCTTCGGCGGCTCGCGGGTGCCCGCCCATCTGACGTCGGTGGCCTACGCGTGCGCCGCGGAGCGGGTCCTGCGCGCGGGCGGGGTCTATGCGGCGAACCTGGCCGACGGGGCGCCGTTCGGCTTCCTGCGCTCCCAGCTCGCGACCTTCGCCGAGGTGTTCGGGGAGGTCGCGCTGATCGCCGAGCCGACCGTGCTGCGGGGACGCCGCTTCGGCAACGCGGTGCTCGTCGCCTCGCACGAAGCGATCGAGGTCGAGGCGCTGGCCCGGCGCGCCGCGGGTGACATCTTCCCAGCGCGTGTCGAGTACGGGGCCGCGCTGCGGCGATTCATCGGTGACGCGAAGCCGGTGCGGGACGCAGACGCCGTGGCTTCACCCGAGCCGCCGGACGGGGCCTTCAGCATCGGCTGAGGGGTCGGCCGGGGGTGCGGCCGAGGGGGCGTCCGCGGGGTCGGCCGGGAGTTCGACGGGAAGCTCGACCGGGGTTTCGATCATGGGCTTGGCCGGGGGCGCGCCGACGGGAGCGGCCACCTTGGCGACCTCCTTCGACGCCGTGCGCCGCGTCAGATTGCGTACGTCGGGGACGAACAGCACGAGCGCGGTCACCACGACCACCAGCGCCGCGCACCCCCACAGCGAGGCCGAACGCCCGAAGGCGAGCTCCGCGGGGCCCGCGAGAGCCGTGGCGAGCGGGACCATCGCGATCGAGCCGAACCAGTCGTACGCGGCGACGCGCGACAGCTTCTCCTCGGGGATCTCCTGATGCATCGCCGTCATCCACGAGACGCCGAACACCTCGATCGCGATGCCGCTGACGAACATCACCGCCGCCAGACCCCACACCGGCAGGGGAACCGCGAGCGCCGCCGACGGTGCGGCGAGCGGGAAGACGCACAGGGTGCCCGCGAGCAGCAGACGCCGGGGCTTCCACCGCATCATCAGGAACGCACCGCCGACCGTGCCCGCGCCGAACGCGGCGAGCGCGAGCCCCCAGGGTCCGGCGCCGCCAAGATCGTCCCGGGCGACCAAGGGCCCGAAGACCGCTTCGGCCGCGCCGACCACCGCCACCACCACGGAGAACTGCGCGACGATCGCCCACAGCCACGGCCGGCCGATGAACTCCCGCCAGCCGTCGCGCAGATCGGAGAGCAGCCCGCCGCCTGGCCCCCGCGCCGGTATGTGGCTCACGTCGAGGAACGACCGCAGGGCTCCGGCCACCGCGAACGCCGCCGCGTCCACGGCGAGCACCCAGCCGGGCCCGATCGCGGCGACCATGAGACCACCGAGCGCCGCGCCGCCGAGCCCCGCGCCCTGCATCGCCATGCGGTAGAGCGCGAAGGCGCGGCTCGCCTGTTCCCCGCTGACCGTCGACATCAGCATGCCTTCGGCGGCCGGGCCGAAGAACGCCTGGCCGGTGCCGCCGAGCGCGGTGAGCAGCATCATCGACCACAGCGGGGGCGTGCCGGAGATGACGAGCACCGCGAAGACCGCCTGCGAGACGCAGTTGAGCGCGTTGGCCGCGACCATCACGTGGTGGCGCGGCAGGCGGTCGGCGACGGCGCCGCCGATGAGCAGGAACAGCACGAGCGGCAGCGTGCGCGCCGCCGCCACCAGACCCACGTCCCCGCCGTCACCACCGGAGTCGAGAACCGCGAACGCCGCCGCGATCAGGGCGCCGTGGCTGCCCAGGTTGGTCACGATCGCGGCGGCGGTCAGCAGGCTGTAGTTGCGCCCGGCCCAGGCGGGTCGGCGCGCGGCGGCGGGAGTGGTCACCAGGGGACTATCCCCGCCGGGACACCGAGTTGCCAAACCGATTCTGTACGGGGCAGGGGCCCCTCAGCGGCTCAGGACTCCTCGGCGTCACCGTGCAGGCGCACCGTGCCGAGGATCTTCTTCACCGTGGCGTCGGGGATCTCGTCCTTCACGCCCTTGGCGCCGTACAGCGACCAGGCGACGTACTCACCCTCGGAGTTCTTGAAGGCGAACGTCGTGGCCTTGCCGTCCGAGTCGCACTTGTCGCTCCCGGCCGCGCCGGAGGTCGTGGACGTCGCGACGCTGCCCTTGATGCCCGACGTGGTGGTGAACGACTCCACCTTGCCGATCTTGATCTTCTTCTTGTCGGCCTTCTTCTGGTCCGTGTAGCCGCCGAAGACCCACCAGGCGGAGTCGTTGCGCGCGACGTCCTTGGTGTTCTTCGCGCCGTTCTGGCCCTTGGTGCCGACGGCGCCGAGGGCGGTGTCGTCCTTCGTGCCGTCCTTGTCGTCGTCCGAGGTGCACCACTTGGACTTGTAGTACGCGGGCGCGGACATGCCGATGAGCGCGCTGCCGTCGTCCTTCTCGCTGTCCTCGAAGCCGATGAAGGTGCCGGGGGTCTGCACCTCCCAGTCGGCCGGGACGTCGAAGGCGGTGCCCCACTTGGGGTTCACGACGACCTGCCAGCCCTTGATCGTCGGCTTCGGGTCGTTGCCCGTGCCGCGCTCGCTGCCGCCGTCGTCGGTCGGGCTCGGCTTCGGGGACGCGGACTTGGCGGGAGCCTTCTTCTCCGGCTTGCCGTCCGCCTCGTCGTCCTTGTCACCACCCAGGACGAGGAAACCCGTGACACCGGCGGCCACCAGGACGGCGAGCGCCGCGACGATCGCGGTGATCTTCGTCTTGTTCCCGTCCCCGCCCTGACCGCCGCCCTGAGGCGGCATGGGCGGTGGAGTGGGCGCGGCCCACTGCGGCTGCTCCGGCTGCGAGTAGGCACCCGAGTGCGGCTGCTGCTGGTATCCCGGCTGCTGATACGGGTTCGGCTGCTGGTACCCCGGCTGCTGGTACGGATTGGGATTCTGGTCCTGCGGGTTCTGCTCGCCCCCGGGCGGCTGCTGTCCTGGCCACATGGCCGGAAACGATACGGGGTATCGGAGGGGCCGTTCGCTCAGGACTTCGGCCGGGTGTCGTACTCGCGGACCGTGCTCAGCATCTTCCTGACCGTCGTGTCCGGCACTTCCTCGGCCACGCCCTTGGCGCCGAAGAACGACCACGACACCAACTTCCCCCGGGAATCCCTGAAGCCGAAGGTGGCCGCCTTGCCGTCCGTGCGGCACTTGTCGTCGTTCTCGACCCCGGAGACCGAGGAGGTGGCGAAGCTGCCCTTGATGCCGGACTTGGTCGTGTACGGCTCCACCGCGCTGGTCTTGACGCTCTTCCGGTCGGGCTGGGAGTACAGGCCGTACACCCACGTCGCCGAGTCCTTCGCGGCGATCTGTTCGGTGCTCTTCGCGCTGCGGTTGCCCTTGCTGCCGGCTTCCGCGAGCGGCGTGTAGTCCTTGACGCCGTCCCGGTCGGGATCGCTCGCGCACCACTTCTGCTTGAGCGCCGCGGGCGACTTCATCCCGATCAGGATGCTGTCCTCGTCGTCGGCCTCTCCGACGGCGTCCACCCAGTCGCTCGACTTGAGCTCCCACTCGGGAGGCGCGTCGAAGGCGATGCCGCGCTCGGCGTTCGTGACCGTCTTCCAGCCCGGAATCGTCGGCTTCGGCCCGCCTCCGACACCCCGGGAGTCGGCTTCGTCCGACCCGGTCGGACTCGGGGCGGCGGACGTGGCCTTCGCCGGGTCGGGCTTCGCGCTGTCGTCCTTGTCGCCGCCCAGGACCAGGAAGCCGGTGACACCGGCGGCCACCACGACCGCGGCGGCGGCGGCGATCGCGATGACCTTCGTCCGGTTGCCGCCGCCGTTGCCCTGCGGGGCCCCGGGCGCCTGGGGCGCGCCACCCGGCACGGTCGGGGCGTTCCACGGCGCCGGCTGCTGGTACCCCGGCTGCTTGTACGGATTCGGCTGCTGCTGGGGCCCGCTGCCGGGCTGTTCTCCTGGCCACATGAGGCGCAACGATAGGTGACCGCGATCTACGTGGAGCGAGCTCCTGGCCAAAAAACGCTACCGGTGGGTAACATCCTGGTCATGAGCGCTGACCAGATGTCGATCGGCGAGATGCTCGCCGCCACCGTGCCGATGGCCCGGACGCTGAACCTCGAGTTCCGCGAGACCACGCCCGAGAAGGCCGTGGTCGCCCTGCCCGACCAGGCCGACTACCACAACCACGTCGGCGGGCCGCACGCCGGAGCCATGTTCACGCTGGGGGAGTCGGCGAGCGGTGCGATCGTGCTCGCCGCGTTCGGTGAGCAGCTCTCGCGGGCCGTGCCCCTCGCCGTCCGCGCCGACATCGCGTACCGGAAGCTCGCCATGGGGCCGGTGACCGCCACCGCGACGCTCGGCCGCCCGGCCGCCGAGGTCGTCGCCGAACTGGACGCGGGGCAGCGGCCGGAGTTCCCGGTGGCGATCGAGATCCAGCGCGAGGACGGCGCCGTCACCGGCGAGATGACCGTCGTGTGGACGCTGCGTCCCAATAACTGAGTCGCGTACGGGCGTTGGCTTCCGTACGTTCATTGAACACAGCGGCGTCGCGTCGGCCGGGCCACGGGGGTCCCGACCGGAGCGCCGTTTCTTCTGACTTCTTCCCGCCGTTTTCCCCGGCTCTCCGTTCAACTCATTGACACGAGTCAACGACGGTCATAGTTTTCCGCCGCCAGAGGGTCGACGTCATCCAGGGGAGTCGCCGCATGAGCCGGCTGAGAAGAACGAGGCGTTGTGTGTCCGCTTTGGTCGTCATGGCCGCCGCCACGGCCATGCTCACTCCGTACACCGCACAGGCCGCCGCGCAAGACGAGTCCCGGAAGGGCGGCGGGACACTCGTCCGTACGGACGCGGGCTGGCTGCGCGGTCAATCCACCGCAGAGGGGCGGCAGTTCCTCGGCATCCCGTACGCACGGCAGCCCGTCGGCGACCTGCGCTGGAAGGAGCCCAGGCCCGCCAAGTCCTGGCAGGGCGTGCGCAATGCGGACTCCTTCGGCAACCGGTGTGTGCAGACGGCGAGTTGGGACCCCGGCTACGAGAATCCCAGCCACACCGAGGACTGCCTCGACCTGAACGTGTACGCGCCCAAGGGGCAGTACAAGCAGCGTCCCGTCATGGTCTGGTTCCACGGCGGCGGGCTCACCGCGGGAGCGGGGGAGGACATCGTCCCCGACGCCTTCGCCCGGCGCACCGGCACCGTGGTCGTGACCGTCAACTACCGTCTGGGCGCCATGGGTTTCCTCGCCGGGAAGAGCCTCGACGGTGAGGCGTCCGACCGCGTCTCGGGCAACTACGGCATGCTCGACCAGCAGGCCGCCCTGCGCTGGGTCCGCGCCAACATCGGCTCGTTCGGCGGCGACCGGCAGCGCGTCACCATCGCGGGCGAGTCCGCGGGCGGCCGCTCCGTCTGCACCCAGCTCGCGTCGCCCACCGCCAAGGGCCTCTACCGCGCGGGCATCGTGCAGAGCGGTGCCTACGGAGACTGCGCGGCCCGCCAGCGCGACGAGGCGCTCACACAGGGCGCCGCCTTCGCGAAGAAGGCGGGCTGCCCCGACCCGGCGACCGCCATCGCCTGCCTGCGGAAGAAGCCCGCGAAGGAGATCCTCGCGGCGCAGGCCGGGTTCGACTGGGGACCGGTGGCGGGCGGTGACTTCCTGCCGGTCCAGCCGGAGGAGGCGTACAGGGACGGGAGCGCCTCGCGCGTGCCGGTCCTGAACGGTGCGAACAGCGACGAAGGGCGGCTCTTCGCCTACGGGCAGTTCGACGGCCAGGGCAAGCCGCTCACCGCGGCGCAGTACCCCGGCGCGCTCACCCGGATGTACGGCGCGGAGCTGGGCGCCGAGGTCCTGGAGCGCTACCCGCTGTCCGAGCACGCATCGCCGACGCACGCGTACGCGGCGGCCCAGGGCGACGTGATGTTCGCCTGCCCGGCGTTGCGCATGGACAGGACGCTCGCCGGCCGCGGCCCCGTCTACGCCTATGAGTTCGCCGACCGCACCTCGCCGCCCTTCGCCTCCATCCGCGAGGCGGGCGAGACGTTCGACTTCGGGGCGACCCACGTCAACGAAGTGCAGTACCTCTTCAAGCACTTCGGGCTCGCATCACCCCTCGACGCGGAGCAGCGGCTTCTCGCCCGGCAGATGGTCCAGTACTGGGGCTCGTTCATCCACGGCGGCGCGCCGCGCGCCGAGGGCCAGGTCACCGCGCCCGACCAGCGGACGCAGCCGGGCCAGGTGCTCTCGCTGCGCACCGCCTCCGCGGGCGGGAACGAGCTGAGCGGCACCGTGGCCAGGGAACACCGATGCGACCTGTGGGACTCCGCCCCGGCCGACGCCGGGTGAGCGGGTAGGCTGCCCGGCGTGCGCGATCTTGGGGGGAACGCGCATGCCGGGTACAGGCACATCAGCACAGGAGGAACCGGCGTTGCACGTCCAGGAATGGCTGGAGACCGTACCGGCCGTCAGTATCTACGCGCTGGTGGGCGTGGTCATCGGTCTGGAGAGCCTGGGCATCCCGCTGCCGGGTGAGATCGTCCTCGTCTCCGCCGCGCTGCTCTCCTCGCAGCACGGCGAGCTCGACCCCGTCGTCCTGGGGATCTGCGCCACCGCGGGCGCCATCATCGGCGACTCCATCGGGTACGCGATCGGACGCAAGGGCGGCAGGCCGCTGCTTGCGCGGCTCGAACGGAAATTCCCCAAGCACTTCAGTGCCGCGAACGTCGCCGGCGCCGAGCGGTCCTTCCAGAAGTGGGGCATGTGGGCGGTCTTCTTCGGCCGCTTCGTCGCGCTGCTGAGGATCTTCGCGGGACCCCTCGCCGGCGTCCTTCGCATGCCGTACTGGAAGTTCCTCGTGGCCAACGTCCTGGGCGGCATCGTCTGGGCGGGCGGCACCACCGCCGTCATCTACTACATCGGTGTCGTCGCCGAGGACTGGCTCAAGCGGTTCTCGTACTTCGGCCTCGCCATCGCCGTGCTGATCGGCGTCGGCTCCATGCTGCTCGTCAAGCGCCGCGCCAAGAAGTCCGCGGCGGCGCATTCCGAGGCTGAGGCGAGCAGCAGTGCGTCGACGGCGGCCGAGCGGGTGCCCGTTCCTGCCGCCGACTGAAGCACTTCCGGAGTTACTCGGCGTGGGCGTCCCGGTGGGCCTTGGCCAGCTCGACGTACATCGTGCCGTTGAGCGTGACGCCCGCGCGCTCCTCGTCGGTGAGCGGCCTGCGCACCTTGGCGGGGACGCCCGCGACGAGTGAGCCGGGCGGCACGACCATCCCCTGCGGCACGAGCGCCTGCGCCGCGACCAGCGAACCGGCGCCGATCACCGCGCCGTTGAGCACGGTCGCGCCCATGCCGATCAGGCAGTCGTCCTCGACCGTGCAGCCGTGCAGTACGGCGTTGTGGCCGACCGAGACCCGCTCGCCGATCGTCATCGGGAAGCCCAGGTCGACGTGGAGGCTGCAGTTGTCCTGGATGTTGCTGTCGGCGCCCACGACGATCGGCCCGCCGTCCGCGCGGAGCACCGCCCCGTACCAGGCGCTCGCGCCCGCGTGCAGCGTCACCTCGCCGATGATCACAGAGGTGGGCGCGGTGAAGGCGTCCTGATCGATCTTCGGGTTCTTGCCGCCGAACCCGGTGATGAGTGCCTCGTGGCCCATCGGATTTCTCCATTCGTACGTGTCTCGCGCCTGGCGGAACCGTACGGGACGGCGGCATGTCCGCCACCGTGTGGGGTGAAGATCACAGGGGTCCGGGCTCACCGGGGCACGCGGGGCTGAGTAACGTGAGCCCGTGCCGAAGAACAGGAACACGTTCTCATCCGCGGTCGCCGACTGGCGGCGCCGCGCCACTCAGCGCGCCGTGCACGCGGGCTGGGCGTGGGTGCAGCGGACCGGTGCGGTGACCGCCCAGCGGCCGGGGCGGCTCCGGTTCGGCGCGCTCGGCCAGGACACGAAGCTCGCCTTCCCGCAGGGGACCGTTTTCGGTGAGCCGTGGATCCGCATCGGCGACCACTGCATCATCGGCGAACAGGTCACGCTCACCGCAGGGATGATGCCCGACCTGGACCTCGGACCCGATCCGATCCTGCGCATCGGCAACGGCGTCGTGCTCGGCCGCGGCAGCCATGTCATCGCCGACACGACGGTGACGATCGGCGACGACTGTTACTTCGGGCCGACGGTGTACGTGACGTCCACGAACCACTCGTACGACGATCCCCACACGCCCATCGGCAAGCAGTGGCCGCGGATGGAGCCCGTGGAGATCGGGCCCGGCTGCTGGATCGGCACGAACGCGGTGATCTTGCCGGGGGCGAGGCTTGGCCGCAATGTCGTGGTCGCCGCGGGTGCCGTTGTCCGGGGTGACGTCCCTGACCACGCGGTAGTCGCGGGAGCCCCCGCTCGTGTCGTGCGGACGTGGGACCCCGAGGCGGGGTGGCAGCCGCCTTTGCGGACTCCTGCGCCTGTGCCCATTCCTGACGGGGTCACACCGGAACAGCTTCTTGCCCTGGGGGAGTTGGAGGGGTAGTTCGCTGCTTGCCTCGACTGCGGGTGCGTCGTGGCTCGTCGCGCAGTTCCCCGCGCCCCTAAAAGGGCTCGTTTCAGCTGGCCAGCAGTACCGTGCCCACCAAGGCCAATCCCGCCCCCGCCGCCTGAATCCCCCGCAGCCTTTCCTTCAGTACCGCCCGTGCCGCCAGCGCGGTGATCACCGGGTAGGTCGAGGAGAGTACGGCGGCCAGGGTTACCGGGCCGTTCTGTGCGGCGATCGAGTACGTGCCGTTGGCTGCTACATCGGCGAGGCCCACGAAGGCGAGTGCCGGGAGCGCCGCCCAGATCAGGCTCATGCCCGTGCCCTCGGGGAGCGCGATGCCGCCGCGCCTCACGGAGACGAACAGGGCGAGCCCGCCCGCGGCCACGTTCGTCACGCGCTGCACGAACAGAGCGAGGAACAGCCCCGTCAGGTTGCTCGACGCCTCGGAGATGAGGGCGAGCACCGCGCCGAAGCCGAAGGCCGCGAGCAGCGTGAGCAGGACCGCCTGCCGCTGCACGGGGGCGCCGCGCAGTTCCGGGCCGCCGGCGAGCACGATCCCCACGATGGCGACGGTGAGCCCGGCGAACTGCGGGACCCCCGGCCGCTCGCCCAGGAAGAGCCCGACCGCCACCGGTACGACGACGCCCACGGAGGCGAGCGGGGAGACGACGCTCATCGGGCCGATGGCCAGGGCCTTGTAGAAGGCGAGCATCGCCACCGGGCCGAGGAGTCCCGCGGCCACCGCGAACCACAGCTGAGGCCCCCACTCCGTCCAGCCGCCCGTGGCGACCACGATCACGCCGAGGACGATCACGGCGATGGTCTGTGAGGCGACGACGACCGTGAGCGCGGGGATGCGTCGGGTGAGCAGTCCGCCGCCGAAGTCGGCTAGCCCGTACATCAGGCTGGTGGCCAAGGCGAACAGTGCTGTCATCGAAGATCCTCGCAGTACAGTGTGGTGAACCTCTAGGTGCACCACACCGTAGTTCACTATTCTGAACGCTGTCATCCAAAATATTGGACGGAATGTGTCGGACCTCGACCAGTTGACCCAGTCGCTCGCGCGCAACCTCAAACGCTGGCGCTCGGAGCGGGGCTTCACGCTCGACGCGCTCGCGGCCCGCGCGGGCGTGAGCCGCGGCATGATCATCCAGATCGAGCAGGCAAGGACCAACCCCAGCGTCGGCATAACGGTGAAGCTCGCCGACGCCCTGGGCGTCAGCATCACCACGCTCCTCGACTACGAGCAGGGCCCGCACGTCCGACTGGTACCGCCGGAGCAGGCGGTGCGGATGTGGTCCACGGAGGCGGGCAGCAGCACGACGCTGCTCGTCGGGACCGAGGCGCGTGGCCCCTTCGAGCTGTGGGCGTGGAAGCTGGCACCCGGCGACGGCAGCGACTCCGACGCGCACCCGCCGGGGACCATGGAGCTGCTGCACGTCGCCGCGGGTGAACTGACGCTCCTGGTCGACGGCGTGGAGCATCTCGTGCCCGCCGGGTCGTCCGCGTCGTTCGAGGCGAACGTGGGGCACGGCTATCACAACAAGGGCTCCGAGCCCGTCGAGATGACCATGTCGGTGTCGGTGCCGCCGGCGCACGCGGCGTCGTACTGAGCCGACGAGAGACGTGCCGGGCCGGGCCGGCGCCCGCACCGTGAGACACCCCAAGTCCGCGCCGGAGCGGCCTGTTAGCGTGCCGCCATGCGTGCACCCATGGGAGATTTCGACGACGTCCGCCCCGCGCCCGAGGCCCTCGACCTGCTGATCGCACCGGTCGCCGACGCCGTTCGTGGCTGGAGCGGGACCGTCCCCGCCGACGAGGTCCTCGTCGTCGACACCGACCCGCGGTGGGCCGACACCGCCACCTTCGTGGAGCACTACGGCCAGGACATCCTGGAGCAGTCCGCGAACTGCGTCGTCGTGGCGGGCAAGCGCGGCGGCGAGGCATCGCTCGCCGCGTGCCTGGTGCTCTCCCACACCCGCGTCGACGTGAACGGCGTCGTGCGCCGCCAACTCGGCGCCCGCAAGGCCTCGTTCGCACCGATGGACACGGCGACCGGCGAGACCGGCATGGAGTACGGCGGCATCACCCCGATCGGCCTGCCCGCCGCCTGGCCGCTGCTCGTGGACGCCGCCGTCGTCGACCTGCCGTACGTCCTGATCGGCAGTGGCCGCCGCCGGGGCAAACTCATCGTGCCGGGCAAGGCGTTCGCCGAGCTGCCGAACGCGGTAGTGCTCGAAGGGCTCGGCGTCGCCTGACCCGGGCCCGGCTCAGAGGTGCGCGTGGCTCACCGGCAGACTCCGTCCGCGCGCAGCCGCGCGATGTCGTCCGGGCCGCGCCCCAGCTCCCCGAGGATCCGCTCGGTGTGCTCGCCCGCGGCCGGAACCGGGTCCATGCGAGGGGCGACGCCGCTCAGATCCGCGGGCGGCACCAGCGCCTGCACGGGGGACGAGCTGCCCGGGATCGCGATGTCCCGCCAGCGGTCGCGCTCGCTGAGCGCGGGGTGGTCGAGAAACTCGGAGACCGAATTGACGCCCGCGTTGGCGATGTTGGCGCGGTCGAGCAGCTCCATCGCCTCCTCGCTGCCGAGTCCGGCGAAGCGCGCCGAGATGATCGCGTCGAGTTCGTCGCGGTGCGCGACCCGGTGAGAGCCGGTGACGAACCGTGGGTCATCGGTCAACTCGGGCCGTCCGAGGACCTGTTCGCACAGAGCGGCCCACTCGCGTTCGTTCTGCACGGACAGCAGGACGTCCTTCCCGTCGGACGCGGTGAACGGCCCGTACGGCGCGACCGTCGCGTGCCGAGCGCCGACGCGCGGCGGCTGCGTGCCGCCGTAGCGCGTGTAGTAGGCGGGCTGGCTCATCCACTCGGCGAGCGCGTCGAAGAGGGAGACCTCCACGGCCGGTGCGCGCCCCGTGGTCGCCCGGGTGAAGAGCGAGGAGAGGATGCCGCTGTAGGCGTACATCCCACCCGCGATGTCCGCGACCGAGATCCCCGCCCGTACCGCCTCGTCGGGTGTGCCGGTCAGCGAGAGCAGCCCGGTCTGGCACTGCACGAGCAGGTCGTACGCCTTGCGGTCCGCCCAGGAGCCGGTGGTTCCGTACCCGCTGACGGTGCAGGGGATCAACGTCGGGTAGCGGGCCTGGAGTTCGTCCGCGCCCAGGCCGAGGCGGTCGGCCGCCCCAGGGGCGAGGTTCTGCACGAACACGTCGGCGCCCGCGAGGAGTTCGTGCAGGATCTGCCTGCCCTCGTCGGACTTGAGGTCCAGGGTGAGGGACTCCTTGGAGCGGTTGAGCCAGACGAAGTAGCTGGCCTGGCCGTGCACCGTGGTGTCGTAGCGGCGGGCGAAGTCACCGCCGCCCGGCCGCTCGACCTTGATCACGCGGGCGCCGAGGTCGGCCAGCTGGCGGGTGGCGAAGGGCGCGGCGACGGCCTGCTCCAGGGAGACGACGGTGATGCCCGCCAGAGGGAGCTGACCGGCCGGTTCGTGGTGCGTCGTCGCCATGACTGCCTCTCGTTCGCGGGTGCTGCCTGAGTCTGTACGGTCACACACGGCGCGCGGCGGTTGGTGGGCGGTGGGGGTGCGAGCGGGCTCCCTCAGTCGCCCTCGCCCACACCCACGACCGACTTGGACACGAGCCGCCCGTCGGCGAAGCAGAGGCGGTAGCCGTCGGACGACATGAGGCTGGTGCTGTAGTACACGCAGTCCTGGCCGCGCGGCGTCGCGGGCGCGCCGTCCGGCGGGCCGTCCCTGGTGTACTGCGGCAGCCGGGACTCCACTTCGCCGCGCGGGTCCCCGGCCGTCAGGCCGTCGTACACGTCCCGGTCGAGCACCGACAGGGACGAGCTGACCAGGCTGAGGGGGATCATGAGCAGCAGGATCCCGGCGAGTACCGCGAGCGGCGCGAGGACCGCCTGTGTGAGCCGCCGTCTGATCTGCCGCTTGGCCAGCTCCAGTTCACGGGCCGAGGTGGTCGGCCGGGGCGCTTCGACCGCGCGCGGGGCCGACCCCGTAGCGGGCAGTTCGGCGGTCACCTCGAAGCCGCCGTCGTCGGCGGGGCCCGCGCGCAGCGTGCCGCCCGCCAGGCGCACCCGCTCGTCCAGGCCGACGAGGCCGCTCCCGCCCGACGCCACCCCGGGCAGGCGGCCCGCGGGGGCCGGGCCGTTCACCGTCGTCAGGCGCAGCGTGTCTCCGTCCCGCGTGACGCGGACCCGGACCGCCGCGCCGGGCGCGTGTTTGGCGGCGTTCGTCAGGGACTCCTGGAGCACGCGGTGGACGGCGAGACCCACCATCGGCGGCAGGTCATCCGTGGCCCCCGAGCGTTCGAGCGTGACCTCGACGCCGGAGGCCCGCGCGCGCTCGACCACGACTTCCGTGCTCTCCTCCGACGGCGCCCTCGGCGGCACCTCGTCGTCGGCCCGCAGCACGCCGATGATCTCCCGCAGCCGTTCGGTCGCCGCGCCGGCCGCCTCGCGCAGCTCGCCGACGGCCGCCTGCTGGCGGGCGTCGAGGGTGGGGTCGACTTCGAGGACACCGGCCTGGACCGCGATGAGCGTCAGGTCGTGGCCCAGCGAGTCGTGCATGTCGCCCGCGATCCTGGCGCGTTCGCGGATGCGGGTGCGGTCCGCGACGGCCTGCTGCTCGTGCTCCATGCGCTCGGCGAGCCGCCAGCCGGTGGCCATCAGGTCGGCGTACTGGCGGCGGTAGCGGCCAAGGAGCCAGGGCAGCACCACGGCGATCAGGAGCGTCAGGAGCATCGTGGGCCAGCCCCACAGGTCGCTCGACACCACCGCGCACAGCACGAGCCCGGCCCCGGCGACCGTCCCGAAGAACCACAGAGCGGGCCGCACCGCGACCGTGCGGCTGCCGGCGAGATACCCGAAGACGGAGAGGGCCGCCCAGTACACGGGCGTCAGCATCTCCGCGTCCGTCATCAGACTCAGGCCGACCGGCACGGCGAGCGCCGCGAGCGGCCACCGCCTGCTGAACGCCACGGCGACCCCGAGCAGCGGGACACCGACGGCCGCCACGACCGCGTCACGTCCGTCGGGACCGAGGGCGGCCGAGACCGGTGGCGCGCACACCACGAGCCACAGTCCGATGTCGAGGAGCCGGGGAAGCCAGCCGTGTACGCCGCGCATCCGCACAGCATCGCCGATCACCCCGGCCGACGCCCCCGACGAAAGTAGGGGATCGCCCCGGAGGGCTTCCGGCTCACTCCCCGCCGACGAGCCCCTCGGCCGCACTCCCCGCAGCTTCACTCCCCGCAGCCTCACTCCACGCCGACGAGCCCCGCCTCGTACGCCAGGATCGCGGCCTGCACCCGGTTCTTGAAGCCGAGACGGGCCAGGACCTGGCTCACGTACGCCTTCACCGTGCCCTCCACGACGTGCAGTCGCCCGGCGATCTCCGCGTTCGACAGACCGGCGCCGACCAGCGCGAGCACCTCGCGCTCGCGCGCCGTCAGCTCTTCGATGCGGGCCCGCGCGGTGGCCTGCTTGCCGAGCTGCCCCGCGCCCAGACGGGAGATGACCCGCCGCGTGATCGACGGGGAGAGATACGCGCCGCCTTCGGCGACGGCCTGGACCCCGGCGATGAGCTCGCGCGGATTGCCGGACTTGAGGAGGAAACCGGCAGCGCCGGAGCCGAGCGCGCTCGCGATGTACTCGTCCTCGGAGAACGTGGTGAGCATCGCCACGGCCGTCGCGGGCGCGGCCTTGTGCAGCTCGGCCGCCGCCTGGAGGCCGTCGAGCCGGGGCATCCGGATGTCCAGGAGGCAGACGTCCGGGCGGTGCTTGAGGGCGAGGTCGACCGCCTCGCGCCCGTCGGAGGCCTCGGCGACGACCTCGATGTCCTCGGCGGTGGAGAGGATCGCCCGCACCCCGGCCCTGATCATCGCCTCGTCGTCGGCAAGCAGCACTCGGATCATGCGAGCACGCTACCCGGCCGTCTCGGACTCGACGAAAGTGCAGGGCAGTCACTGACCAAGGTCCCCTGCCCACGGCCGCGCCGCTTCGTAGCGTCCTTGTCAGCACCGCCGACGCGATCCAAGGCGTGGGCGCCGAGAGGGAGTTGGGGAACGATGCTCACGCTGCGGAGCCTGACCAAGAGATACGGCGAGAAGACCGCCGTCGACGCGCTGTCCCTGGAGGTGGCACCCGGGAAGATCACCGGATTCCTCGGACCGAACGGCGCGGGCAAGTCCACCACCATGCGCATGATCCTGGGCCTCGACCACCCCACATCGGGAACCGCCCTCATCAAGGGCAAGCGGTACGCCGACCACACCCACCCCCTGCGCGAGGTCGGCGCCCTCCTGGACGCCAGGTCCGTGCACCCGCGGCGCACCGCGTACAAGCACCTGTCGGCCATGGCCCGCAGCCACGGCATCCCCGCCCGCCGCGTCGACGAGGTGCTCGACGCCACGGGACTCGGCGATGTGGCGGGCGGGGAGCGTCGGCCGCCGACCCGGCGACGCTCGCCACCGTCTACGGCGTCGAGTTCGTCGTCGCCGCCCTCGCCATGCTCTGCGTCACCGGCGAGTACGCCACCGGAAGCATCACCGCCACCCTCCAGTGCGTGCCGGACCGGGCACGCCTGCTGATCGCCAAGAGCCTCACGGTGGGGGCCGTCGCGTTCGCCGCCGGGATCGTGCTCGCCGTGCTCGGGGTCGTGGCGGGAGCGGTGGCCATGGACGCGTCGACGTCCGACTTCGCACAGGTCGCGGGTCAGGTGTTTGCGATCGCCGTTCACCTGATGCTCATGAGTGTCCTGACCGTCGGCCTCGCGGTCATCGTGCGCAGTTCAGCCGGGGCCATCACCGTGCTGTTCGTGCTGCTGCTCATCGTGCCGACGATCCTCCAATCGATTCCCCTCGACTTCCTCACGAACCTGGCGCAGTTCCTGCCCCAGGCGGCGGGCACGCAGTTCCTGACCGGCGACGCGGATCTCTACGGTCCCGCCACCGGGCTGCTGCTCCTGACGGCCTGGACGGCCGCCTCCCTGACCCTGGCCACGGTGATCCTCGGGCGTCGCGACGCCTGAGCCCTCCGCGGCCCACGACCGCTCCTCCCCGAACGGAGACCGGATCTGTCATGCCCTCGACATCCGCCGCTTCCCTGCCCGCAGCCCCGACGCCCACCGCTCCCGCCGCCCCCAGCGCGTACGTCACCTCGATCGCCGACTCCGCCGAGCAGATCCGGGCCGCGCAGCGCCTGCGCTACCGCGTGTTCGGCGAGGAGATGGGCGCCACGCTCCACACTTCACTGCCCGGCCACGACGTGGACCCCTACGACGACCTCGTGGACCACCTGATCGTCACCGACACCACCACCGGCGAGGTCGTCGGCACCTACCGCCTGCTGCCTCCCGGGCGGGCCGAGCGGTCCTACTCCGACAGCGAGTTCGACCTGCGCGCGCTGGAGGGGCTGCGGTCGTCCACGATCGAGGCCGGCCGCTCCTGCGTACACCCGGACCACCGCTCCGGTGCGGTGATCAACCTGATGTGGTCGGCCCTCGCCCGCTACGTCCTGCTCTCCGGCCACCGTTATCTGGCGGGCTGCGCCTCGGTGCCGCTGTCCGACGGCGGCAAGGCCGCGTCCAGCGCCTGGCTGCTCGGCACGTCCAAGCACGCGTCGCCGCCCGAGCTGCGGGTGCAGCCCCGGCGCCCGTGGGTGCCCACCGCGCCGCCGGTGGAGCGGCCCACCTACGCCGACCTTCCGCCGCTCCTGAGGGGCTACCTCCGCCTCGGCGCGTGGATGTGCGGGGCGCCCACGCACGACCCGGAGTTCGAGGTCGCCGACTTCTTCGTCCTCCTCGACATGGACCGGCTCGGTGACCGCTACCGCCGCTACTTCCTGGGGGAGACGCCATGAGCCCGGCGGGAGCCCCGGCCGCGCTGTGCACCCCGGCCTGCGTCACGGGCCCGGCGCCGCGGGTGCCTTCGGTCGAAATGGCCCGCCGGTACACCGCGTTGGCGTACGAGATCGGCCTCGGCGTGGCGCGGGGCGAGCGGCTCGCCGAGCCCCGCGCGTTGCGGGCGCGGGCCCGGGGGATCCTGGACGCGCTGGGCGTACGTGTTGAGGCGGGACCCGAGCGCCTTACGGTGAACGGCGGCCCTGGCCGTCCCGGCACCCTGATCGTCGCCAACCACATCTCCTGGCTCGACGTCGTCAGCCTGCTCGCCGTCGAACCGGTGACGGTCCTCGCCAAGCGGGAGGTGGGCCAGTGGCCGGTCATCGGCGCGCTCGCCCGGCGGGCCGGTTCGCAGTTCATCGACCGCGACGGACTGCGTCAACTGCCGCACGTCGTCAATGAGTTGGCGGCTACGCTGGCTTCGGGTCGCTCCGTCGTCGTCTTCCCGCAGGCGACGACCTGGTGTTCTGTGCCCGGCGGCCGTTTCCGCCGGGCGACCTTCCAGGCCGCGGCCGACGCGGGCGCGCCCGTGCGGCCGGTGACCATCCGCTACTACCAGCGCGGCACCCGCAGCACCACGGCCGCCTTCCTCGGCGACGAGTCCTTCGGGGCGTCGCTGCACCGCGTGGCCCGCGCGCGGGAGCTGACGGTGCACATCACCGCGCACACCCCGCTGCACGGCTCCGACCGGCGGCAGCTGGCCGCAGATGCCCAAGCGGCCGTCGGCGCCGATGAGCCGACCGCCCATGTCTGAGCTGCGGCTGCCCCTCATGAGCCACGGGTCCTGGTGGGGCGTCCAGCCAGGCGTCGACCGGCGCGGGGCGCCGCGTGCGCAGGTCCAGGAAGTACGCGGGCAGGTCGGCCGATCCGAGCACCGCCTCGGCGAACTCCGCGGGCGGGGCCGGGTAGTCCGTGCCGTGGTGGAAGGTCAGCGCTACGGACGCGTAGCCGCTGCCGCAGTGCTCGCGCAGGTGGCCGCCCCCCGCGTTGCGGTGGGTCTGGAGTGCGGGCGATGACACCGAGCGGGGGTCGCCGCCGGCCGTGTGGGCGAGGCCGCCCCAGTAGCCGGTCTTCTGCCGGGTGCGCTCGTGCCACCGGATCGTGTCGTCAGCGATGGCCCGCTCGATCCGCCTCCCGGGAACTCGGGCTCACGGAAACTCGGAAACTCGGGAACTCGGGAGCCTCCGTGGCCGACTCCTGGACAGGCGCGGGCGCGACGGTTCCGCGCTGTCGCGTTCACAAATGTCAGGAGAGCGGCGATGAGTGATCGCCTCCGACTCGCCCTGCTCTGCGGGTTCCTCGCGCTGCTCGCGGTGATCTTCGCGGTGTCGTACGCCGTGGGGGCGGCCCTCGGACCGGACACCCCCGCGACACAGCGGACCGAGACCGAAACGGACAGGGGGCCCGGTCACGACGGTGGCGGAGGGGCCCACGAGCACGGCGGCATGGGGGACATGCACTCCGGTGACGACCGATGAAGGGGCGGCCCCGGAAAGTGGTCGGAGCGGAGGGCCGTCAAGTTCCCCCGGATTCATGTGCCGTGGCTCACACGTGCGGGGCGGGTGAGCGGGCCGGGTCCTTTTCGCGTACCCCTCAGTGAAGAGAGTGGCGCGAATGCAAGGATGGCCCCGCCATGACTGCTGGGTGGTGTTCTCGCGCGGTACGGGCTGCGGTGTTCGCGGCCGCCTGCGTGCTGCTCGCTGCCCTGGGGCACGTGCTGATGTCGGGGATCTCCGTGCCCTGGTGGGCGCTGGGTGCCGGAGCCGTCGGAGTCGGCGGCACGGCGTGGGTCCTCGCCGGGCGCGAGCGGGGGCTGCCGCTGGTCGTCGCCGTGGCGGTGGCCGCGCAGACCGCGCTGCACTCGGGTTTCTCCCTGGCGCAGGCCGCGGCGCAGCCGCCGGGCGGAGCCTCGCTCGTACGGCGGTGGGTGCAGCACATGCTCTGCGCGGCGCCCATGGGCGGCGACTCCATGGGGCGCGGGCAAGGATCGGCCATGTCCGCGCCGATGCCCGCGTCAGGAACGACGCCGGGAGCGGCCTCCGGAACGACGTCGGACATGACGTCCATGCCCGCCATGCCCGCCATGCCTTCGATGGGCTCCATGGAGCACATGGGTCACATGGGAGGCGGCCACGACATGAGCGGCATGTCGCCGACCGGCATGCTCGCCGCCCACCTGCTCGCCGCCCTCCTCTGCGGCCTCTGGCTCGCGCACGGTGAACGCGCGGCCTTCCGCATCGCGCGTGCCTTCGCCGGGTGGATCGTCGCCCCGCTGCGCGTTCCCCTCGCACTGCCCACGCCCGTCCACCGGCCCCGCATCCGGCCCCATCGTCACCGCTCGGCGGGCCGACCGCGGCAGTTGCTCCTCGTCCACGCCATCACTTCTCGGGGTCCGCCCGCGGGAACCGCTGTCGCCTGACAGTTGGTTCCCCGACGCCGTTCCCGCGCGCCTCGCCGCGCGGCCCGACGGCTCGGGCATCGACCGCACACCTTCCCGTGCGGCCGTACCCCCCTCACCGGAACCGCCGGACGCACGCACGTACGGCGTGTCCGGGTCCCGGAATCCCGAGAAGGACACCAGGTGATCACTCCTGCCCTGCCCAGCTCACCCGACGAGTCGATAACGGCCTGGGCGCTCGCCGCCCGCGCCGGTGACCCCGAAGCGGTCGAGCACTTCGTACGCGCCCTGCATCGCGACGTCCGCCGGTACGTGACGTACCTGGGCGGCGACCCGCAGGCCGCCGACGACCTGACGCAGGACACGTTCCTGCGGGCCCTCGGCAGCCTGCACCGTTTCGAGGGGCGCTCGTCCGCCCGTACCTGGCTGCTGTCCATCGCCCGGCGCGCGGTGATCGACAGCCTGCGGCACGCCGCCGCACGGCCCCGCCTCTGCGACACGGACGACTGGCAGTCCGCCGCGGAGCGGGCCCAGCCGCGAGGCCTGCCGGGCTTCGACGACGGCGTGGTCCTCGCCGATCTGCTTGCGGCGCTGCCCGACGAGCGACGTGAGGCCTTCGTCCTCACCCAGCTCCTGGGGCTGCCCTACGCGGAAGCCGCGCTGCTCACCGGTTGTCCGGTGGGGACGGTCCGCTCGCGCGTGGCGCGGGCCCGCGTCTCGCTGATGGAGCGGCTGCGGGACGCCGAGCGCCCCGCGCTGGTCGGCGCCGCGGCCTGACGCGCCGAACGGCCGCCCGGCGATCACGCCGGGCGGCCGTCAGTGCGTGGGCCACCGCTTCGAGAGCTGACGGCCTCGAGCTGTGCCGCGGTGAGCCGGTCCTGTCCCGCGTGGCGCAGGGCGCCGGCCACGCGCTCCGGGGGCCAGCCCAGGGCGGTCGCCAGTTCCCCCTCCGGGAGAGGCGCGCCCGCGTGCCGCAGCGCGGCAAGGACGGTCAAGGCGTCGTCGACGGCTTCGGTGCCGCCGCTCATGTCGTCGCTGAGGGTCGCGAAGAACTCGCTCATGTGGGCGAGCCGGGCTCCCGCGGGCGTCGCCGCGTCGAGTACTTCCACTCCCCGCTGCGCGGTCTGCGCCCACATGGCGTGCTTCTGCGCGCTCGTCATCCACGCCTGGAGCCAGACGTCGTCGTCGATGACGTAGCGTTCGCGCCGCTGTCCGGGCTCCCGCCCGCGCCTGATCACCTCAAGCCCCTCCAGATAGCCGACGGCGAGCGACACCGACGCGGGACTGACCCGCAGCCGCTGGACGAGGTCCGATGCGGTGAGGCTGCCGGAGTCGTCGGTGATCAGCGCGGCGAGCACCCGCGCGGCCATGCGGGGCACGCCCGTCCTGACCATGAGCGCCGCGAGCTGCTCGGCGAAGTCGCGTACGAGAGAGGGGTCCCGGCCGTACGCGTCGGCAGGCATGGCCGGTTCGCGGTGCGGGGCCTTCCTGCGGCGGCGGGCGCGGCGGCCGGTGGCGAGGTGGGCGTGGTCGACGCGGTAGGCCTCCGGGCCGCCGTTACGGGTCACCTCCCGGCTGATGGTCGACGTCGGTCTGCCGATACGCCGGGCGATCTCGGCGTATCCGAGCCCTTCGGTCAGGCCCGCGCCGATCTCCTGGCGGTCCTGGTGGGTGAGCCTGCCTCCTGGCACGGGCGGGGCCTCCTTGCGTTCATCGGCAAGTTCATTGCAATGAATCCTCGAAAATCCCCTATTGAATAGGGGTACTCGACCAGTAATTCATTGATGCCCTGTTGAACGCAACGTAGCTTCGCCGGTATCGCAACGAACAACGGGGCGGATACGGCGAGGAGTTGACGTGACGACGACGAGCGAGGGCGTCGTGCTCGATGTCGAAGGGCTGCGCATGCGCTACGGCACGGCCGATGTGCTGCGCGACGTGACCTTCCGGGCGCGGCACGGCGAAGTGCTCACCCTGCTCGGGCCGAACGGGGCGGGCAAGACCACCACCATCGAGATCATGGAAGGCTTCCGCATGCGCTCGGCGGGCCGCGTCCAGGTGCTCGGCACGGATCCGGCGCTCGGCACCGAGGCATGGCGGGCGCGCATCGGGGTCGTCCTGCAGTCCTGGCGCGACCACGGCAAGTGGCGGGTGCGTGAGCTGCTCGCGCACCTCGGGACGTACTACGCCCCCTACTCCACCGACACGATCCGGCGGCCGTGGGACACCGACGAACTCATGGCGACGGTCGGCCTGACCGCGCACGCGGGCAAGAAGGTCAAGACGCTCTCCGGTGGACAGCGACGCAGGCTCGATGTGGCGATCGGCATCGTGGGCCGCCCGGAACTGCTGTTCCTCGACGAGCCGACCGCGGGCTTCGACCCGGAGGCACGGCAGGAGTTCCACGCACTCGTCCGCCGCCTCGCCGACGAGCACGCGACCACGATCCTGCTCACCACGCACGACCTGGACGAGGCGGCCAAGCTCGCCGACCGCATCCTGATCCTGTCCGGCGGACGGATCATCGCGGACGGCCCGGCGGACGACCTGGCGCGGCGGATCGCGGGGCAGGACGAGGTGCGCTGGACGTGCGGCGGGCGGCACTTCGTGAAGTCGACGGACGACTCGACGGCTTTCGTGCGCGGATTGTTCCGCGCGTACGGCGACGACGTGGGCGAACTGGAGGTCCACCGGGCCTCGTTGGAGGACACGTACATGGCACTGGTGCGACACCAGGGCGAGACCGGGGCGTACGGCACCGGGAAGGCGGCGGCCCGGTGAACGCGACGAGCGTGGCGATGCGCGCGGGGCTGGGCCGTGGCCTGATCGAACTGCGTCAGTCGTTCACCAACGGCGGTGACGTGCTGTCGCATCTGCTCTGGCCGGTGCTCATGCTGACCGTCATGTTCTTCATGCGGGACACGGCGTTCGGCACGAGCGGGCTCCTGCTCGGCACGCTCGCCCTGCCGAGCATCCTGGGCATGAACGCGGCGATGGGCATGGTCAGCATGAGCCAGGCGCTCACCGCCGAACGCGAGGACGGCACCTTGCTGCGCGCCAAGGCGACGCCGAACGGGATGCCGGGCTACCTCGTCGGCAAGGTCGTCTCGGTGTCCGGCGGCCTGCTCGCCGACCTGGCGATCCTGCTGGTCCCCGGCATCTTCGTGGTCGGTGGCCTCGCGATCGGCGGCCCCGGCTCCTGGCTGACCCTGACCTGGGTCCTTCTCCTCGGCATGCTCGCCACCCTGCCGATCGGCGCGATCCTGGGCTCGGTGTTCACCAGTGCGCGCAGCCAGGGCCTGATCCAGCTGCCGATCCTGGGCATGATCGCCGTGTCGGGCATCTTCTACCCGGTCACCGCGCTGCCGGACTGGCTGCAAGGGGTCGCCCAGGTGTTCCCCATCTACTGGCTCGGCCTCGGCATGCGCTCGGCCCTGCTGCCGGACAGCGCGGTCGGCATCGAGATCGCCGACTCCTGGCGGCACTGGGAGACGGCAGGGGTGCTGGGGGCCTGGGCCGTCCTCGGCCTGCTCGTGGCCCCGGTCGTGCTGCGCCGGATGGCGCGCGGGGAGTCGGGCTCCAGCGTGGCGGCGCGACGGGAGAGGGCGCTGCGGCGGGTCGGCTGACCGGTCCGCCGCGGCGCCCCTTCCCCGAACGCCTAGCGCAACATGGGCAGTTCGATCGCCGGGGAGATCGCGGATAACTACCTATGTTGCAGCGCTGATCGAGTTTGCTGCGGATATGGGTAGATCTTCCCCGAACTCTCTGGAGGGAGAGACCGACGAGAGAGCGAAGACGCTCATGCAACGTCAAGATGCTGCCGTGCTATGTGCGTTGGGGCTGACAGACGAGGAACTGGACCTGATGGCCTGGGCCGGCCGGCCGCCGGAGATCCCTCCGCACTTGTGGACGTCTATATCCGCCGCTCGAAGAAGCGTGAGGACTTGGCGACGCTCAGAGCGCACCTCAAAGGTATCGCCCGGTGGGTCAAGGCGGAGGACCTCAGCATTAGGCACGTGTGGTTCGAGCAGTTGAGCGCGAGTAAGTCGCACGTCCGCCGTGACGAGTTTGAGAAAGCCAAGGCGGCTGTCGTGGAAGGGGCGTCCAGGACTTTGGTGGTGTGGAAGACGGACAGGCTGGACCGCCGTGGGATGGGGGCGGCCGGGTCACTTCTGGACGAACTCGACAAGCGGCGGGCGCGGTTGTCGTCCGTCTCGGAAAGTCTGGACAGCTCCAGGGGAGGCCGGATGGTTTTCGCCTTCCTGTCGGAGCGGGCGCGCGACGAAGCCAAGGACATCGCTGACCGCGTCCAGATCGGCCTCGATGCGCATCGAGCGATCGGGCGGACGCCGGGTGGGCCCTCGCCGTTCGGCGTGACGAAACTCGGTGACGGCAAGGTTGGTCCGCATCCTGAGGAGTACCCGTTGGCTCGTCGGATCGCGGAGGGCCTGCTCGACGGGAGGGCTGCAACGACCTTGGCGCATGAGCTGACAGCGGAAGGCCACCGCACCCGCAGAGGTCGACATTGGTCGGCTAACGCAACTGAACGGGGCAGTTTGGCCATTTGACGTCGCAGAGCGGGGACAGCCATGGCGATGGCCACCACCGTCCATGGCTCTCCGAGTGTGCGAGCGCGGCGTACGACCTCATGCCAGGTCCGGGTACGCAGCTCGGGCCGGGTGCTGGGGTGAGCGAGAAGGCTACGGACTTGGTCCACGGGCAGGGCCTCGACCGCGGGAGCGTCGCAGATGAGCCCGGCGGGCAGTCTCAGCGGTTGCGGCTCTGCGGCCAACGCGAGGAACGCAGTCTCCAGTGCTGCGAGCGGCGACTGGCCAGGAAGGAGGCAGGGAACGGCGCGGCGGTGGTGCATGTCGGCGCCCGAAGATCGAGCGACGGACAGAACACCGCCATGGATCCAGGCGCCTGGGCCACCATCGCGTCACCTGAGGTCCGAGACCGCACCACCACCGCGCAACGAGCCTCCCTTCGGCCACCATCCAACCGACCCGCGCAGGGCATGGAACCGCCCCGAACTGGATCGATTGCCTCGATCTGCCGCCACTTAACGTTCAGGGAAAGAAGCTGGAGCAATTTCCGAACGGGGCTGTGTTCACTGGCCAACGGGCGAGGTGGGTCGCCTATGGCTCGCCGGTGGCGCGGTCGTGGCTCGCTTGGTTTGGGCAGCCGCGATGTGGCTGCGCCAGAGCCCAGCCAGGCGCTGCGCTCGTGTCGTGTGGTCGAGCTGCGGTGGACTCCCCGGCCTCGCAGGATCCCCGCGCGACGCGTGCCCCACAATGCGGATGGGTGTAGCTCTTGGCTCATACAAGCGCGCTTGTATGAGCCAAGAGCTACACCCATCCAAGAACCCCACCGCGACCTGAGCCTCCATCAACCCCTCGGCGGCGGCCAACGCCTGTCCCATCGCCCTGGCTTGAGATGACGGCGCGAACAGGGTGCCTTTCGAGCCGAAGTCCCCTGCGGGCAACCACTGCTGGTCTGGGAGCAACCAGACATCTACGTGTGTCGGGCGGCAGGCCACTTGTCGCTTTCGCGGTAAAGGTCGGGGCCGAAACGCCACGCAACCAAGGCGAAAGGCTGTGCGATTCCTGTGGGGTGCTGCATAGCGTGCGAGCACCCAGTGACCGTGGGGGTCACCGGGTGCCTTCCTGAGGAGAAGCACGTCTTCACGCACCACAGGAACACCGCACAGACGTAAGCAGATTCGTGCCAGACACACCATTGTGGCGGCTTCGGTAGCCGTAGCGCTCATGGCCGGGGCCATTCCGGCGGCCTTCGCCCAGGTCGAGCCGGGCGGCCCGTCCTCGACCTGGGGCAAGCGGAGCGCCAAGGCAGAGATGCCCCCGGTGAAGGTCGGCGAGACGAAGGCTCCGGGATCGGTCCGTGAGCGCGAGTCGTCGCCGGACGTGGCGGCGTGGCGGGCGGCGCAGAAGGACCGGGCCGGTACCGCGACCGGGAAGCGGGAGCGCGCCGCGAAGGCAGTCGCGGCGGTGGTGCCCAAGGGGCAGGGGGACGTGCCATGGCATCAGATCTCCGATGTCCGGGTCACCGACTCCCTGGTTGCCCGCATCAATTACTCGACCGGCAACCTGATGCTCGCCGGGACCGACTTCCAGGTCGCCGGGGTCGGCCAGTCCCTGCAGCTGACCCGCACCTACAACTCCCTGGACGCGCCGTGGGGGAAGGTGTCGCAGCGCTGGTGGCAGAACTACGAACGCTATCTGCAGATCGAGGACGGCCAGGTGGTGCTGTACGACGCCACGGGCGGGGCCGTCACCTTCACCAAGAAGGCCGACGGCACCTACAGCACCCCGAAGGGCTACCGCCTGGACCTGAAGAAGTCGTCGAACGGCGAGTACACCCTGACCGAGCGCGGCTCAGGCTCGAAGGACACCTACAGCGCCTCCGGCACGCTGGTGAAGGTCTCCGACCGCAACGGCGGGCACATTCTGGTCGAGCAGCACGACCAGGGCAGTGAGCACAAGGGTTTCAAGCTCACCGAGCCCCGCTCGGGTCGCTTCGTCGACCTGGTCAAGGCGAACGCGTCGCAGTGGCAGGTGAAGGACAACGCGGGCCGCACCGTCGTCTACGACCTCAACCCGGCTGGCGACCTGGCGAAGGTCACCGACACCGAGGGCAAGACCACCCAGTTCGGCTACGATACCGACCGCCGTCTGACGAAGATCACCACCCCTGAGGGGCGGGTGACGGTCTTCACCTACGACAGCGACAACCGTGTCACCTCGATGAAGAGGGCCACCCACTTCGACGGCTCCGGCGAGACCGGACCGACGTACCTCTACACGTACACCACCGGCGAGGGCAGGGCAGGCACCACCAAGGTCACTGACCCGGCCGGGAACACCACAACCTACGCGCATGCCGCCGACGGCGAGATCACCAAGGTCACCGACGCGCTGGGCCGTAACCGTGAGAGCACCTACGACGCCAACCTCAACCTTGAGACGGCTGTAGACGCGATGGGCGTGGGCGGCACCCCGGGCAACGTCACCGCGTACGGCTGGGACACCCGGTCCAACCCCACCTCTGCCAAGCTGCCCACCGGCGCCACTTCCACGCTCACCGGCTACAAGACCATCGCCGGCGCGGATGTCCCCGGAAAGATCACGTCCGCCGACGGCATGGCCGTCACGTACGACTACGACACCGCGGGTAACACCACCAAGGAGACCGTCGCCGGAGCCGAAGGCGGAATCCGCACCTTCAGCTACAACCCCAAGGACCCCACCTGCGGCGGCTTCGAGGGCCAGCGATGCGAGGTCAAGGACGCCAACGGCAAGACCACCAAGGTCACCTACGACGCCAAGGGCAACCTGGCCAAGGTCACCCCGCCGAACCCGGTGGGTACAACCATCTACACCTACGACAGCCTGGGCCGTCCGGAGACCAGCATCGACGGACGCGGCATCAAGACCGTCTACGTCTACGACAACCGCGACCGGATCAAGAAGGTCTCCAGCACCAACATGACCGTCACCTACGACTACGACGGCGACGGCAACCTCAAGCAGCGCTCGGACGCCACCGGGATCACCAAGTACGACTTCGACCCGCTGAGCCGGGAGACAATCCGTACCCTGCAGGACGGCTCACAGACCGTCCTCACCTACTATCCCGAGGGCAACGTCGAGACGTACACCGACCCGTCCGGCACGGTGAAGTACACCTACAACAAGGTCAACAACCTCGAATCCCTCACCGACGCGCAGGGCAAGAAGACCGGCTACGAGTACAACGCGAACGACTTCCGCACCAAGACCAGCTTCCCCGGCGGCACCGTCGAGACCATCACTCCGGACAAAGCCAACCGTGCGGAGCGCATCAAGGCGACCTCACCGTCGGGCACGCTGGTCGACCTCGCCTACGACTACTCGTACACCAGTGGCGGCACCACCAAGGACGGCACTCAGATCCGCACCGAGACCGATGCCATCGCCGGACTCAAGCGCGCCTACACCTACAACTCGGCAGGCCGTCTCACCTTCACCAACGAGACCAAGGGGTCGACGGTCAACGACAGTTGGCTGTACTGCTACGACAAAGCGGGCAACCTCACCTCCCAGGGCCGCAAGGCGGGCTGCCCCGGCGGTACCACCTTCAGCTACAACGACGCCTCCCAGATCACCGGCAAGGATGGCGTCACCGATGGCTGGTCCTACGACAAGGCCGGCAACGAGACGGCGGCCGCCCCGACCCCGGAGGCCGCCCGCACAGGTGGCCAGTGGAACGACTTCTCCCAGCTCACCTCTCTAACCCAGGGCAGCCAGGAGCTCAAGGGGCGCTATGCCTCTACCGACCAGTCCGAGCGCATGCAGTTCGGCGACACCACCTTCCACCACGGCCCGGTCGGCCTGTCCTCCAAGACCACGGCCGGGGTAGACATGAACTTCACCCGTGAGCCGAACGGCAACCTCAATTCCTTCTGCACGGAAGGTCCGTTGAGGACGCAGAGCACGTACTACTACCTCACCGACGCCCTCGGATCGACCAGGGTCGTCGTCGACGGCCAGGGCACGAAGGTCAACACGTACGACTACAGCCCGCGTGGCGTCACCCGCAACATCAGCGAGAAGGTTCCTCAGCCGTACCGCTTCGTAGGCGGCTACCAAGACCCGACTGGGCTCTACCACAACGAGGCCCGGTACATGGACCCGCGCACCGGTCGCTTCACCCAGCCCGACCCCTCGGGCCTGGAAGCCAACCCCTACCTGTACACCTCCGGCGACCCCACCAACATCATCGACCCCAACGGCCTCTGGGGCATACCCGGGTGGGGAAAGGTGAAGAAGGTCTGGAAGAAGCACAGCGGCGCCATCCTCGGAATTGGGGTCGCCGCCGGGTGCAGCTTCGCCACCGGCCTGACCGCAACAGCCGGTTGCGTCATCGTTGGAGCGGGTGTGGCCGGCGCGGTGTCCCATCGAGTCTCTGGGGAGAACCAGACCCTCGGCGGGTATTGGTCGGCGACCTGGCAGCCCATGGTGTGGGGGGTTGCTGGTAGCTTCGCGGGGAAGCTCGGCCCTGCGGTCAACCGGTGGAGGGCTGACCGGAGCCTCCCCAACTGAGGGGATAACAATCCGATGGGATCTCCGAACCCAAGAGGTCTGATGGCTCGCATTGGTGACGCCTACTGGCGCTTCGAAAAACGCTTTAGCCGCCCGCCCACCAGAAGCCAGAGGTACTCCGCGAGGCACCCCGTGCTCATCGGGACATACGCAGGAGCAGCCATGTCTGCGGTCTTGCTTCCTACGTCCCTGGGCGCGGGGAATGGAGTCGCCTACAGCATTCTGGCCTCTCTCCTAGGGGGGGTCCTCCTAGGAGCGGTCTTTTGTGGCTTCTGCTTCCTGGAAAGAAGGCGCCAGCAGAAGCTGTTTGGAGATCGCTGAACTCGACCGAGCATGAGGGTCCCCTGACTCCGTCAGGGGACCCTCATGCATCCCCAGGGCTGGTGGGCAGGCCAGTGGCCTCGACTGGGCTGTGTGCAAGTTGAATTCGCCTGGTAAATGGGACGGTGTGCGGGCGTGAGGGGGCTTGCTCCCATGCGACGACATGGACCCAAGTACTCCAGCAGTGCACGACTACCCTGGGGCTGGAGGTTTCAGCCTGTTCGGAAGGAACGGGCCGCGCTGCTTCGCTCAGGGGTGAAGGCGTCGGTCGCTCCCGCGCCCTCGCTGCTCGGACCGGAGCTCCACCCACGGATCTTGCGGGCCACGCCCTTCAGCTTCGGATGGCCGGGCGCCACCGCGATCTCGAAATGGGACTCCTTGGGCGTCCTGAAGTCGCCGCCCCAGGCCACTACGCCGTCCAGCTCGGCGAGGATGTCTCTGACGACGACCAGTTCGTTCGGGTAGAGGTTGCCCTTGGAGCCGGTCGGGTAGTACAGCGGGCGCACCGCGATCGCGCTGCCGGAGAGGTAGTTCGACTCGTAGGCCTGCGTCACGGCGTGGTCATTGGTCCAGCCGTGGACGTCGCCGTCACGGAGAGAGTCGATCTCGTAGTGGAACCGGCGTGCGACATAGGTCAGGACGGCCGCCGCGTCGCCGCCGGCGAGCGGGACCTTCTGGTCACTGCCCTCGATGTCGAACGACGGCGCGGTGTCCAGGACCGGCCAACCGTTCTCGGAGTGCTTGCCGGACCAGTCGTCCGCCTTGTCGGCCGCCGCTGCCGACTGGGGTGTTCCGGCGACGCCGAGCGTGACGACGCCGGAGACGGCGGCCGAGACTGTCATGAAGCGACGCCGCGAGAAGCAGCGAGTCATGTGTTTCTCCTCGTTCTGATCATTCTGAGATGTGCCACCGTGGCGACGGCGACCGCGCTGACACTGGCCACCAGAAGCACGGTGAAGATCACGACGGCGGGGTTCACCCAGCCGGGTACGAGATCGAAGTGGGCGTTGCACTTGTTGTGCAGCGGGAACCAGCGGTCTGATTCCTCCGCGTGCTGTGCTCGGTAGGCGGCGTCGTACGGCTCCTGCCGGACCCGGCAGGACTTGTCCACGCGCAAGGCGCCGGAGAAGGCGCCGACACAGTAGGAGACGAGCAGGCCCAAGAGGGACACCGGCGCGGTCGCCAGGGCGAGCATCGGCCACGCTCCGCGTCCACCCCCCGAGCGCAGGGCGCGGACGCCCCGCAGGACGGCGGTGACGACTAGGAGCCCAGCGGCCAGGAGGAGGGCTGTGAGGACGGCGAACAGCCAGCCGAACGCCAGGAGGCTGAAGAGGCCCATCAGGACCATTCCACCAAAGTAGAGCAGCTTCTCCGGATGCTGCGGGGTGCTGCACACTCGCATACGTCAGTCCTTGATACGTGCCGACCGGAGGAACTTCTCATGGCTGCTCCGATAGGCGGGGGCTCTGCTCTTCTCCATGCCCATGCGGGCCAGGAGCGTGTCGACGAAGCCCTGCTCGAAGGACTCCAACTTCTCGTGACCTCCTGGTGCGTTCTGCAGGATGGCGGGAAGCACCGCGCCCTCGAGCGAGATGAACTGCTTGCGGCCGATGCCGAGCGTGGCATCGCTGGCGGTGAGGGCGTTGTGCGCGGCCTGCCTGCAGTTTTCGGCATTGCCCCAACGCTTCTGGAAGAAGTCGTTGAACCGGGTCAGGCCGCCACCGCCCGCGCCATACCGATCCTTGACCGCCTGGACGATGTCTTTGCCGCCCCGGACGGCCTGGGCGATGAGGTATCCGTCGGCGTCCTCGACGAGGTCGTTGAATCCGAACGAGGAGGCCACTCCGGGCTTGGCCAGCTTGGCCTCACAGAACGCCCTGCCGGACGCGTACTTCTCTTCGGAATTCCGCCAGTCCGCGTAGAAGGTCATCAGGTCGCCCGCCCAGCCGCCGACGTCACCGCCGTTGGCGCCCTTCTTGTTGGACGGCTGCGCCTTGAGGAAGTGGGCGTTGGCCGTGGCCATCATATGTTCGGCGCCCAGGTCGTATCCGGTGAAGGGGTCCTTGAACCGTTCCTTGACGGACATGCCCTTTGAGTTGGCATACGCGACGAAGTTCTCGTCGTAGGAGCCGATGAGGAACCACCAGCCGAGCTTGTTCTTCCAGTCCTTGTCGCCGTACTCGTGATGCCGGATGTATTCCATGACGAGCTGGCTGGGGTTGCCCTTGCCGTAGGACTTGGCGACGCCGTACAGCTTCTCGACGTACTGGATGAAGGCATCGGCCGGGCCTCCGCTGTCCTTGACGGAGGAGACACCCCGGTCGGCGCCGGAGACGACATCCCGGTCCAGGTCGAAGGAGTCGGACCCGTCGCGGACCTTGAACTCCTTGATCTGGTTGAAGGACCAGTTCCGGGGCAGTGGGAAGCCGAGATTTCCGGAGAATCCCCACGACATGCCAGAGACGAAGGAATACCGGGAGAACGTCTTGTCGGTGACGTTCCGGCACACGTTCCGGGACCCGTAGACGCCGTGGTTGTATTTTTTGCCCTGGCTGGCGAGGGCGGCCTGGACGCCGTGGAAGTAGGTGATGATGCCCTGCGACGGCCCGTCGATGGCTTCCTGGGTGGCGTCGTAATCCACAGCGAAGTAGATGGTCGTACCCGGATTGAAGCCGTAGCCGGAGGCCAGCTTGTGGGCGTTCAGGCCGTGCTGATGGCCGTTGCCGTAGGTGAAGTCGGCGAGTTTGCGGGCGTTGTCCTGGTAGATCGGGAAGACCTTCAGGCCGTGGCTGAAGATCGTGTCCAGTTCACCGGGTTTGATTTCCTTGTCCAGGGTGGATCCGGGCGGGTCGTAGATGTAGCGACCGACGATCTCGTAGCCATTGGACTTCAGCCACTTCGCGCGGGACGGGGTGATCTCGTATCGGGTGTCCGAGCCGGTGGCCCCGCGGTCGGGATCGCCCATGGAGACCAGTAGTTGGGCCCATGTCGCGTAATCACCCCGGCCGTTGACGCTCAGCCTGGAGAACCCCTGGAAGACGCGGACCCATTCGGCGAGCTTGCTGTCGAAGCCGGCCCGGTGGGTGGTGCGGACCTCCTCCGAACCGCTGTTGTAGGTAGGCGAGTTGAAGACGCAGGCAGCGGAGAACAACTCGACGAAGATGCCGGAGTCCCCCTGCTTGACCGTGCGGGACTTCAGGCCGGTCTGCGTACCGGGGCCGAAGTTCCCGTTCGGCGCTGATATGCCGAGCTCGTACTGGATCGCGATCAGGAGGGACCGCTGGACGTCCCGGGAGTAGATGCCGTCCGCCGGGCCGATGTTGAAGGCGCTCTTCTGCCCATAGCGTCCGTTGAGCCAACGCTGGATGTCGCGGATCTCATCGGTCCCGCCGGCCACGACCACATAGGCATCCATGTTGAGGATGGCCTTGACCAGCTTCGCGTTGATGGTCCCCCCGCCTTCGGGAAGGCCTATGTTCCCGCGCAGCTTCTTGACCGCGTCGCGGGTGACACCGGTGAACCAGCCTTCGCTGCCGGGCTCGACGGCCCAGTAGCCCTTGCACCACAGGCCGTATTGAAGGATGGCGACGATGTTGCGGTTCTTGTCCCAGTTGAATCCGATCTCGCCGAGTGCGGCGACCTTGGACTCGGTTCCGGGGCCGAAGTTCGCCACGACCGGCGAGATGCCAAGTTCTTTCTGCAGCCCCATCATCAGGGAGTACACGGTGCCCCAGCCCGTACGCCCGTTCTCCGGGCAGCGCTGGTATCCGGGGACACCGCCGTATGTCTTGTTGACCCATTTCTGGGCCCTGAGAATCTGCTCGTCCATGGTGAACGCCTTTCATTCGTCGGAAGCCGGGGCCCCGATGGTGGTGATGCCGATCAGGGATGCTGCCCGGCGGGCCTTGGCCAGTGCCTGGTCGGCGGTTTCGGCGTGGGCGTAGGCGAAGCCGACCGAGGCGGAATTGTCGAGGCGGCCCGCGACGTGGTCGCCGAGCTCGGCGTGCATGGTGATCTCTACGCCGTGTGCGGTGGCTTCGCGCAGGCCGCCGACGCCGATGAACCGGCCGGGCTCGTCGGGGAAGAGCGCCACTGCGGCACATGCCCGGCGAGGCCCGTCGCCGGGCATGCCCGGCGACGGGGTGAGGCCGAGCGCGAGGAGCTTGGCATCGAGGTACGGGTCGGTGCCGCAGGCGTCGGCGACCATGGTGAAGATCATGTGCGCCCCGAGCCGCGGGTTGATCTCCACGATCCGAGGGCCGTCCTCGGTGATCAGCACCTCGGTGTGGGCGGGGCCTTGGCGGTAGCCGATGGTGCGCAGGGCACGGTCGACGCAGTCCGTGACCTCGGTCCACGTGGTGGACCCGAGGGCCATGGGGAAGGAGCGCGCTTCCTCCAGCAGCGTGTCCTGGCGCAGTTGCTTCGACGTGGCGCCGAAGAAATGTGTCTCACCGGCCACGGTGATCGACTCGACGCCGACCGCGACGCCCCGGGCGTACTCCTCGAACAGGACATGGCCGGGGCGGGGCCGGTCTCGCGGTGACCGGCGCAGGTTCGACAACTCCCGCCAGGCCGCGACCGCTTCGGCAGCGGTGGTGCACTTGCGGACCCCGTACGAGAGGGCTCCCGACGGCGGCTTGGCGATCAGTGGCAGGCCCACGTGCAGGACGGCCTCGTCCAGCTCCTCCCCGCACGTCACCAGGCGCCATGCGACGTTCGCCGGATCCCCGTCCAGGGCGCGGCGCAGCAGGTGCTTGTGGTTCGCCGTCCGCACCGCCTCGGGCCCCTGGGAGGGCAGAGCGAGGTGGGCGGCTGCCAGGGCGGTCGCTTCGGTGTGGTCGTCGGAGAACGACGTCACACCGTCCACCAGCGGTCTGCCGTGCGCGTCGGTGAGTGCATCGATGATCGCCGCCCAGTCGTGGATGTCGACCCGGAGGACCTTGTCGACCTGTGCGAGCGGGTGCTCGGAGAAGGGGCGTCCGCCGGTGTACCAGTCCTCGTCCTGGACGAGCAGCCAGATCTCACAGCCGAATTCGCGGGCCGCGTGGATGCTTTCGTAGAAGGCCTCGTGCGGCATTGATCCGACGACAGCCAGGCGTTTTCCCGCGAATCGCGCGTATGCGGTCACCGCTTGCCGCCCGGCGGGATGTCCGCGGGCACTGTCTGCACGGCTAGGCCCGGCGGACCTGGAACACGTCCACCTTGTCGTTCCAGTTGCCGCCGCCGGGGTAGGCG
The DNA here is from genome assembly GCF_059026065.1 of Streptomyces sp. A18. NCBI lineage: Bacteria > Bacillati > Actinomycetota > Actinomycetes > Kitasatosporales > Streptomycetaceae > Streptomyces > Streptomyces sp. A18. The sequence continues at coordinate 192,935 of NZ_JBWLKL010000010.1, read as the reverse complement.
AGATTCCTGAAGTTGGAGTACTTGGCCGGGGCGCCGAGCCTCCGCTCGCGGTCGTGGAGGAGCCCGGACCGCAGGTCGATGATCTTTGCGTCCCCGTAGTTCGTCGACCAGCCGCCGACCCAGTAGTAGACGGAGCTGAGCTTGTCCCTGAAGCCCCACTCCTTGAGGTCCTTCTTGCCACTGCTGGACAACCGGAGCAACTTGCCCTTGTAGTTGGCGTCCGCGTACAGGCACCAGTAGTCGGCGAAGCACTTGCTGGGCGGCGCGGCGGCCGCGCGGGCCACCGGGGCGGAGGCGGCCTTCAGGGTCTCCGTGCGGGTGGTGGTGGGCAGTTCGGGGTCGGTGAGTGCCTCTTCGTCCGAGTCGTAGCAGTGCACTTCACCACTGGGGAGTTCGGTGCAGCTGTCCGCCCCCTCCCAGGACTCGGCGAGGTTGATCCGACGCCCGTCGTACTCGGCGATCACTGGATTCACCGGCGCTTCCCGCGCCGGAGTCGCCGTGGCCGAAGGCTCCGCGGCGGGCTCGTCGGCGTGCGCCGCCGTACCGCTGGTGAACACCAGGGCGGTGGCCGCGGAGGCGGCAAGAAGGCATGAGGTGAACGGCTTGCGTATCACGGGTTGTTCTCCATCGTGGTGCTGTAGTTGTGCAGCCGGATGCCGTCAGGGCCGTACACGTCGAGTACATAGCCCTTGTCGAGACGGACGCCTTCTCCGGCCAGGAAGGCCGCCAGGTCGGTGGCGAAGTCGTCGAACGGCTCGTAGCCGTTCTTCTTGTGGGTCCGCACGGTCAGTTCAAGAACGTCTTCCTTGGCCTTCGCATGGCTGATCCCGATCCCGTACACCCCCCGGTCCCCTCCCGCTCCGCGGTACTTGGCGGCCAGCTCCGCCGCGGACTTGGACACGGGAGCGGTGGCTGTCGGAGGGCCGCTGTCCGGCGGATCCTTCGTCCATGGCGGGTCGCCTTCGGCGCTGCATCCTGACAAGAGGACGGCAGCGGCAAGCCCGAGTGCGGACAGGGTCCGTTTCATGAAGCGTTCCTCCGGGCGCGCCTGAGCACGGCGCAAGACACAGGTGGACATCGGAAGTTGAAAGCCAGGAGGAGGCCAGGCCGACGACGGTCCCCCCGGGTGTTGGTCGGTGCGTGCCGCCGCGGATCGGTCACCAGCAGCTGGGCACGGGGATCACCATAGACACACAACAAAGGGCATATGCAACATGAGATGGCCCTATTTCAGGTGCATAACGACTTCGCCTGATTGGTGACGTAAAGCGCAAGGAGCTCGTCCGCATCGGGCATCCCACGACGAACGCCGGAGTTGCTGAACCGTCAGCGCCTCCGGCGTTCGAGGGAGGGGACGAGGTGCCCGGCCGAGGCCAACGCCCCCGTCGCAGCCCCAGCGTCGCCACCCCCGTGGCCGCCAGCAGCCCTGCCGAGATGAGCAGGCTGAATGCGCATCCCGGAGACGAAGTCCCCGGCCACCAGGCCCCCGAAGGCCGCGATCCCCAGGCCCCCGGGCACCTGACGGGCCGAGTTGAGGACCCCCGCGGCCAGGCCCGCACGGTCGGCGGGCACCGCCTCCATCATCGCCGCGGTGAGGGGCGGGATGGTCAGGGCACTGCCAAGTGCCAGCGGCACCATGAGGATTCCGACCTGCTGCTGTTCGTAGCGATCGTCGACGAGTAGAGGAGTACGTACGACATGCCCCTCCGCGACTCGGTGTGGAACACCGCCCCCACCTCCGCCCCCGCCCAGCGCGGCGACCGCTATGTCCTCGGGTCAGCCGCCCACCCGGCCAAGATGCTCCCGGCCATCGCCGCCCACGCTGTGCACGCAGAGACGGACGCGGCCGCCAGCCGCGTCCTCGCCCACCACTGGCCCGGATCCGTCAACTACGGAGACATGCGCACCATCGACTGGAGCCAGGTGCCTCCGGTGGACATTCTCACCGCGGGGTTCCCCTGCCAGGATCTGTCGTTCGCGGGTCCGCGCACGGGACTGACGCCCGGCACCCGCTCCGGGCTGTGGCACCACATCGTGACCGCCATTGATCAACTCAAGCCACAGAGGGTGATCATCGAGGATGTCCGCGGAATCCTCTCCACCCGTGCCTGGACGCACGACGGCGAATCTCGCCACGAGCGGCGGCTCCCAGCACCCGGCCAAACGCAAGGCGGGCGGGCACGGCCCCACCTTTGCCGACGAGGTCGAGCACCTGCTGCCCACCCCGACCCGCTGCGACGCGACCGGCGGTGCGGGCACCACCCCGAAACGCCGCGGCGGCATGAACCTCCGCACTGCCGTCACTCACCTCCCCAATGGTGGGCCGACCGGTTCCTCGCCTGTATGCACTGGAGTGGGGGAGGCGCCTGACGATGATTGTGCTGGCACATTCACCTATGGAAGGGGCGGCGGTCGGCTTGCGACCTCGGTTGGTTGGCTGGTCGGAACTTTGAGTGTGGGCATGGCTGATGGGATCGCAGCTGTGCTTGGAGGTCACAAGAGCCCTTGTTCGGAAGGGTTCGTTGTGGAAACCGGGACTCCCCGGTTCCCATTGTGATCACCACCACCGCGGGCGTTTCCGTCAAACCGGGTTGTCAGAGAGCCGCCAGAGGGGAACATCCCTGTGACCGCTCGGGGTTGGCTGCGCGGAGGCGCCGTCCGACCGGATTCTGTACATGTCTGCCCACCTGGCGTGAACGGAGGGCGTCGGCTCGGAGCGGGCGTGCGCCGATGCCGGTGGTCAGTGTTCGCTTCCGGCTTGCAGCCGCTCCAGCTTTTGGCCTCTTCCAATTCGTGTCTTCGTCTTGGGAAATGGCCGAGAGCACGATGGCGCTGCAGGTGGGACTTGCCGATGCCAAGTCCCACCTGCTCCTCCTGGCGTTGGAGCAGGTGGAATACGTGGGTCGGAGGGGGACGCACATGTCCTATCAGCGCCCGAGCCTTGTTGCGGTGACGAGAGAGTGAATGGCCGACCACTCCGCGACAGACGTGACTGTCGCGGAGTGGTCGGCCATTCCCCAGGAGAGGCGCTGCCGCTTCTCCAGTCGTCGCGCTAACGTAGGGAATTGAGTTCGATCGCCGGGCAGCGGTCCATCACCATGTCGAGGCCCGCCTCCCGCGTCCGCTCATACGCGGCCTCGTCGATGACGCCCAGCTGGAACCAGACGGCCTGCGCGCCGATCGCGACGGCTTCCTCGGCGGCCTGGCCGGCGAGGGAGCTGTTGAGGAAGACGTCCACCACGTCGATCTTGAAGGGCACGGCGGAGAGGGACGGGTAGCCCTTCTCGCCGTGCACCGTCTCGGCCTTCGGGTGGATGGGCACGACGCGTTTTCCGTAGCGCTGCAGGACCGCAGCGACTCCGTACGCCGCTCGCTCCTCGTTCGTGGACAGACCCACGACCGCCCAAGTGTCACCGAGCTCCGTCAGGATCTTCCGCACTGTTGCCGGATCGCCGTACACGTCCCGCTCCCTCTGCCGCCGATGGTGGTTGGCCATGGATGCGCCACGACCGTTGTCGCGTCAGACATTCACGCCGAAGTCCGACGCGATGCCGCGCAGCCCACTGGCATAACCCTGGCCGACCGCGCGGAATTTCCACTCCGTGCCGTGGCGGTAGAGCTCGCCGAAGACCATGGCGGTCTCGGTCGACGCGTCCTCGGTCAGGTCGTAGCGGGCGATCTCCGCGTTGTCCGCCTGGTTGACCACGCGGATGAAGGCGCCCCGGACCTGGCCGAAGCTCTGGCCGCGGCTCTCGGCGTCGTGGATGGAGACCGGGAAGACGATCTTCGTGATGGTGGCAGGGACCTCGGCGAGGTTCACCTTCACGGCTTCGTCGTCGCCCTCGCCCTCACCGGTGAGGTTGTCGCCGGTGTGCTCGACCGAGCCGTCGGGGCTCTTGAGCTGGTTGTAGAAGATGAAGTGCTGGTCGGAGACGACCTTCCCCGAGTCGTCGCAGAGCAGTGCGCTGGCGTCCAGGTCGTAGTCCGTGCCGGTGGTCGTGCGGACGTCCCAGCCCAGGCCGACCAGGACGGCGGTGAGGCCGGGCGCCTCCTTGCTGAGCGAGACGTTGCCGCCCTTGGCCAGGGAAACTCCCACGATGTCCTCCTGAAGTCCTGAGGTGAAGTGCGTACCGGCCGTGGTCAGGGCCGGACTGAAAAATCTACAGCACTGTAGAAGTAACCGGGGTGTCGCGTCCCGATACCGCATCCCGATGCCGCGTCCCGTAACGATGTGTCGCACCTCAACTGGGCGTCAAGGGAGCCGTCACGACGCGCCACGAGGGCGCGCGTCGCCATACTGGAGTCGCCGATGGCGGCAACGTAGGAACGCGGGAACGCGGGAGGGACGGACCATGACACGGACCGCACCACAGGAAGTACTCGACGCCGTGGCGGCGCGGCTCGCGCCCGATCCGGCGGCCAATCCGCTCGTCCCGCGGTTCGCGGACGGCACCGCGAACCGTTCCGCGATCACCGCTCTCGCCCTGGAGCAGCGCTCCGTGATCCCCGCGGACCGCCGCTCCTTCCTGCACCTGGCCGAACGCTCTGCCGCCGCGGGGGAAGCCGAGTGCGCGGACTTCTTCCGCACGCTCGCCGAAGGGGAGACGCTCGCCTTCGAGCGGCTCGGCGCGCTGGTCGCGGCGTGCGGAGTGGAGAAGGCGGAGGCCGACGCGTACGAGCCGCGGGCGGGCTGTCAGGCCTATCCGGCGTACGTGGCCTGGCTCGCCCTGAACGGTTCTCCGGCCGACGTGGTGCTCGCCCTGACCGCCAACTTCGCGGCCTGGGGCGCCTATTGCGCGACGCTCGCCCGCGCGCTCGTGACCCACTACGGCTTCAGCGAGGAGGCCTGCGGGTTCTTCGCGTTCTTCGCCGAGCCCGCGCCGGACCTGGAGCGGCAGGCGCTCGCCGCGGTGCGCGCGGGCCTGGACCGGGGCCTCGACCCGACCGGGTCCGCCCTGCGCTATGGGAAGCTGCTGCAGTGCTACGAGGCGATGTTCTGGGAGGCACTCGCCGACCCGGCGCGCGGCCTCTGAGCCTCCGCCCGCAGCGGGAACCCCGGCGACCTACTCCCGGCGAAACTCGGCGAGTTGAGCCACGAGCCCACGGATCAGCGCGTCGAGCCCCGACGCGAACGCCGCGTCGGCCCGCCCCGCCTTGTCGCCGCCGACGGCACCGTCCAGAGCGGCCGCCAGGACGGGCACCCGTGGCGCGTGCCCGGCCGGATCGATCATCAACGGCGGAGCCACCAGGTCGAGCGCCGAGCCGAGCAGGAAGGACTCGACGCTGGTCAGCGCCGCGACCAGCCGCTCATGGGGCCATCCGCCACGGGCCAGCGCCGTCACGACCGACTCGTACATGCTGAGCGTGGCCGGTGAGCTGATGGTCGTGGTGGCCAGCAGGGCGATGGCGTGCGGGTGCCGGGCGAAGGCGTCGCGGTACGAACGGGCCCACGCGGCAAGGGCGTCGGGCCACGGCAAAGTGTCGAAGGCGGAGACGTCCATCTCCTCGACGATCCTGCGCCGTACGCCCTCGATGACCTCGGCGCGACCGTCCAGATGGTTGTAGAGCGAGGCGGTCTTCACCCCGAGCCGTGCGGCGAGGCGGGGCAGGCTGAACGCGTCACCACCCTCGGCGTCGATCAGCGCGAGCGCCTCCCGCGCTATCAGGTCCGCGCTGAGCACCGGTGTCCGCGGTCTCCCTCTGCTCATGGCCCGGCAACTCCTCTCCTCGGGTGCGGTCTTCACAGCCGCCCGTGTGCAGAGTACGGTCCTGCCCAGCTCGGACTAAAGCCTTTAGTTTTCGGACCTGCCGCCCGACCCCCTGGAGTGCCCGCGTGACCGCACCCAACTCCCCTGACGCCAAGGGCCTGAGCGGCGGCGCCGTCGGTACCGGCGATCTCGTCTTCTTCGTCGTGGCCGCCGCCGCGCCGCTGACCGTGATGGCCGGGGTGGCACCGCTGGCGATCGGCATGGCGGGGCGGGCGGCGCCGCTCGGCTATCTGATATCGGGGCTGCTGCTCATCGTCTTCGCGGCCGGATTCACCGCGATGAGCCGCTTCGTCCGCAACGCCGGCGCCTTCTACGCCTACATCGGCCGCGGGCTCGGACGCCCGGCGGGAGCGGGGTCCGCGTACGTCGCGCTCTTCTCGTACAACGCCATCGAGGTCGGACTGCTCGCCGCCTTCGGGTGGTTCACCGAGTCCGGGTTCCACGACCTGACCGGGGTCCGCGTGGCCTGGTGGATCTGGGCCGTCGCCGGGCTCGTCGCCATCGGTGTGCTCGGCTATCTGAAGGTCACGCTCAGCGCCAAGGTCCTCGGCGTCGCCCTGGTCCTCGAAGTCCTCGTGCTCCTGGTCTTCGAGGCCGGTCTCTTCGCGCACGGCGGCGGTCCGCAGGGCCTCGACCCGGGCACGCTCTCGCCGGAACACCTGGGCGGGGCGGGGGTGGGCGGCATGTTCGTGCTCGCCGTCGGCGCCTTCGTCGGGTTCGAGGCGACGGCCATCTACGCGGAGGAGGCACGGGAGCCGGAGCGCTCGGTGCCGCGCGCCACGTACATCGCGGTGGCGTTCCTCGCGCTCTTCTACACCTTCACGGTGTGGATGATCATCAACGCGTACGGATCCGACCGCGCCCAGGCAGTCGCCGAGGGGAAGGGCGGGCCCGACATGGTCTTCACGGCCACCGAGCGCTTCGCCGGGGCCTGGGCCGCCGATTCCATGCACGTACTGATCATCACCAGCGCCTTCGCCGCGACTCTCGCCTTTCACAACGGCGCCGCCCGCTACTTCTACGCTCTGGGCCGCGAAGGGCTGTTGCCGCGCCGCCTCGGCACGGTGTCCCCGAAGACGCGGGCGCCCGCCGCCGCGGTCGTGACGCAGTCGGCCATCGCGCTTGCCGTGGTCGTCGTGACCGTCGTCAGCGGCGCGGACCCGTACACCGTCACCTTCCTGTGGAGCAACGGCTCCGGCATCCTCGGCGTGATGCTGATGCAGGCGCTCGCCGCCCTCGCGGTGTACGGCTTCTTCCGGCGCGAGCGCAGGGGCATGCCCGCCTGGCGGGTGGTCGCGGCACCGCTGATCGCCTGCGTGGGTCTCGCGGTCCTCATCGCCCTGGTGTGTGCCAACCTCGATCTCCTGACGGGGGCTTCGAGCGGTGTCAACGCGGCGCTGATCGCGCCGCTGCCCGTGCTGTTCGTGGCGGGCGCGGCACTGGCCCTGCGGATCCGGCGGCGCGAACCGCGGGCGTACGAACGGCTGACGACAGTGGACGCGGAGCGCGTGTGATGGAGGGGCAGAAGAACATGGCCGACGAAACGGCGACGCGGGTCTTCCTGGGGACGGTCAGCACCGGGAGCGACGTCCACGGGGACACCACGGCACTCGCCGTACGCGACGGACGCGTCCTCGCGCTCGGGGACGCGGCCCGCGCCCTGGCCGAAGAGGCGGACGACGTGGTCGAGTTGGGCGACGGGCTGCTCCTTCCCGCCTTCGGCGACGGACACGCCCACCCTCTCTTCGGGGGCCTGGAGAGCTTCGGCCCGCAGGTCAAGGACCTCACCTCGGTCGACGAGATCGCCGCCGAGGTCGGCCGGTGGGCTCAGGCGCACCCGGACGCGGAGTGGATCGTCGGCGCGTCCTACGACCCCGCGCTCGCGCCGGGCGGCGAGTTCGACGCACGCTGGCTGGACGCGGCGGTGACGGAACGGCCCGTCGTGCTACGGGCGTACGACTACCACACGGTGTGGTGCAACACGGAAGCGCTGCGCAGGGCCGGCGTGCGGGACTCGACACCGGACCCGCGCCTCGGCTGGATCGTCCGGCGCCCCGACGGATCACCCCTGGGCACCCTGCGCGAGTGGCACGCCTGCGACCTCGTGCTCGACCAGGTGCCCGCGCGCGGGGAGGCCGAACTGGTCGAAGCCGTACGGCGAGCGGGGCAGGCGTACGCGCGAGCGGGCATCACCTGGGTCCAGGACGCCTGGGTCGAACCGGAGATGGTGGAGGCCTATCTCGCCGCGGCCCGCCACGACGCGCTGAACGTCCGCGTCGACCTGGCCCAGCGCGCCGACCCCGACCGCTGGCGCGAGCAGCGGGGGCAGTTCGCCGCGGCACGTGGGCGCGTGGCCGCCGAGGGCGGCCCGCTGCTGTCCGCACGCACGGTGAAGTACTTCAGCGACGGAGTCATCGAGGGCGGTACGGCCGCCCTGCTCGACCCCTATCTGGACGCGCCGCACAGCTGCGGCATGCCCGTGTGGGAGCCGCGCGCGCTGGCCGAAGCGGTGTGCGCGTTCGACGCCGACGGCTTCCAGACGCACATCCATGCCATCGGCGACGCGGGCGTACGGGCGGCGCTCGACGCGGTGGAGTCGGCGGTCCGTGCCAATCCGGCCTGGGACCGGCGGCCCGTGATCACCCACGTCCAGCTCGTCGACCCGGCCGACCTGCCGCGCTTCGCCGCGCTCGGCGTCATCGCCAACTTCGAGCCCCTGTGGGCGCAGCCCGACCCGCTCCAGACCGAGCTCTCGATGCCGCGGATCGGCGCCGAACGGTCCGAACGGCAATATCCGATGGGAGAGTTGGCGCGCGACGGGGTGCGGCTCTCCTTCGGCAGCGACTGGCCCGTCAGCTCACACGAGCCCCTGGAGGGCATCCAAGTCGCCGTCACCAGGCGGACGTTCGACGGGACCCCGGCCGACGCCTTGACCCCGCATCAGCGGCTCACCGTGGAGGAGGCGCTCGCCGCGGCCACCAGTGGCGTCGCGCACCAGGCGGGCGCGGACGACCGGCTCGCGCTCGTACCAGGGGCGCCCGCGGACCTGGTCCGGCTCTCCGCCGACCCGCGCGCCGTGGACCCGATGGCCATCCGGCACGTGCGGGTGCTCGGCACGTGGCTGGCCGGAGCCCCTACGTACCGGGCGCGTGCGGAGTAAGGGGCAGGGCGATGGCGGTGACGGCTATGCCCTCACGTATCAACCAGTTGCCGTGGAACCCCGTGACCTCACGGCCTGCCACCGTCGGCCCCGGGACGAGGAGCTCCGCCGTGAACGTGCCGTCCGGCGCCAGATCGACCCGCGCCTCCTCGAAGCCGAGCCAGAGCCCGGTCAGCGGGAACCACGTCTTGTAGACGGACTCCTTGGCGCTGAAGAGCAGCCGGTCCCAGGGGACCTCCGGATGCCGCTGACCGAGCTCGGCCAGGGCCGCGCGCTCCGCCTCGTCCGTGACCAGCCGCAGGACGTCGGGATCGGCGAGCGGAGCGGCCGGCTCCGCGTCGATGCCGATGGAGGAGAGCGCCGAGGCGCGGGCCACGACGGCGGCGCGGTAGCCCGCGCAGTGCGTCATGCTGCCGACGATGCCATCGGGCCAGCGCGGTGCGCCCTTGGGCCCCGGCAGGATCGGCACGGCAGGCACACCGAGCTCGGCCAGGGCGGTACGGGCGCACTGCCGGACCGTGGCGAACTCGCGGCGCCGCTTGTCCACGGCCCGCGCGATGGCGTCCTTCTCCTCCGGGAAGAGGAAGGGATCGGCCGGGTCGTGCCGGGTCTCCACGACGGTGACGGGCGCGGTGGCGAGCAGCGAAGCCAACACGTCCGTTTCGCCGGTGAGTTGCTGTACGCGATTCGAGGGTGACGTCACAACGGATCACCGTACCGGGGCCGTGGCCTGCGCGGGGGCCTACCCTGGCGAGATGCACGACGAGTACCGCACAGTGGCCCGCGAGGCCGTGCACGAGACCGAGATCAACCGCTCGCGCTTCCTGTGCGCCCTCGCGCCCGCGGCCACCGAGGGGGAGGCGCAGGACTTCGTCGCGCGCATCCGCAAGGAGCACCCGTCCGCCTCGCACAACTGCTTCGCGTACGTCATCGGGGCCGACGCCGGGGTGCAGAAGGCGAGCGACGACGGTGAACCCGGTGGCACCGCCGGTGTGCCGATGCTCCAGATGCTGCTTCGCCGCGACATGCGGTACGTCGTCGCCGTCGTGACCCGCTACTACGGCGGGGTCAAGCTGGGTGCCGGGGGGCTGATCAGGGCCTACGGAGGAGCGGTCGGCGAGGCGCTGGACGCGGTCGGCACGCTGACCCGCAGGCGCTTCAGGCTCGCGACCGTCACGGTCGACCACCAGCGCGCGGGCAAGATCCAGAACGATCTGCGGTCGGCGGGGCGCGAGGTGCGTGACGTGCGGTATGGCGACGCGGTGACCATCGAGATCGGCCTTCCCGACGCCGACGTGGAGGCCTTCACGTCCTGGCTGGCGGACGCGACCGCGGGCAGCGCGGTCTTCGAGCTCGGGGGAGAGGCGTACGGGGACGCCTGACGGCGGGCGGGGCGCTCGATGACGCCGTGCTGGTGCCCGAGCCCAGGCGTGAATGAGTTCGAATGGGTAGAATTCGGGCATGGGAGAGCGGCCTGTACCGCCGACTGCGCCCGAACTCGTCCTCGAGACCGACACCGGCTCCACGGTGATGAGTCCGAGCCGGGACTATCACGTCGGGCGCGATCCGCTGAGCGACATCGTCATCGACGACGCCCGCGTCTCCTGGCACCATGCCGTCCTGCACGCCGAGCTCGACCACTGGACGATCGAGGACGAACACAGCACGAACGGCACGTACGCCGACGGGCGGCGCATCCACGAGTGGGGCGTCGGACCCGGCAGCGTCCTGCGATTCGGCAGCGTCGCGGACGGGCCGCGCGCGGTGCTCATCGGGCGCGAGTCGCCCCCACCCGCGGCGCCCGCCGCTCCCGAGCGCCCCTCTGCCGTCCGCACGCCGTCGGCCACCGGCACCTTCCGGCAGCCGACGTCCGTGCGCCCGCTGCCCACCCGTACCGTCCGCATCGGCCGCGCAGCGGACAACGACCTGGTCGTCGACGATCTGATCGTCTCCCGCCGCCACGCCGAGCTGCGGGTCCTCGCGGACGGCAGGTACGAGATCGTCGACCTCGGCAGCCACAACGGCACCTACCTCAACGGTCAGCCGGTCGTCCGCGCCCCTCTCTCGCCGGGAGACATCGTCGGCGTCGGCCACCGTGCGTTCTGCCTCGTCGGCGACGAGCTCCAGGAATACGTCGACACCGGCGAGGTGTCGCTCGACGTCCAGGAGCTGACGGTCGCTGTGGACCGGGGCCGCAAGACGCTCCTCGACAAGATCTCCTTCCCGGTCGGCGAGAAGTGCCTGCTCGCCGTCGTCGGTCCCAGCGGCGCCGGGAAGTCCACCCTCCTCAACGCCCTCACCGGCCTGCGTCCCGCCGACGACGGCACGGTCCTCTACGACGGCCGCGACCTCTACCGTGACTACGCCGAGCTCCGCCAGCGCATCGGTCTCGTGCCGCAGGACGACATCCTGCACGCCCAGCTCACCGTGCGCAGGGCCCTCGGCTACGCCGCCGAACTGCGCTTCCCCCAGGACACCGAGAAGGCGGAGCGCCGGGCCAGGGTCGACGAGGTCATCCGCGAACTCGGCCTCGAACAGCGCGTGGAACAGTCCATCCACAGCCTCTCCGGCGGCCAGCGCAAGCGCGTGAGCGTCGCACTGGAACTCCTGACGAAGCCGTCGCTGCTCTTCCTCGACGAGCCGACGTCCGGACTCGACCCCGGCATGGACCGCTCGGTGATGAACATGCTGCGCGGCCTCGCCGACGACGGCCGGACGGTCGTCGTCGTCACGCACAGCGTGCTCAGCCTCGAGGGATGCGACCGGCTCCTCGTGCTCGCGGCGGGCGGCAGGATCGCCTACTACGGGCCGCCGAAGGACGCGCTGCCGTTCTTCGGCTTCGAGGAGTGGCCCGAGGCGTTCGAGGCCTTCGAGGGAGACCGCGACCGGGACTGGGCCGGGGAGTACCGGCGCTCGCCGTTCCACCAGCAGTACATCGTCAACTCCTCCGCGCAGCCGCCCGTGCCGCAGGGCACCGGGGGCCCGGCCGCCGCGTTCGCGCCCCCGCCGAAGGCGCAGAGCTGGGGGTCCCAACTGCGGACGCTCGTGCGGCGGTACGCGGCCGCGCTCGGCGCCGACCGGACGTTCCTCGCGATCATGATCGCGCTGCCGTTCGTGATGGGCGCCATGGCCCGCGCGCTCGCCGGGAGCAGGCTGACGCAGGAGACGGCGATGAACGCGCTGCTCATCCTCTGCGTGGGCGGCGTCCTGACCGGCGCGGCCAACGCCGTGCGGGAACTGGTCAAGGAGCGGGTCATCTACCGGCGCGAACGGGCCGTGGGGCTCTCCAGATCGGCGTACCTGATGTCGAAGGTCGTCGTACTGGGAACGATCACCGTGCTGCAGGCCGTCGTGCTGACGCTGGTGGCGCTGCTCGGTGTCGACCTCAACGCACCCGGTGGCGAAGGGGTGTTGCTGCCGCCGCTCGCCGAGATCACCGTGGCGGTGGCGCTGCTCGCGTTCACGGCCATGATGCTCGGCCTCCTGGTCTCGGCCCTGGTGCGCAAGGAAGAGGTGACGATGCCGCTGCTCGTGCTCCTCGCCATCGTCCAGGTGGTGTTCTGCGGCGCGCTCCTGAAGCTGCACGGGGTGCCCGGTGTGGAGCAGTTGGCGTGGCTCGTGCCCTCGCGGTGGGCGCTGGGTGCGATGGCCGGGACCATCGAGCTCGGGCGGATCGTGCCGGGCGAGCTGACGTCCGACCCGCTCTTCCGCCACTCCGCGGGCATCTGGCTGCTCAACATGGGCATGCTGCTGGCTCTCTCGGTGGTCTTCGGCTTCGTGGTCGCCAGGCTCCTGAGACGGCACGAGCCCGCGGTCATGCGGAAGTAGCGGGAGCGGCCGAGATGACCACAGCGGACTTCCGCCCCACACATGTCGTCCCCCAGGACGGGCTCCCCGCCTGGGAGGCGCCGGACGTGGACCGCCCGACGGCGCCGCTCGACGCGCTGCTGCCGGTGGACCTGGTCGACCGGCTCGGCGACTGGGGCCGGATCGTCTGCGCGAACGGCTGGACGGCCTGGGTCGACTCCCGCCTCCTGATCGCGGTGCCACGCGAACCACCGGCGGCGGGCCACCCCCTGACCCGCACGGCGGACCCGGGCCCGCTCCTGGCGAGAGCGGAGGAGGCGCTGGGCCGCTATCGCCGTGCGGCGCGGGAACTGGCGACCGGCGCCGGCGACGGCGAAGCCTTCCGCGGCCGGACGCACGGCCTGCGCGTGGGCGTGGTCGTGGACGGCGAGTCGATGTGGCTCTACGACGCCGAACACGAGCGGTGGGTGTACTGCGACGGGACACGGCTCAGCACGTACGCGGCGGGGGAGGGCCCGAGCTTCCATGGTTACGGGGATGGGGCGGACGGGGTGGACGGGGCGGACGGGGCGGACGAGGCGGACGGGAGACGTGCGGTGGCCCCGGATCCGACGCGGGTGGTGGGAGCGGTGTCTGATGCGGGGGATGACGGCGGTGAGGGGGCGGGTCCGGGTTCCACGCGGGTGGTGGAAGCGGTGTCTGATGCGGGGGCTGACGCCCGTGAGGGGGCGGAATCGGATCCCACGCGGGTGGTCGAAGCCGTCCCCGATCCGGGGCCCGCCCCCGATCCGTACGGCGATGACGCCACCCGTCGCATTCCGCCCGTCACCGTCGACCCCGATCCCCCGGCCCGGCCCGGTGACGGCTGATGGGCACCGCACCGCGCGACGACCTGTCATCGAGCCCGAGTCTTCACTCCGGGCGCTCGTCCGAGCTGGTCGGGAAGCAGATCGCGGGGTACCGCGTCGAGAGCGAGATCGGGCGCGGCGGTATGGCCGTCGTCTATCGCGCCAAGGACCTGCGGCTTGACCGCACCGTCGCCCTCAAGCTGCTCGCCCCCGAGCTCGCGCGCAACGACACCTTCCGGCAGCGGTTCACGCACGAGTCACGCGTGGCCGCCGCCATCGAGCATCCGCACATCGTGCCGGTCTTCGAGGCGGGGGAGACGGACGGCGTGCTCTACATCGCCATGCGGTACGTCCCCGGGCTCGACCTGCGCCACCTGCTCGACGACTCGGGGCCCCTCCCCGTCGGAGCCGCCCTGCGCATCGCCGCGCAGGTCGCGTCCGCGCTCGACGCCGCCCACGATCACGGTCTCGTCCACCGCGACGTCAAGCCCGGCAACATCCTCGTGGCCAAGGGCACCGACAGCGACCACCCGGAGCACGTCTACCTGACGGACTTCGGGTTGACGAAGAAGTCGCTTTCGCTGACCGGGTTCACCACCGTGGGTCAGTTCGTCGGGACCCTCGACTACGTGGCGCCCGAGCAGATTTCCGGACGTCCCGTGGACGGCCGATGCGACGTCTACAGCCTCGCCTGCGTCGTCCACGAGACCATGGCCGGTGGGCCGCCCTTCCAGCGCGACGACGACATGGCCCTGCTCTGGGCCCATCAGTACGACCAGCCGCCCCGCCTCACCGAGAAGCGCCCCGGCGTTCCCCCGGCCCTCGACGGAGTCCTGGCGAAGGCGCTGGCCAAGAAGCCCGACGAACGGTACGGCTCCTGCCGGGAGTTCGTGGCCGCGCTGCGCGCCGCGGTCACGGGAAACGCGGAGGGACACGCTCCCACGCAGGTGGACCTCCCGGCCGCGGGACCCCCGGACGACCAGGGTGCGCCTCCGGAGCCGCCGGACTGGGCGCGGCCCGTCTTCCGGCGGCTGGCCGGTTAGGAGAGTGGGCGTCCGTCGCTCTCCACCTCGCCTCGCCGGTGGACCCGGCGTGCCAGCAGGCCGCCGATGAAGCCTGTGACCAAGCCCCATGCCACGGCGAGGATCAGTGCGGTTCCCAGTTGCGGATGCAGCTTCACCAGGCCCGAGAGGCCGCCGCCCAGGTCCCCGATGCCCAGGAGCGAGAGGCCGAAGTGGGCGTCGAGGCGGGCGAGCAGGCAGACGGCGAGCACGGTGAGGGTCAGGGCCACCGCCATGTGCACGGCGTGCTGCCAGGCCCGCATCCGGGCGGGCGAGCGTGCCGCCATCAGGAACGCGGCCCCGAGGACCAGGACCGCCGCGACGACGAGGAGCCACCACACCCGGCCGTCGTGGTCGGAGAGGGTCCGCAGGCTGAGCGTGGAGTCGCTCGGAGTGCGGAGTACCTCGTCGAGGACGCGCGGCATGGGGAGTCCGAATGGCCCGTCCACCCGGCCCTCCCAGGACGCGCCGAGCCCGAGGGTGAAGGCGAGCCAGACGAGGTTGGGCAGCCCCAGCAGCAGCACCGCGAGCGTCTCGGCGGCATGCCCCCGGGTGGCCGCCACGACCACCCCGATGACGAGCCCCAGGGCGACGTACGCGAGCAGCAGCACGACCATCGCGTAGGCCGCGGGACGCACCGACTCCTGGAAGCGCACCAGGCGCGCGGGGAGCGGGGCCCCGCGCGACACGAGCAGCGCCACGGCGAGGACACCCGCAAGCCACAGCAGCCCGAACAGGATGGTCAGCGGCACGTCGGTCTCGAAGCCGACCTTGGGCGAGCCCGCCCCCAGCAGATCCCCGATGTCGGCCGCGTCGCCCTCCCCGAGCGAGATCGTGAACGTATGGCGGGCCAGCAGGCCGAGGCCGATGAGGGACAGCACCCACAGCACCGCGAACCGCGCGGCCCATCCGCCCAGTTCCTTCGCGTCGGCGACGGCCCGGTGCCGCAGCGGCCTGAGGAATCCGGCGGCGATCACCAGGGCTCCGGTGAGGGTCACGGACAGGGGGAGCACGGAGAGCCCCGCGTTCGCCCCTGCGATCCCCCCGGCGTCGCCGGAGAGCCCGACGGAGCCGCCGACCGCCATCACGACGACGGCCGCCACGACGCTCGGGAACGCGCCGCCGGGCAGGTCCGCCGCCCCGGCGGCCCACAGACCGAGCGCGGCGACGACGGCCATGGCCACCAGCGCCCCCAGCACGGCGACGACGGCGTGGATCCAGCCGTGGGGGGCGCGTCGGCTCTGCGGTGCGCGCTGCGCGGCTGCCCGCCCGTGCGGTCTCTGGTCGTTCACGTTGTCACGCTAAGCAGCGGCACGGCAGCCCGCCCGTCGGGAGAGCCGACCGCGTCGGCTTGCGGGCTTCCGGGGAGCGGGACACACAATAGGCGCGTAACGGAATATTGCGATCGGAGCGGGCGGAAACGGGATCGCTCCCGTGCGCCGCAGATTCCCCCATCCCCCTCCCATCGCCCGATCCCCTCGACTTCCTCGACCCCTACACAGGGAAGAAGTGTTCGTGAGCGCCGAACCGCCGTCGTCAGGACGCCCCACAGGACCCCCGTCAGGCCCGCTCTCGGGCCCTTCGCAGCCGGGCGCGACCCAGGCAGGTTCGACGCCGCCACCCGGCGGCGACCGGCCGTCGGGCCCGCCGAGCGGTCCGCCTCCGACGGGAGGTCCCCCGGACGGCGGGGGTCCGGACGAGGGACCCGGCGGGAGCTCGGAGCCGGAGCGCCCCTGGTGGAGGTCGGCACCGCGCGTGGCGGTGATCTCCCTCGCGGTCGTGGCCGCGGTCGTGCTCACCGTCGTCCTCACCCGGCCGGACGGCTCCGGCGGCTCCGACGGCACCTCGGACTCCGCCGGTGAGGTCCTCCTCCAGCCCGCAGGGAAATCGGGCCCCGACCCCTTCACCGAGTCGACGGCCAGGGACGACTCCACGTCCCCGTCCCCGACCGCGCCGCCCAGCTCATCGGCCTCGGCCAATGTGACACGCGGCGTCGACGGAGCCGCTCCAGGCCTCTACGGCGGGACGCGCAAGGTCGGCAGCTGCGACGTGGAGAAGCAGGTCACCGTCCTCCAGGGCGACCCGGCGAAGAGCAAGGCGTTCGCCTCGGTGCTCGACATCGCCCCTCCCTCCGTCCCCGAGTATGTGCGGGCACTCACCCCCGTACAGCTGCGCATGGACACCCGCGTCACCAACCACGGCTACCGCGACGGCGCCCCCACCGCCTATCAGGCCGTCCTCCAGGCAGGCACCGCCGTACTCGTCGACGACCGGGGTGTGCCGCGCGTGCGCTGCGCCTGCGGCAACCCGCTGGTGCCGCCCGTCGCGCAGAAGAGCACCCCGAAGCGGACCGGCGAGGAGTGGCCCGGCTACCAGTCGTCGAACGTCGTGGTCGTCGCGCCCTCCACCCAGGTCGTGAACGCGTTCGTCATGTACGACCCGGAGAGCGGCGAGTGGTTCGAGCGTGACAAGGGCGACACCGGCGCCGGTGACACGAAGACACAACCGCCGGTGAACGACCCGTCCGCATCACCCTCTCCCTCCACGTCCCTGCCCCCTTCCCCGTCCTCCAGTGAGCCCTCCTCGCCGTCCGCTTCGTCGCCCTCCGCACCCCAGACGCCCTCCTCCGAGCCGGAGCAGCCGCCCACCTCGCAGCCCGCACAACCGCCGTCGTCGCCGGTGGCGGATTGAGGTTCGTGATCGAGCAGGGGCCGACAGGCGCTAGCGTGGTGGGTGCTGTCGGCGAGGCCCGTGCTGGGGCGGTGCTGGATCGAGGGCACAGGAGGGGAAAGCGAGCATGCGGGCCGGAGCGGCGTCTTGAGAATTCTGCACACGTCCGACTGGCATCTGGGCCGGGCGTTCCACCGCGTGAACATGCTCGGCGCCCAGGCCGAGTTCATCGGCCACCTCGTCGCCACGGCGCGTGAGCGCGAGGTGGACGCCGTCGTCGTGTCCGGGGACGTGTACGACAGGGCCGTGCCACCGCTCGCCGCCGTCGAGCTGTTCGACGACGCGCTGCACCGGCTCGCGGAGCTCGGAGTGCCGACGATGATGATCTCCGGCAACCACGACTCGGCGCGCCGCCTCGGTGTCGGCGCGGGCCTCATCGGCCGTGCGGGCATCCACCTGCGCACCGCGCCCGCGGCCTGCGGTGAACCGGTGGTCCTCGCCGACGACCACGGGGACGTGGCTTTCTACGGCCTGCCCTATCTCGAACCGGCCCTGGTCAAGGACGAGTTCGGGGTGCGGCGCGCGGGCCACGAGGCGGTGCTCGGTGCCGCCATGGACCGGGTCCGCGCCGACCTGGCCGCCCGGACGCCGGGCACCCGGTCCGTGGTCCTCGCCCACGCCTTCGTCACCGGCGGCGAGGCCAGCGACAGCGAGCGCGACATCACGATCGGCGGCGTGTCCGCCGTGCCGGCGGGGGTCTTCGACGGCGTCGACTACGTGGCGCTCGGGCACCTGCACGGCAGCCAGGCCATCAGCGAGCGCGTGCGCTACTCGGGCTCCCCGCTGCCGTACTCGTTCTCCGAGTCCGCGCACCGCAAGAGCATGTGGCTCCTCGACCTCGGCGCGGCGGGGGAGATCGAGGCCGAGCGGATCGACTGCCCGGTGCCGCGTGCGCTCGCCCGGATCCGCGGAGACATCGAGACGCTGCTCGCCGACCCGGAGCTCGACCGCCACGAGGAAGCCTGGGTCGAGGCGACGCTCACCGACCCGGTGCGCCCCGACGACCCCATGGCCCGCCTCTGCGGGCGCTTCCCGCACACCCTCAGCCTCGTCTTCGACCCGGAACGCACCCCCGACGACCCGGACGTCTCGTACGCCAAGCGTCTGGAGGGCCGCACCGACCAGCAGATCGCGGAGGACTTCGTGACCCATGTGCGGGGCGCGGGGCCCGACGTACGCGAACAGGCGGTGCTGCGGGCGGCGTTCGACACCGTCCGCACCGACGACACGGTGCGCGAGGTGTCCCGATGAGGCTGCACCGGCTCCGGATCACCGCGTTCGGCCCCTTCGGCACCACCCAGGACATCGACTTCGACGACCTCTCCGCGTCCGGGCTCTTCCTGCTGCACGGGCCGACCGGCGCGGGCAAGACCTCCGTCCTGGACGCCGTCTGCTACGGCCTGTACGGCTCGGTGCCGGGACCCCGGCAGGGCAGCGGCCAGGGCGTGACGCTGCGCAGCGACCACGCGCAGCCCGCCGTGCGGACGGAAGTCTGCCTCGAACTCACCGTCGCCGGGCGCCGGTTGGAGGTGACCCGGCAGCCGCCGTGGGAGCGCCCGAAGAAGCGCGGCACCGGCACGACCACGGAGAAGGCGCAGAGCTGGCTCCGGGAGTACGAGGCTTCAGCCGACGACGGCGGTGAGTGGAAGGACCTCAGCCGCTCCCACCAGGAGATCGGCGAGGAGATCACACAGCTGCTCGGCATGAGCAAGGAGCAGTTCTGCCAGGTGGTGCTGTTGCCCCAGGGCGACTTCGCGCGCTTCCTGCGGGCCGATGCCGAGGCCCGCGGCAAACTGCTCGGGCGGCTCTTCGACACGCGCAGGTTCGCCGCGGTCGAGCAGCGACTCGCCGAGCAGCGGCGCGATGCCGAGGGCGCGGTGCGGGAAGGGGACGGGGAACTCCTCGCCGACGCGCACCGGATGCAGCAGGCCGCCGGCGGCACTCTGGAGGACGCCGAGTCGCCGCTGCCCGAACTGGCGCCCGGTGATCCGGGACTCGCCGGGTCCGTCCTGGCCTGGGCCGCGGTCTCCCGCACCACGGCCCGCGAACGGCGCACGATCGCCCGGTGCGCCCTCGACGCCGCCGAGTCCGCGCGGGCCGCCGCGGGGCGCGTTCTGGACGACGTGCGCGAACTCGACCGGCTGCAAAGGCGGTTCGGCCAGGCGCGGGAGCGGTCCGTACGCCTTGAGGAGCGCGCGGATGAGTACCGGCAGCTGCAGACCCGGATGGACCGTGCCCGCAAGGCCGAGACGGTCGCCCCCGCGCTCGGCCTGCGCCGGGCCACCGAAGAGGAGCACCGCAGGGCCGCGGCCGAAGAGGAGCGCGCCCGAGGTCAGCTGCCCGCCACGTTCGCGGACTCGGGTGCGTCGGGCCTAGCCGCCGCCGCGCGTAAGGCCGCCGAAGAACTCGGCGGCCTCGACGCCGCCCGGCGCGCCGAGCGGCGCATCGCCGAACTGGGTGCGGAGCGCGCGGCCCTGGAGCGCGAGGAGCGGGCCGACGACGAGCTGCTGCGCGAGGCCGCGGGCTGGCTCGACGGCTGGGAGACGACCCGGACCGCACTCCAGGAGCGTATCGAGTCCGCCCAGGAGGCGGCCACGCAGGCGGAGCACATCGCGGGCCAACTGGAGCCCGCACAGGGAAGGTTGGACGCGGCGCGTCGCCGTGACCGGCTCACCCAGGAGGCCGCCACCGCGTTCGAACGGGCCCTCGCTGCACGCGAGCGTGCCACCGCGGCCCACGAACACTGGCTGACCCTGAAGGAACAGCGCCTCACCGGCATCGCGGCGGAACTGGCCGCCGGTCTGGCCGACGGCTCCCCCTGCGCGGTCTGCGGAGCCACCGAACACCCGGCGCCCGCCCCGAAGACCGCGGGTCACGTCGACCGCGCCACGGAGGAGTCGGCGCTCGCCGCCCACCGCCAGGCGGAGGAGCGGCGTTCGGTGGCGGAGGGGCACCTCGGTGAGGTGCGCGAGTCGCTGGCCGCCGCGAGGGCGGCCTCGCAGGGCTTGTCCGGCGGGGATTTTGCCGCCGCGGATTCGCAGGCCGTCCCGGACGAGTCCTCCGTCGAGCAACTCGCCGCATATGTCGAGACGTTGCGAGGAGAACACGCCGAGGCCCGCAGCCGCGCCTCCGGACTGCACGCGGCCCGCGAAGCCCTCGCTCAGGCCGAGCGCGAGTACGACCGCAGGGCCGCGGTGCGGCAGGAGGCCGCCGTGCGCGCGGCGTCGCGTGCCACCCTGCGGGACTCGCTCGACCGCGAACAGGCAGGTCTGGACGTCGAGTTGACCCGCGCGCGGGGAGCAAGCGCCAGCGTCGCGGCCCGCGCGTCCCAGCTGGAGCGGCAGACCGCGCTGCTGACCGAGGCGGCCGAAGCCGCACGCATCGCCGACGACACCGCCCAGCGCCTCAAGGACGCCGACGCGCGACTCGCCGATGCCGCCTTCCGCGCCGGGTTCGACACGCCGAGGGCGGCGGCCGAGGCCATGCTCGACGACGCGCGCCACAGCGAGCTGCAACACCGTATCGACGCATGGCGGAACGAAGAGGCGGCGGTGCGTTCGCTCCTCGCCGAGCCCGACGCGGTCGCCGCCGCGCAGCAGCCGCCCGCCGATCTCGGAGCCGCCCAGGAGGCCGCCGAGGACGCCGACAGGCAGGCCCGCGCCTGCGCCTCCGCGCTCGACGCGGCCACCCGGCGCTGCGCCGAACTCGACCGGCTCTCCGACCGGTCGGCCGCCGGAGCCCGGCGGCTCGCGCCGCTGCGCGCCGAGTACGACCGCGTGGCGCGCCTCGCGGGACTCGCCGCGGGCACATCGGCGGACAACGAACGCAAGATGCGCCTGGAGTCCTATGTCCTGGCCGCCCGGCTCGAACAGGTCGCCGCAGCGGCGACCGCACGGCTGCGACGCATGTCGTCGGGCCGCTACACCCTCGTCCACTCCGACGACCGCACGGGGCGCGGCCGTTCGGGCCTGGGCCTGCACGTGGTCGACGCGTGGACGGGCCGCGAGCGCGACACGTCCACGCTCTCGGGCGGCGAGACCTTCTTCGCCTCACTCGCCCTCGCCCTCGGCCTCGCGGACGTCGTCACCGACGAGGCGGGCGGCGTACGCCTCGACACGCTCTTCATCGACGAGGGCTTCGGCAGCCTCGACGACCAGACCCTCGACGAGGTGCTCGACGTCCTGGACTCGCTGCGGGAGCGGGACCGCAGTGTCGGCATCGTCAGCCACGTCGCCGACCTGCGGCGCCGCGTGCACGCTCAGCTGGAGGTCGAGAAAGGGCGCGCGGGTTCGGTGGTGCGGCAGCGGGGCGGGTCCTGAGGGTTCGTGTCAGGTCCTCAGGGTTCGGGGGCGGTTCCTGAGGGTTCTCAGCGGCCCAGCGGGCGTCTCGGCAAGGGAGAGGAGTAGACGATGCTGGTGGTCACGGACCCCAGCGCGCCGATCTTTCCCGCGACCTCCTCCAGGTGGCTCATCGAGCGCGCCGCGACCTTGATCACGAAGCAGTCGTCTCCGGTGACATGGTGTGCCTCCAGGATCTCGGGGGTCACTTCGACCAGGTCGTGGAACGGCTTGTAATGGCCGTTCGGGTAGCGCAGGCGCACGAACGCGAGGATGGGCAGCCCGAGCCGCTCCGGGTCGACCACGGCCGCGTACCCCTGGATCACGCCCGCCTCCTCCAGGCGGCGGACCCGTTCGGTGACGGCGCTCGGGGACATGGAGACGGCACGCGCCAGCTCTGCGTAGCTGGCACGGCCCTCACGCTGGAGGACGTCGAGGATGCGCCAGTCGGTGGCGTCCGTGGAATAACCGGTCATGCCTGAGAGGTAACAGGGGAATCCCCGGCTGATCAAGAGCTACGCCGGTGATCGGCTCTTCTTGGGCGGCGGCTCCGCCCGTAAATTTCTGGCCATGAGCACAGTGACGAACACGGTGACGAACACAGAGTCGACGACCGCGACGACCGCGACGAGTACCGCGCCCGCAGCCACCGGCGCCCCGAACTCCGTCCTTCGCGTCGCCCCCGCGTCCCCGGCGGTCGCCGCCGCGTACTTCGGCGCGAGCCTCGCCTTCCACGCCGACGTCTCCGACGTCGCGTCGGCGCTCGCGACTGACGGTGACCCCGGCTTCGTCGTGGTCGACTCCCGCTCGACGGAGTCCTGGGACCAGGGACACATCCCCGGCGCGATCCACCTCCCCACGGCCCTCATCCCCGAGCAGGCCGAGCAACTCCTCGACAGGTCGGTCCCCGTCGTCACGTACTGCTGGGGCCCCGGCTGCAACGGCGCGACCCGAGCCGCCCTGGCCCTGGCCCAACTGGGCTTCCAGGTCAAGGAGATGCTGGGCGGCTTCGAGTACTGGGCCCGCGAGGGCTTCGAGTTCGAGACCTGGGAGAGCAGCGAACGCCGCAGCCCCGACCCTCTGACGGCCCCGCTGGACGCGGAGGACTGCGGCTGCTGAGAGGGCCCCGACATCAACTCAGATGCGCCCGAGCCCTCCACCCCCCAAGATGATGTGCCATGCCCCTCCTCCCGCACCCCGCCCCCGAAGCCCTGCGGCGCGACCCTCTGCCGTTGCGTGGGCGGACCGCCCTCGTCACCGGAGCGAGCCGGCGCGGCGGTATCGGATACGCCGTGGCCCGGCGCCTCGCCGCGTACGGAGCGAGTCTCTATCTGCACCATCACGTGCCGCACGATGCCGCGCTGCCCTGGGGCGCCGACCGGCCCGCCGACGTCGTCGCCGGAGTGCGCGAGGTGCTCGCGGATCCGGCGGCTTTCGTCCACGACGGGCCCGGTGATCTGGGGGATCCCGCCGCGCCCGCCGAGCTGATCGCCACGGCCGCCGAAGCGCTCGGCGGGCGTATCGACATCCTGGTCGCCAACCACGCGGTCAGCGGTGACGACGGCACCCTCGACACCATCGACGCCGCCATGCTGGACACCCACTGGGCGGTGGACACCCGATCGGTGATCCTCCTTGTGCAGGCGTACGCCCGGCTGAGAGGGGGCCTCCCGCCCCGTACGCCCGGCGGGCGCGTGGTGATGATGACCTCCGGGCAGGACATCGCGGGCGGCATGCCGGACGAGATCGCCTACAGCCTGCAGAAGGGGGCGCTGGCCTCCGCGACGCGCTCCCTGGCCACGACCCTCGCCGACCTCGCCGTGACCGTGAACTCCGTCAATCCTGGCCCGGTGGACACGGATTACCGGACTGGCGACGACTACGCCGCGATCGCCGCCATGTTCCCGGCGGGGCGATGGGGCATGCCCGATGACCCGGCCCGGCTCATCGCGTGGCTGGCCACCGATGAAGCCGAGTGGATCACCGGGCAGGTGATTGATTCCGAGGGCGGGTTCCGCCGCTGAGGCCCCTGCCCCTCCCCGGAAGGCCTACAGCGCCGACAATTCGTCCACCAAGTCGTCGAGACCCAGCGACCCCTGCGACAGCGCGGCCATGTGCCACGCCTTCGCGTCGAAGGCGTCACCGTGCCGACGGCGCGCGTTCTCGCGCCCCAGGAGCCAGGCCCGCTCGCCCAGTTTGTAGCCGATGGCCTGGCCGGGGATGGAGAGGTAACGGGTCATCTCGCTCGCCACGTACTCCGTGGGGCGGCTGCAGTGCGCGTCGTAGAACTCCTGCGCGAGGTCGGGGGTCCAACGCCCGCCCGGGTGGAAGGGGGAGTCCGCGGGGATCTCCAGCTCCAGGTGCATGCCGATGTCGACGATGACCCGCAGCGCCCGCATCATCTGGGCGTCCAGGTAACCGAGCCTGCGCTCGGCGTCCGTGAGGAAGCCGAGTTCGTCCATGAGCCGCTCGGCGTACAGCGCCCAGCCCTCCGCGTTGGCGCTGACGATGCCGATGGTCGCCTGGTAGCGGGAGAGGCTCTCCGCGACGTGCGCCCACTGTGCGAGCTGGAGGTGATGGCCGGGCACACCCTCGTGGTACCAGGTGGAGACCAGGTCGTAGACGGGGAAGCGGGTCTCGCCCATCGTGGGCAGCCACGTCCGCCCTGGGCGCGAGAAGTCCTCCGACGGGCCCGAGTAGTACGGTGCCGCCGCGCCGCCCGGCGGCGCGATGCGGGACTCCACCTTCCGTACCCGCTCGGCGAGTTCGAAGTGTGTGCCGTCCAGCGCCTCGATCGCCTCGTCCATCAGCTCCTGGAGCCAGACCCGCACCTCCTCCACGCCCTCGATGTGTGCCCCGTGCTCGTCCAGGTGCGCGAGCGCCACCCACGGCGTGGCCGCGCCGGGCAGGATCCTCTCGGCCTCGGCACGCATCTCGCCGAGCAGCCGGTGGAACTCGGACCAGCCGTACGCGTACGCCTCGTCGAGGTCCAGGTCGGTGCCGTTGAAGTAGCGGGACCAGCGGGCGTAGCGTTCGCGGCCCACGGTGTCGGGGGCGCCCTCGATCGCGGGCGCGTACACGTCCCGCATCCAGTCGCGCAGCGCCACGACCGACGCGGTCGCGGCGCGTGCCGCCTCGTCCAGTTCGGCGCGTAGCGCGTCAGGGCCCTCCGAGGCGAACTCCTCGAACCAGCCGCGGCCATCGGCGCCACCGGGGCCCGCCCACTCGCCGAGCTGCCCGATGAAGACGGAGGTGGGGCGCGGCGGCGCGAACAGCTTGCGCTCCAGGCCCAGTTCGAGCGAGGCGCGATAGCCCTCGTACGCGGCCGGCACGGCACGCAGCCGTTCGGCGATCGCGGACCAGTCCTCGGCCGTCTCCATCGGCGTCACGGTGAAGATCTCCCGCACCGCGTGCGGGATCGTGTGCAGGTTGCCGACCGCGCGCAGCCCTTCATCGGCCTCGTGCACGGCGAGTTCGGCGGTGAGCCGCTCCCGCAGGAGTCGTGCGCACCGGCGCTCGACGTCACGGTCGGCGCCGGGCTGACGCTCCGCGTCGTCGAGCCGGGCGAGCGTCGTGCGGGCCAGCTCCGCGACGGCTTCCTGACCCGCCGGTGAGGTGTCGGGGAGCTTGCTGTGGCTCGCTTTGACGCCGAGATACGTGCCGCTGATGGGGTCGAGGGCGATCAGCTCGTCGACGTAGGCGTCGGCGACCTGGCGAGGCAGCTGGCTCCTGCTCTCACTATTGTTCGAGCTCGTGATCTTGGTGTCTGACATGCGGCCATCCTCGTACGCGGGACGCGCCCGCGTCATCACGATTGGCCGGAGGGCTGCCCTTGGTCATCGGCCCCGGGGCCGGGCGGCAGGAGCGGCCCGCACTCCCACTGCTGGAAGATCAACCGTGTCTCCACGCGCGCCACTTCGCGCCGCGCCGTGAACTCGTCGAGGACGAGCCGCTGGAGGTCCGCCGTGTCGGCCACCGCCACATGCACGAGATAGTCGTCGGGCCCCGCGAGATGGAACACCGAACGGGACTCGGGCAGCGCCCTGATCCGATCCACGAAAGGGCCGACGAGCTCCCGCCGATGCGGACGCACCTGCACGGAGAGCAGCGCCTCCAGGCCGCGCCCGAGCTTCGCCGGGTCGAGCCGCAGCTGGTGCCCGAGGATCACGCCGGAGCGGCGCAGCCGGGAGATCCGGTCCAGACAGGTCGACGGCGCGACGCCGACCTGGGCCGCGAGATCGCGGTAGGTGATCCGGGCATCGTTCTGCAGCAGCCGCAGTATGCGGAGATCCACCGGGTCCAGTACGACAGATTCAGCCACTCGCCGAACGTAGCACGGGGTTCAACCGTCGGGCACCGGTCGTTGTTCAGGCTGTCCGGCATGGAGACGAACACGGAACCCCGCCCCGGATCCGGCCACCCGGCCGCCACCCCGGAGTCAGCACGGCCGGAGCCGCGCGCCCTCGCCACCGAGGCCGTGCACGCCGGGCGCGACGACCTCGCCGGGCTCGGCCTGCACGCCGCGCCGATCGACCTGTCCACGACCTACCCGTCGTACGACACCCGCGGCGAGGCGGCGCGCATCGACGCCTTCGCCGCCGACGGCGCCCTGGACGACGGACCGCCCGTCTACGCCCGCCTCGCGAACCCGACCGTGGCCCGCTTCGAGACGGCCCTGGCCCGGCTCGAAGGCACGGAGAGCGCCGTCGCGTTCGCGAGCGGCATGGCGGCGCTGACCGCGGTCCTTCTCGTACGAGGAGCGGCGGGCCTGCGCCATGTCGTCGCAGTCCGCCCGCTGTACGGGTGCAGCGACCACCTCCTTACGGCGGGGCTCCTCGGCTCCGAGGTGACCTGGGTCGACCCCGCGGGGATCGCCGATGCCATCCGCCCCGACACGGGCCTGGTCCTTGTCGAGTCGCCCGCCAATCCGACCCTCGCGGAACTCGACCTGCGCGCGGTGGCGCACGCCTGCGGCACGGTGCCGCTGCTCGCCGACAACACCTTCGCGACGCCCGTCCTGCAACGGCCGGTCGAGAGCGGGGCCCGGCTCGTGCTGCACAGCGCCACCAAGTACCTCGGCGGGCACGGCGACGTCCTGGGCGGAGTGGTCGCCTGCGACGAGGAGTTCGCGCGGCAATTGCGGCAGGTCCGGTTCGCCACCGGAGGCGTGCTGCATCCGCTCGCGGGATATCTGCTCCTTCGCGGCCTGGCCACGCTGCCCGTGCGGGTGCGTGCCGCGTCCGCCAACGCGGCGGAGCTTGCCCGCCGTCTGACCGCCGACCCGCGCGTGCGCCGCGTGCACTATCCGCGGCTCGGCGGCGCCATGGTCGCCTTCGAGGTCGACGGCGACCCGCACGCGGTGACCGCCGGGGTGCGGCTGATCACCCCGGCGGTCAGTCTCGGCAGCGTCGACACGCTCATCCAGCATCCGGCGTCCATCAGCCACCGGGTGGTGGACGTGGCGGACCGGCGTGACTCCGGTGTGAGCGACAGCCTGTTGCGTCTGTCCGTCGGGCTCGAGGACGTCGAGGACCTGTGGCAGGACCTCGACCGCGCCCTCGGCCCTCAGCCGTCAGGCACCCGCGCGTCAGCCGCAGCGTCCCGGGTCAGTGCTGCTCCGCCCGCCCCTGGTCCTGCGGCCGCTCCTGCTGGTCGTACGGCAGCCGCGAACTCACCGGCGTAGCTTCCAGGCGGGCGGTGATGACCAGCGTGCCCTCCTCGATCTGGTAGTCGAGGGGAAGCCCCAGGCCGCGCATCGCGGCGACCATGCCCGTGTTGGACGCCTGCGTCACCGCGTACACGCTCTCGCAGCCCGCCTCGACCGCCATCGCCACCAGGCGGCCGAGCAGTTCGCTGCCGATGCCGCGGCGCTGCCAGTCGTCCTCGACGAGCAGCGCGATCTCGGTCTCGTCGCCGTCCCAGAGCAGATGGCCGAGGCCGACGATGCGGCCGGACGCGGTCCGCACCGCCAGGGTGCGGCCGAACCGCGGGCTGAGCAGGTGGTTGAGGTAGCGGTCGGCGTCCGGCACGGGGCCGTGGTAGCGCATGCCGAGGGTGCGGGGCGAGCAGCGCTCGTGCATGGCCTTGGCCGCGTCGACATCGGCGGTGTCGGCCCGGTGCACGGTGATGGAACTGCCCTCGGCGAGCGTCAGTACGTCCTGGCTGCGCGGGATGCGCGGGCCGAGCCGGGTGTCGAGCTCGACCAGGGCACGCGCGCGGGCGAACTCGGTGGGCGTGAACGGCAGGTACGGCCGCTCCACGGTGATCACTTCGCCGTCCGGTGCCCGCAGCCGCAGCACCGTCCCCTCGCCTTCCAGCGCCCCCTCGACGGGCGCGCCGTCCGCGGCCTTGTCCGCCCGTGGCCCGGACGGCGTGCCCTGCGCCTTCGCGGGCAGCGACCGGATCGTGCAGCGGCCCAGCAACTGGCGCAGGGCGAGCGGTAGTTCGGCGGCGTCCAGGGCGGTGCGGGTGGCGAGGCCGAGGATGCGGGTGGGGGCGTCCACCAGGTCGTGGGCGTCCGCACGCTCGATCCAGGTGCCCGAGCCGCCCGCGTGCGAGACGCCGCGGGTGATCTCGGCCGCGGGCAGGTCGGCCGGCGCGCGCAGCAGGAACTCGTCGACGGTGCCTTCGGCCAGCGGGTGCGCCTGGAGACTCAGGATGTCGACCTTGCCGTGGGCGAGGGCCGTGCACAGGGCGGCGAGCGAGCCCGGCTCGTCCCGCACCGTCGTGCGCATCCGCCACAGTGCCGTCGCCCCTGCGGACGACTCCGTGGCGATGGCACCGGCCTGTTCCATGGAGGTCACGGGCCCGGTCCGGTGTCCGGCCGCCCGCTGCCCGGCGGTGTGCGGCCGGGCGCCGGTATCGTCCGCCGTCGGGGGTGCGTGGTTGTGGCGGCGTGCCCACCATGTGTGGAACCCGACCGTGGCGAGCAGCACCACGGCCGAGATCACGAGCAGGGCGGGGCCGTCGGGGCCGTGCCCGATCATGTTCGCCACCGCGTCCGCCACGGCCACGGCCGTGAACAGGGCGGCGAGCTCCACCAGATCCCGCCGCCAGTGGTGAACGGGACGGCCATGTTTGGTTCGCTTCACATCAGACATGTCAGCACTCATACAGCCACTGTGGAGGAAGGGTGTTGCGTGATCACGAACCCTTTGTGACTGATGGGTTAAGAGGCCTTCTGTCCGTTTGGTTCAACTTTGCTCATTCTTGGTGTCGGGACGTGACCCCTCGTTGTCCGTTCGGGGGCGGAATCACTGCTGTCCCACCCGGCCCGGCCGCAGCACCTTGCTGAACAGCACGCCGCCGCCCTCCTGCCGCAGCCGCACGGTCAGCTCCCCGCTGTCACCGTCGATGTCGACCTCGCCGAAGTACTGCGGGGTCTCGGCCGGCGAGGTGTTGGCGCGGTTCGGCGCCTTCACGAAGCGCTGCTCGGCGCCGAACGTCCCGTCGAGCTTGAGGGCCTGGAAGCCGCCCGCGGCCAGCGGCCCCGAGACGAACTCCCAGAACGGCGCGAAGTCCTTGAACGCCGCGCGCGAGGGGTCGTAGTGCTGCGCCGACGTGTAGTGCACGTCGGCGGTCAGCCACACCGTTCCGGTGACCTTGCGGTGCTTGATGTGCCGCAGCAACTCGGCGATCTGCAGCTCGCGGCCGAGGGGAGCGCCGGGATCGCCCTGCGCCACGGCCTCGAAGTTCGCCGAGCCGTCGGGCACGACGAGGCCCAGCGGCATGTCGGACGCGATGACTTTCCAGGTGGCCCGCGAGCGCGACAACTCCCGCTTGAGCCACTGCAGTTGCCGGGCGCCCAGGATGCCGGTGGAATCGTCGGGCTGCCTGCCTGGCGAGTTGGCGTTGCGGTAGGAGCGCATGTCCAGGACGAACACGTCGAGGAGCGGTCCGTGCCGCAGCACGCGGTACACCCGGCCGCCCTCGTCGCCCGGCGGGAGCGTGGAGATGGGGTAGTACTCGCTGAACGCCCGCAGCGAGCGTCCGGCGAGGACGTCGACGTCCTTCTCCGTGTAGCGGGGGTCGGTCAGGATCTGCCCCGGGTACCAGTTGTTGCGCACCTCGTGGTCGTCCCACTGGACGATGGAGGGGACCTGCGCGTTGAAGCGCCGCAGGTTCTCGTCGAGGAGGTTGTAGCGGAAGGCGCCGCGGAACTCCGCGAGCGACTCGGCGACCTTCGACTTCTCCTCCGTGGTCACGTTCCGCCACACCCTGCCGTCGGGCAGGGTGACGCTGGGCAGGATGGGCCCGTCGGCGTAGATGTTGTCGCCGCTGCACAGGAAGAAGTCCGGGTCCCTGTGGCGCATCTCGTCGAAGATCCGCCAGCCGCCGCGGTCCGGGTTGATGCCCCACCCCTGGCCCGCGATGTCCCCCGACCACAGGAAGCGCACACCGTCCTTGCGTCCCTTGGGCGTCGTACGGAAGGTGCCGGTGACCGGCTCGCCGGTGCGTCTGGGGTCGTCGGGGTCGGCCAGGATCACGCGGTAGTGGATCTGCTCGCCCGCGGGAAGACCGCGCAGCCGCGTCGTCCCGGTGAAGTCGGTGTCCGGGCCGAGCACCGGACCCTTCCAACGGGTGGGATTGCGGAACGACTCCGTGGCGGACGTCTCCACGATCATGCGGGCCGGACGGTCGGAACGCACCCACACCAGGCCCGCGTGCGCCGTCACGTCACCGGCCTGCACACCCCACTCGGCCCGCGGGCGCCCGGAGCGGGCGAACGCCGGAGCGGCCCCGGCGAGCGTCGGCACGGCAAGCGCGGCCGGCACGGCGAGTGAACCGCGCAGCACACTGCGGCGGCGAGGGGATGGGCTCGGCTGAGGGTGTGACATGAAAGCGCCTCCAGTGACAGGTCCGACCAGTGTGCAGGGCCACAACTAGTGGTGCGCGGCGGCGCACACACAAATCCCAAGTGAACAACTGCCCATGGGTGGAAGGGAACCGGTGTGCGAGGCGGAGGTCTCAAGTCGCACGGCGTCGGCCGTACGACCGAGGGCGGACGGCCCATGCCGAAGGATCGGCTGCTGTCTACGCTCGGCGGCAGCGGTGCGCACCGGAGCGCACGGTGTCCGAAGGGGGAGTCCCATGCCGGTCAACGGTCAGAGCCACATCCGCGTCGCTCGCCCGTCCCGCGACCTCGTGGCGGCGGAGCGGTTCTGGGTGACGGGCCTCGGTCTGGACGTCGTATGGCGTTCGGCGGGCGGCGACGCGCCCGGTGAGCACGACCTGCTGATGGTCGGCCGGCCGGACGCCTCCTGGCATCTCGAGCTCGTGCACGAGGCGGGCGAGCCGGTCCTGCCCCGCCCCACGGAGGAGGATCTGCTCGTCATCTATCTCGACGAGCCGGTCCCCGACGAGTTGGTGGCCCGCCTCGAAACGCATGGGGGAACACGCGTCAAGTCGCCCAACCCGTACTGGAACGAGTGGGGCGTCACCGTCGAGGACCCGGACGGCTACCGCTTGGTGCTCTGCACGCGCGCCTGGTCCAACCAGCGGGTCCAGCGGGCCCAGCGATCTAGCGGGCCCGGCGGATCTAGTGGATCTGGCCGAGCGAGGCGTCGTCTGAGGCCGGCGAAGATACGGCGCACGGGCGCAGGACCATGAGCGAGTCTTCCGGGGTCGCCACCATGGCGAAGGGGAAACGGTCGAGCTCGACACAGAGCGCGACGTCATCGGGATGGACTCCTTGACGTACGCCCTGTGTCAGTTCGACGGCCGCGCGGGACTCGGCGGCGCGACGGAGGTACCCGGCGGCATCCGTCCCGGCAGCCTGGGCGGCCCCGGTCTCGGTGGCTCGTCGAGCGATGTACTGAGCGCACGCGAGGTCTTCATCGGCCTGCCCGTCCTCGCCGGTGACCACGAACGTCACGCTGTCGCTCGCGCGCGCCCGCAGGAGCCGAGCCGTCGCCTCCGCCACC
The DNA here is from genome assembly GCF_059026065.1 of Streptomyces sp. A18. Classification (NCBI taxonomy): domain Bacteria; kingdom Bacillati; phylum Actinomycetota; class Actinomycetes; order Kitasatosporales; family Streptomycetaceae; genus Streptomyces; species Streptomyces sp. A18. The sequence goes on along the minus strand of NZ_JBWLKL010000010.1, from coordinate 161,301 downwards.
ACGAAGCCGGCGCACAGCACCAGCGGCGCCTCCTTGACCGCGAGGGCGCCGACCGTGCCTGCCGTGGTCTTCTGCACCACGGTCCGTCCGTCGAGGTCGGCGGAGCGCAGTATGCCCGGTGAGTTGACCAGGTCGAACCCTGGCGCGTGCGGACCGTCCTTGAGCGCCACCCACTCCGGACGGGAAGCCTTGAGCGCCAGTGCCTCGTCGAGCGACTCGGCAAGAACGATCTTCTCCGCCCCCTGGCCGAAGGCCCAGGCCGCCACGGTGAAGGCACGCATGACGTCGACGACGACCGCCACGGACGGAGCCTCGGTCAGCTCGGCGATACCAACGAATCGAGTGTCCATGCGCGTCATGATCGCCCACGCCCGTCCCAGGGAACCCCGTGGGCCCCCTGGGACGTGGACGTGGACGTCGGACCGCTCAGCCCGCGGCCGGTGCGTGTCCTGCGTTCATCGGTACGCCGGCCGAGGACTGTGGCGTCTCCTGCGACTCCTCACCGGGGCGGGCCACCTCTCCCGCGTCGGCGCGGCGGACGAGTTCGGTGAGCCAGCCCGGGGCCTCGCCGCCGTCCACGACGGACCCTGCCGGAGGCGCCGATCGAGCCTCGGGAGCGGTGAAGTAGCCGGTCGTCACGGACTGCTCGGACCCCGCCGCGGGGGCGGGCCCCGCGTCGACGGCGCCCGTGGTGTCCCGCTCCACGGAGAGCTGCCGCTCCGTCCCGGCCGCCGGGGCCGCGCCCGCGTCCTCGGCGATCGTGATGTGCACCTTCATGGCCGTTCCCCCCGCCTAGTTGAGAACCGCGTACCGGCCTTCGAAGTTCATCTGGGTGCTGCCGACGTTCTTCACGGTCAGCCAGTACGTGACCGCCGTGGCCGAGGCCCGCTCGACCTCGGTCTCCCACTCGATCTGGGGGCTGCCCGTCTGCGGTGTCGTCGGCATGAAGTACCAGACGACATGCCAGCCCTGCGGCCAGCCGAAGGTGAACCAGCGCCCGGTCTGCCCGGGGTTGAGTGTTCCGGTGAACTGTGTGCCTACTCGCATCGTCGTTTTCCTCTCACCATCCGAGAACCGCGAACCGGGCCTCGAAGTCGACCGAGTCGGCCACGAGGTTCGTCACGTCGATCCAGTACGTCGCGTAGGTGTCGTTGGCCCGCTCGACCCGGACCCTCCAGCGGACCTGCGGGGCGCCGGGGCGCGGACTGGTCGGCACGACCGTCCACACCACGTGCCAGTGGGCGGGCCAGTTGAAGGTGAACCAGCGGCCGGTGCGGTGCCCGGCGAGGGCGCCCCGGAACTGGACGCCGACCCAGCTGCTGGTCTGCAGCGCGGCCGGGACGAGTTGGCGCAGGTCGGGTCGCCTGCCGATGCGCTGGGTCGCCGGACGCCCCGGCGCGTCCTGCTGCGGTGAGCCGGTGGCGCGCAGCAGTTGACGGGCCCGCGACGGCGACAGCGGGATACGGGCGTTCGCGCGCAGGACGCCCTGGGTGCTCGCCAGCGCGCCCACGACGATCGGCGACGCGCTGGACGTACCGCTGAAGCGGTCCGTGTACCAGAAGTCCTGGTCGTCGCCCGCCTGGAGGTCGCCGTAGCCCGTGGTGGTCACTTCGCGTCCCCAGCCCTGGGCGTCCACGCAGGCGCCGTAGTTGGAGAAGTCGAGGCGGGACCGGTCCGGGCCGTGCTGTCGCCCGTGGGTGCCGGGCGGCGGTGCCCCGGCTCCGACGATCACGGCGCCCGCGTCCAGCGTGGAGCGCCGGAAGGGGTTGCGCCACCAGGAGGGGAAGCCCGCGCGTGGGGTGTCGTAGTCGGCGTGGTCCAGATCCTCCGCGCCGTTGCCCGCGGCCTCGACGACGGTGATGCCCTTGTTGACGGCGTAGCGGATGGCCAGGTAGTCGTCGGGCCACCACTCGACGGCGATGTACCCCACCTGGCCGACGCCGGTCGCGTGCGGCCCCGCGCGGTGGATCTCCAGCAGGATGATGTCGCCGGGGCCCAGACGGTCGGCGGCGTTCCGGATCGCCGTGGCCGTGGGGATGGAGAAGGCGGACGCACTGGTGACCGCGTCGGGCGCGATCCCGGTGATCCCGAATGCGTTGACGTCGCCGCCGATCTCGCCGAGCACTGCGGTGCCGTGATCGGTGCTCGTGCTCCCGGTGCCTGAGATGATGCCGCCCTGGTTGAGCCGCAGGTCCTCGTGGGTGAAGCGCCAGCCCCACTCGCAGTCGATCACCCGGACACCCGCGCCGCGCCCACCGGACAGGGTCCACGCGTAGCGGGCGTCGACGCCGCCGGGAGCCACGTCGAGGTAGCCCTGGCGTGCGGTGAAGTCCGGGGTCACGGGCGGCGCGTCGGCGCCCGTCGGCTGCATGTCGTTGAGCGGCGGGAGCTCGGTCTCGTCGCCCTTCTTCTTCGCGGTGGCCCGGGTGACGGCGAGCGCGGCGCCGGGCTTGACGTAGGCGCCCTCCACGGCGTCCGACGCGCGGAGGCGCTCGGCCAGCGCGTCCAACTGGTCTTCGGGGGCGTCGACATGGAAGAAGAGTCCCATGCGGTCGAGGATCTCCCGCGAGACGTCGTCGGCCCCGCTGTCCTCCGACGGAGCCCCCGCCAGGGCGCGCAGCCTCTCCTGGTCCGCGCCGAACAGTGGCCTGATGATGACGTCCTCCAGGGCCGCCACGGCGTCGAGACCGCTCACGGAGACGTCCGCGACGGCGGTCGCGCCGCTCGATGTGATGCGTACCCCGGCGTCGGCGCGCGTGACGCACACCAACTCAGGGCGTCCGGAGGGTGGTTCGAATCCTGGAGCCGGGCGGTTGTTCCCCCGGCTGTTCCCCGCACCTGATCGCTGTGGCACAGCTGACTCCTCACCACGTTACGGAAGGTCCGCCGGTGGTTTCACATAGGCGGCCTCGACTGCCGGATGGCCGCGCAGGGCCGTGGCGACGGCCTCGGCGTCCATGTCGGCGGGGACGGCGACCCGTTGCCATCCGACGAGGGCCGGGTCGCCGGCGCCGGGGTGCAAGGGCTCCGCCGTGACGCCGAACCGCCGCTCCAGAAGGCTCCGGACGTCCCCGGCATCGCGGATGTCCCCGGCATCGCGGACGTCCGCGGCGCCCGCCGTCGCGGGACCCGTCGGCGTACGGAGCTGGACGATGACTTCGGCCTCGGCCACGGATCTGCCCTCCGGACGCCTCAAGTGCCGTCCCCGAGCGGGTCGCTCGCGGTCACGGGGCCCGGCCGACCCTAATGACGGGCCGTCACCGGACCGTCGCGGCGCCGTCACCGCGTCGGTGGTCCGAGGCGTCAGTGGTCGACGCCTCAGTGGTCCGACGCCTCAGCGGTCCACCTCGGCGGGGAGCCGTACCCCCTCGGCGATCTGGGCAGGCGTGAGGTGGGCGTAGCCGAGCACCAGATGCACCCCGGAGCCGTCCGCCGAGCCGTAGTCGCTCAGCGGCCGGACCGCGACCCCGGCCGCCGATGCCCGTCGCAGGAAGGAGTCCTGAGGTCCCCAGCACTCGGGCAGCCGGGCGATGACGTGCAGTCCGGCGGCGATGCCGGTCACCTCCGCCCCGGGAAAGTGCGCGTCGAGCGCCACGACTAGCGCGTCCCTGCGCTCCCGGTAGGCGCGCTGACAGCGGCGCAACTGGCGGTCGTAGTCGCCGCGTTCGACGAAGCGCGCAAGGAGCGCCTGGTCGAGCACGGGATTGCCGAGGTCCATCATGCGCTTGCGGGCGACGATCTCATCGGTCATCGACTCCGGCACGAGCAGCCATCCCAGCCGCAGCCCAGGAGCGAGCGACTTGCTGACCGAGCCGGTGTACGCGACGTGTTCGGGGTCGAGGCCTTGCAGCGCGCCCACCGGGGCGCGGTCGTAGCGGAAGTCCCCGTCGTAGTCGTCCTCGATGATCAGACCGTCCACGGACCGTGCCCAGTCGAGGAGTTCGGCCCGCCGCCGTGCCGAGTAGCCGATGCCCAGCGGGAATTGATGGGCGGGCGTGGTGACGACCGCGCGCAGACCCTGTTCCCGCAGTACGTCGGTGACGACGCCCTCGTCGTCGAGCGGGACCGGCACCGTGGCGACGTCCGCCGAGGCGAAGAGATCGCTGTGCTGAGGGCTTCCGGGGTCCTCGACGCCGAAGGTCCGCACCCCGCGCGCATGCAGCACGAAGCCGACGAGCGCCATCGCCTGCGCCACTCCGGAGCACACGACGATCCCCTCGGGGTCCGCGACCACGCCCCGGCGGCGGACGAGCAGTTCGGCGAGAGCCGTACGCAGCCGGGGCAGACCCCGCGGGTCCGGGTAGCCGAGCGCGTGGTGGGGCAGTTCGGCCAGGACGCCGCGGTGAGCGGCCGCCCACGCGGCGCGCGGGAACAGGGACAGGTCGGGGGTCCCCGGGATGAAGTCCACGCGCGCGTGGACGGGGCGCGGTGCCAGATCGCGCGCGCCGCGTGCGGCCTTCCGCGCCGCGCCGCCCACCCAGGTGCCCGCGCCGCGGTCGCTGCGCAGGTAGCCCTCCGCCGTCAACTGCTCGTACGCCTCGGTGACGAGCCCACGTGAGACGCCCAGGTCGGCGGCGAGTTCACGACTGGACGGCAGTCGCGTCCCCGGCGCGAGCCGCCCGGACCTGACCGCCTCGCGCAGCGCCGACTGGAGGCTGCGGCCACGGCTGCGGGCGGGTGCGGACGCGGCGGGGAGCAGCAGCTCCCAGGCGGCGGACCCGGGGGCCCGGCCCGAACCTGATGTCACGGGTTGCGCCTCCTGACTGTGACCGCGGATGGCCGAGGGCCTGCGAAGTGGTCCCCCGAACCAAAGTGGTCCCCGAACAGGCCCTGGAAGTGGACCTTAAACCGGGCCGCGTCCGTTCCTAACGTCAGGGGCATGAACGCGAACCTCACCCGCGGCTCCTTGCTCGCGGCCCTCGCCTGCCTCCTCGTCGGCGGCTCCTTCACCGCCAACAGCCTCCTCGGCGACTACCCGTACGCGGGCGGCCAGTTCCTGCGCTACGCCCTGGCCTGCCTGCTGCTCCTGCCGCTGCTCGGGCGGGGCGGCACGGCGCCGCTGCGCCGCCTCACGCGGCGCCAGTGGGGACGGCTCGCGGTCCTCGCCGCCGTGGGCATGGTCGGCTTCAACCTGGCCATCCTCGCCGCCGAACGCACGGCGGAACCTGCCGTACCGGGTGTCTTCGTAGGGTGCGCTCCGGTCGTCGTGGCGGTCGTCGTGCCCCTCCTTGCGGGCCGGCAGCCGCAACGGGCGGTCATCTACGGGGCGTTGATCGTCGCCGCCGGAGCCTTCACCGTGCAGGGGTGGGGCCGCACGGACGAACTCGGAATCATCTTCTCCGTGGGCGCGCTGGCGGGCGAGGTCGGCTTCGCGGTCCTCGCCGTTCCCGTGCTGCGGCCGCTCGGCCCGAAGCTGCTCTCCGCCACGGTGTGCGGGATCGCCGCCGCCGAGTCCGCCGTCATCGGTGTCCTGACCGACGGCGGGGACTGGCTGCGGGTGCCGGACAGCACCGAGGCGGCGGCACTGCTGTGGCAGGCGGCGATCGTCACCGTCATCGGGTTCGTCTGCTGGTACTCGGGCATCCAGCGCATCGGCGCCGAGCGTGCGACCCTCTTCTCCGGCCTCATTCCCGTCGCGGCGGCCTTCACCGCCCCCTTGGTCGGCACCGGCACCTACGGCGTCCCGCAGGCCGTGGGGAGCGCGCTCGTCGGCGCCGGGGTGGCCCTGGGCTCCGGGGTGCTAGGCGGTCGGCACGCGGCGGCACGTGTCGAGGACGACGCGCGCGACGAGCGCAGGATCGTCGTTCATCGGGACGTGCCCGCAGCCGGGAAGCCGCACCAGACGGGCCTCGGGGACGGCGCGCTTGGCGCGGACGCCCTGGCGGCGCAGCAGGATACGGTCGCGCGTGCCCCACGCGACGGTGACCGCGACCCCGGGCACGTCGTTGCCGAAGAGCACGTCGCGTCCGGCGGCGAGGGTCTGCTCGAACCCCTTGGCCGCGCGCAGCGCCAGCGTCTCGGCGACGACGGCCTCGGGTGAACGGCGCCCCGGGCGGGCGTAGATGGTGCTGGTCAGCGCCGCTCGCCCGGCGGCGGTCCGCGAGAGCCGCTCGATCAGCGGCAACGGAAGGAGCCGCGCCCCGTGCCGCATCGCGAGCAGGGTGTTGAACGCGTACCGCCGCTCGCCGGGCGTCCAGAAGCCGGCGGGGGACAGCGCGGTGACCGAGCGCACGAGCTTCTCCCGGCCGAGCTCCAGGGCGAGCAGACCGCCCAGCGAGTTGCCCGCCACGTGCGGCCGCTCGATCTCCAGCGCCTCGCACAGCCCGCCGAGCACGGACACCACCGTCGATATGTCGTACGGAAGCCCGTCGGGGAGCGCGGGGGACTCCCCGAAGCCCGGCAGGTCGACGGCGATCACGTCGTACTCGGCGGCCAGGATCTCGAACACCGGGTCCCACGCCTGGCGGTGGTGGCCGATGCCGTGCAGCAGGAGCAGCGGCTCGCCCTCGCCCGCGCGTTCGTACACGACGGACAGCGTCCGCGGGCCGTCGGACGATTCGACGCTGAAGGACACCTCTGCGGCCATTGCTGCTCCTGTCCCCGCCGCCGTGCGGCGGTCCTCAGACACCTTAGACACCGTGTCAGCAACAATTACCGCTCAGTAGCCTCCAGTTCAAGGGGGTGGGCCGGGCAGTCGCGCCAGTGTGGGGCGCGCCGCACCCCTATCGCCTGGACAGCGGGTGCTCCGTCGGCTGGGATGGACGTGTGGCAACCGATACCGCGACCGACGTCTTCGAAGAGCACCGGCCCGTCCTGATGGGTGTGGCCTACCGCATGCTCGGCCGGGTGGCCGACGCGGAGGACATCGTGCAGGACGCCTGGCTGCGCTGGTCCACGGCCGACCAGGCGCATGTGCGCGAACCGCGCGCCTACTTGGTGCGCGTCACCACCCGGCTCGCCATCGACAGGCTGCGCCACGTGCAGTCGCGGCGCGAGTCCTATGTGGGCCCGTGGCTCCCCGAACCGCTGGTCACCGACTACGGACCGGTCGTCCCCGACACCGCCGAACAGGCCGTGCTCGCCGACTCCGTGTCCATCGCGGTCCTGGTCGTCCTGGAGTCCCTCTCGCCCCTGGAGCGCGCCGTGTTCGTGCTGCGGGAGGCCTTCGGGTTCCCGTTCTCGGAGATCGCCGTCACGCTGGACCGCGGGGAGTCGGCCGTGCGGCAGCTCGGGGCGCGGGCCCGCAAGCACGTCGACGAGGGCAGGCCACGCTATGAGGTGGACCCGGGCGAGCGCCGTGACCTGACCGAGCGGTTCCTCGCCGCGGCGACCAGCGGCGACTTGACCGGCCTGATGTCCCTGCTCGCTCCGGACGTACGTCTCGTCGGCGACAGCGGCGGGAAGGCCAAGGCGCCGCTGCGCGTCATCGAGACGGCCGACAAGGTGGGCCGTTTCCTCGGCGGCGCGGCCCGCAAGGGCGTGCAGGGGGCAGGGGAGCCGGAGTTCAGGCTCATCGAGATCAACGGCGCCGCGTCCCTGCTCATCCTGGTCGACGGCAAACCGGACAGCGTCATCCAACTCGACGTCACCGACGGGCAGATCGCGCACGTCTACATCATGCGCAACCCGGACAAGCTGCTCGGCCTCCCCTTCTAGCCGAGGCCTGGCCGGATCGGCTCCGTAGCGCCAGACGGCAAACCCCCGTCCACTTGGGGCGGGGGTTTTGTCGTGTTCGCTACGCGCGCGTGGCCGGACGCCAACATCGCGTGAATGCTCTGTGGCGTCGCCCCTGTGCGGGCTGTAACGGATCGAGGATTGGTCTTGACCAAGGGTGGGTGCCGCTCTATCGTCGCAGAGATAGTGCAGGAACCTTTAATAAACAAGGGCGCTAAAAAGCCGCCGGCACACGGCGATTGCGGAGGACAGGGTGGGGACCACGCAGCTGGAAACGGCGCCGGAGCCGAAGTACTGGCACCTCAAGACCGTGCTCAGCGAGGCACTCGACTCAGAATTCGCCGTCGGCGAGATCCTGCCCAACGAGCGTGATCTCGCGGCCAGGTTCGGCGTGGCACGCGCCACGCTCCGCCAGGCACTCGAACAGCTGGAGCTGGAGGGCAGGCTGCAGCGCCGCCGCGGGGTCGGCACGACCGTCGCCCCGCCGCGGATGGGTGTGGCCGTCGGATCCGCACAGGGCACCTGGCCGGGCGAGGTCGGCGACGCCTGGCAGCCCGCTGACTGCGCACCGGCGGTCCCGCCCGCCGAGGTGGCCCGCATGCTGGCGGCTCACCCCGATGAGCAGGTGCACGTGGTGCGTCGTACGCGCGTCTCGCACGGCCAGCCGGTGGCCGCCGAGCTGCTGTACGTATCGATGTCGTCCGTCCCGGAGCTCTTCGCCATCGACGCCCCGTCCGGACCGTCACGCGCGCGTGGCGTGCTGCGCGAGCTGCACCGGCTCGGCCTCGAAGGGCAGGACCGCGCCGTCGAGCTCGGTTCGGCCCGCGCGGACGACGCCAAGGCGCTCGACCGGCTCCCCGGAGCCCCGGTCCTCGTCGTGACGACCCGCTTCTTCGCCGAGGGACGCACCGCCGCGGTGTCCGTGGCAACGTACCGCGCCGACACCTGCCGCCTCACGTTCGGTGACGCGGGCGGCGTCGAGATCCACCACGGCCCGGAGCGCCAGGCTTCCTGACGTCGCTTCCCCGTCCACGGCCCGGCGCCTCAGCGCCGCGCCGTGACCGTCCCCTCCACCGCGAACAGCTGCTCCTCGACATGGTCGAGGGCCAGCCGCAGCGCGCCCGTAGCGACGGCTGCCTCGCCGAGCACCGACAGGGCCACTCGGGGCGGTCGCAGGCAGTAGCGGGCCAACTCGCGGCGCAGCGGCTCCAGTACACCGTCAAGACCGGCCGCCCAGCCGCCCACGACGACCAGTTCCGGATCCAGGGCCAGTACCAGCGCCGCCACGTCGTGCACCAGACGCTGGATGAACCGCTCGACGGCCTGCCCCGCCCGCTCGTCGCCCTCCCGCGCGTGGGCGAACACCTCCGCCACCGCCTGCTCGTCGAGCGGGTGCAGCGGCTCGTCCGTGGTCGAGAGGAGCGTCTCCGGGGTCACGTCACGGCCCAGCAGATGCAGGGCGCCGATCTCTCCGGCGGCGCCGCCGTACCCGCGGTGCAGCCGCCCGCCGATCAGCGCCCCGGCTCCGGGGCTGAGCCCCGCGAGGACGAACACCATGTCGTCGACCTCGGTCGCCGCGCCCTTCCAGTGCTCGGCCACGGCCGCCGTGTTCGCGTCGTTCTCCACCAGGACCGGGCACTTGAAGGACCGGCGAAGGCGCTCGCCCAGCGGGAGGCCCGTCCACTCGGGCAGGGCCGTGCCCAGGCGGACCGTTCCGTCCGCCTCCACGATGCCGGGGCTGCCGACACCCACCGCGCGCAGCGAGCTGCGGGCGATCCCGCCACGGCGCAGGAGATCGGCGACCACCGTGCGCAGACGCTCGATGCGTTCGTCCGCCGGGGCCGTCTCGGCCACGTCCTTGGCCGCCGTGCCCATCACCCGGCCGTCCAGGTCCGAGAGGACGGCGGCGACGCGGTGCGGGCCGATCTCCAGGCCGAGCAGATGCCCCGCCTCGGCGCGGAAGCGGAACCTCCGGGCGGGCCGTCCCTGGCGTCTGGCCGCGCCTTCCTCGGCGGCGGTCTCCACCACGAGCCCGGCCTCGATGAGCCCCTCGACCACGCCCTCCACGGTCGGCCGGGAGAGCCCGGTCACCCGGGTGACCTCGGTGAGCGTCGCGAAGTCCGCCGCACGCAGCGCGTGCAGCACCACCGCGGAGTTGATCCGCCGCAGCAGAGAGGGGTCCCCGCCGGTCAGCCGCCCCAACGTCCGTCCTCCCAGCTCGTGCGCATGATGGGCGGATCGTACTCGCAGGGGCCGACCGCTGCGAGTGCCGGGCCCATCTGTGACGGACAGTGCCGGTCGGCCGTGCTCACCCCGGCGCGACGAAACCGGATTCGTACGCGGCGATGACCGCCTGCGTCCGGTCGCGCGCCCCCAGTTTCGCGAGCACGGAACTCACATGGGACTTGACCGTCTCGGCGCCGACGATCAGCTCGGCCGCGATCTCCGCGTTCGACAGGCCGCGCGTCATGAGGCGCAGTACGTCGGCCTCGCGCTCGGTGAGCGCCGCCCGGTCCAGGGCGGCCCTGGCCTCCGCGTTGCCGGGCCGCCGCCCGTACTCGCCCGCCAGTTGCCGCACCGCCGCGGGGAACAGCAACGACTCGCCCTCGGCGACGAGACGGACCGCGTTCACGATCTCCGCGGGCCGGGCGCGCTTGAGCAGGAAACCGTCGGCACCCGCGCGCAGCGCCTCGTACACGTACTCGTCGTTCTCGAAGGTCGTCACCACGAGGATCTTCGGCGGGTCCTGCACGGTGCGCAGCACCGCGCGCGTGGCCTCGATGCCGTCGAGCAGCGGCATGCGGACATCCATGGCGACCACGTCGGGACGCAGCCGGCGCACAAGTGGAATCACCGCGGCGCCGTCCGCCGCCTCGCCGACCACCTCGATGTCGGGCTGCGCCTCCAGGACGGCGCGCAGTCCGGCCCGTACGAGGGGTTCGTCGTCGACGAGGAGGACAGTGACCGGCATCCGGTCAGCCTAGATCACCCGAGGGGCAACTCGACGTGCACCTGCCACTGGCCCTCACTCGGGCCCGTGGTGGCCCTGCCGCCGAGCAGCGTGGCCCGTTCCCGGATGCCGCGCAGACCGCTGCCGCCACGTCCGGTCGGCGGCGTCCCCTGGGGGAGCAGGTTGCGCACCTCCATGGCGAGCACTCCGTCGCCCACCGCTATCCGCACCCGCACCGGGACCGGCCCGGAGTGCCGCAGCACGTTGGTGAGCGACTCCTGGAGCATGCGGTAGCCCTCGCGGGACACGGTTCCAGGGACGCTCTCCAGAGGGCCCGTCACCTCGGTGTCAACCTTCGCTCCCGACGCGCGGGCCGACTCCAGGAGACGGTCGGCGTCGGCGAGCGTGGGCCGCCGGCTCGCGGGCCGCTCGTCCTCGCGCAGTACTCGTAGGACACGCTCCAGGTCTTCGAGGGCGGCCCTGCCCGTCTCCTCGATCGCGTCCAGCGCGCGGTCGGTGAACTCCGGGTCGGCGGCTGCCCGCGCGGCGCCCGCCTGGACGACCGCCACGGTCAGCGCGTGCCCGATGGAGTCGTGCAGTTCGCGCGCGATGCGGGTGCGTTCCAGGAGCTGCTCGGTGCGCTCCTCCAGAGCGGCGAGGCGCTCCACCGGGGAGGGCCCGAGCAGCCGGCGCGCGGTCCACGTCGTCAGCCGGCCCGCTGCCACCATCACCGCCAGGAGCACCGCGAGCGGGATGGGCACGAACAGCGCGTTGAGCGGGTTCTGGCCCGGCAGCGGCACGAACAGACCGGACGCGTCGCCTGGCTCGGACGTCGACCCCACCAGGGCCAGCGCGATCCCCAGGAGCTGCACCGTCACGAAGACCGCCACGCAACCGGCCTCCAGGCGCAGCACGGCCCACAGCGCGGTCCTGCACCGGTCGCGCCACGACGCCGAGGGAGCCACGGAGATGCCGGGATCCTCGTCGTCACCCGGCACGCGCGCGTGCCGCCCCGGGAACAGCATCAGCCGCGCCTGGAGCCCCTCCGCCCGACGCAGCGATGGCACCAGCAGAGCGGCCGCCACCACGAGCGGGATCGGCTGGAGCGCGATCATGATCCAGCCCCCGACCGAGGGACCGCTGAGCCCCGGCGTGATGAACGCGCCGATGAAGGCGATGGCCGAGCCGATGAGCAGATGCAGCCAGCGGGTGTAGGTCACCGCCTGCGTGAGCGGCCTGAGGAAGCGGGGCATCCCGTCATCGTGCCAGCAGACCCCGGTCGCACGGCTCCCCCGTGAGGGGGAGGGCAACTCCCCGGGCGGGGGAAGACCCACCGCACCGCCGGCCGCGACGCTGGGGCCATGACCAGCATCGACGTCCAAGAGCTCACCAAGGAGTACGGCACCACCCGTGCGGTCGACGGACTGACCTTCACCGTCCGACCGGGGAAGGTCACCGGGTTCCTCGGCCCCAACGGCGCAGGCAAGTCCACCACCATGCGCCTCGTCCTCGGCCTGGACAGGCCCACTACGGGGACCGCCACCGTGGGCGGCCGACCCTATGCGGCCATCGACGAACCCCTGCGCCACGTAGGAGCCCTGCTCGACGCCCAGGCCGCGCACGGATCACGTACCGCACGCAACCACCTCCTCGCCCTCGCCGTCAGCAACCGCATCCCCGTACGCCGCGTGGACGAGGTCCTCGAAGAGGCCGGGCTCGCCGCCGTCACGGGACGCCGGATCAAGACGTTCTCCCTGGGCATGCGCCAGCGCCTTGGCATCGCCGCGGCGCTGCTCGGCGACCCGCGCGTCGTCATGCTGGACGAGCCGTCCAACGGCCTCGACCCCGAAGGCATCATCTGGATCCGCGAGTTGCTGCGGCGCCTCGCCCGTGAGGGCCGGACTGTCCTCGTCTCCAGCCACCTCATGAACGAGACGGCCACGTTCGCCGACCACCTGGTGGTCCTCGGCAGGGGCAAGCTGCTCGCGGACACCTCGATGCCGGAGTTCATCGCGGCGCACAGCAGCCCGCGGGTGCGGCTGCGCACCCCTTCCATCGAACGGCTGCGGGGGCTCCTGACGGACAAGGGGTACGTGATGGCCGCGGGGGACGACGGCCGCTGGACGGTGGACGGCGCGCAGGCCGAGGAGATCGGATCCATCGCCGCCGGTCACGGCATCCCCCTCCTCGAACTCTCCGACGAGCAGGCCTCCCTGGAGCAGGCCTACCTCGCCCTGACCGCCGACGACGCCGAGTTCGCCGCCACCGCCCCGACGCCCCGCCAGGAGGCCTGACCATGTCGACGTCCGCCGTGCTCCATTCGGAGTGGATCAAGATCAAGTCGGTGCGCGCCAGCCTCGGTTCGCTGATCGCCGTCTTCGTGGCCACCGTCGCCATCACCGTGCTCGTGTTCGCCGCGGTCGGCACGGCGGAGGCGGACAACGCCGGCTACGAACCCCTCTTCAGCGCCTTCTACGCACTCAACTTCGGCCAGATCGCCGCCATCAGCTTCGGTACGACGGCCATGTCCTGCGAATACCTGAACGGCGCCCTGCGGATCTCGCTCTCCGCGGTGCCCCGCAGAGGCCTCTTCTACGCGGCCAAGGTCGCGGTGGTGGGCGCCCTGGCCCTCGGCGTGGGGCTCCTCACCAGCTTCGTCGGCTTCCTGGCCGGTCAGGCCTTCATGGGGGAGTACGCCATCGGTCTCGGCCATCAGGGCGCCGTCCGGGCGTGCGTCGGCGGAGGCATCTACCTCGCGCTCATGGCGCTGTTCGCCGCCGGACTGACGATGCTGCTGCGCAGCGGGATCGCCGTCCTGAGCATCCTCATCCCGTTCACGCTCATCGTGCCCTTCGTGATCGGGGACGTCGCGAGCGGTGTCGCGGGATTCCTGCCGGACAAAGCGGGGCAACAGGTGCTCCACGAGAACCCGACGGGAACGCTCGGCCCCTGGGCGGGACTTGCCGTCACGGCCGCGTGGGCGGCGGCAGCGCTGCTCGCGGGCTGGTGGGCGGTGCGGCGGCGCGACGCGTGAGGGGTGCGGCGGCGCGACGCGTGAGGGGTGCTGAGGCGCGTGTCTTGATGGTGACGCCGGGGGAGTGACGGCGGGCCAGTTGTCAGTGGCGGCCGGTTTACTGGGTGTCATGAGTACCGCAGAGCATCTCGCCGCGATCGACCTGCTGCGCTCACGGGAGTTCCCCGCGGAGCGCGGCAGGTCACCGTCCGGCGTCGGCGGTCCGGGTTATCACATCGCCGAGTTACTGACGAGCGGCGACTTCTGGGAGGACGACGGCACGGAGTGGGAGGCGACCGCGGATCAGTACGAGGCCGAGCGCGACGGCCTCACGGTCCTCCTCGCCGAGCGCTGGGGGGCGCCCCAGGTATTCAGCCTGGCGAGCGTCTTCGAGCGCGCGCAGGGTGAGAGCTACGACGAAGAGGGCGAGGACATACCGCAGCCGTGGGGCACGCTCGCCTGCTCGGTGCCGGACCTGCATCTGTGGCGGGCGGACGGGCGGTGGATAGCTCTCGGCGTCTCCCAGTGGGACAGGGAGCTGCCGTTCCAGCTGCTCGCCGTCGTCACGGAGATCGATCCTCCCTAGCGGGCGCGTCGCGCGCGTCGAGGACATGGACGCGGATCGCGCGGCCGTAGTGAGGATGGACGGTGCTTCGCTCGACGCGCATGCCGAGCTTGTCCATGATCCGTTCCGATGCGTCGTTGCCCACCTGGGCGATGCTGATCACCCGCTCCAGACCGCGGTCGGCGAAAGCGAAGTCGAGGGCGGCGCGTGCCGCCTCGGTGGCAAGGCCCTGCCCCCAGAAGGAGCGCCCCAGACGCCAGCCGATCTCCACCGCCGGCAGCACCTCGGGCAGGAAGTGCGGCACGGAGAGCCCGGTGAACCCGGCGAGTTCACCGGTGGCGCGGACCTCCACGGCGAAGAGACCGAAGCCCTCCGTCTCCCACTCGCGTTCCCACCGCGCGATCGTGGACCGGGTCTGCTCCTGCCCGTCGTGGACGGAGCCGTCGCGGATCCACCGCATCACCTCGGGGTCGGAGTTGATGGCGGTCATGGGGGCGACGTCAGCCTCGCGCCAGCGCCGCAGGACGAGGCGGGGCGTCTCGATCGGGTTCATCGCGGGGCCGCTTCGGGGGCGAGGCCGAGCTCGTCGTCGCCGCGCGGCGCGAAGTGACGCGCCACGTCCGCGTCGGTCACACCCGTGAGCTCGGCGGGGGACCAGTGCGGATTCCGGTCCTTGTCGACGACCTGCGCGCGGATCCCCTCGACCAGGTCGGGTGCGGTGATCGCGGTGGCCGATACGCGGTACTCCTGGTCGAGCACCTGCTCAAGGGATGCGAGGGAGCGGGCCCGGTGCAGGGCGGCGAGGGTGACCTTCAGGGAGGTCGGCGACTTGCCGAGGATGGTCTCGGCCGTCTCCTTGGCCGCCCGGTCACCGGAGTTGTACAGCCGGTCGGCGATTTCCTCCACGGAGTCGGCGGAGTAGCAGGCGTCGATCCACTCGCGCTGGGCGGCGAGTTCGCCTTCGGGCGCGGCGGCGGCGTACTCGGCGACCACCTCACCCGCGTCCGCGTCGGCCAGCGCGGCCGTGAACTCCGGCAGCCGCTCCGACGGTACGTAGTGGTCGGCGAGGCCGCACAGCAGCGCGTCGCCCGCACCCACCGCCGCGCCGGTCAGGGCGAGATGGGTGCCCAGTTCGCCGGGCGCCCGCGTCAGCAGATACGTGCCGCCGACGTCCGGCACGAAGCCGATCCCGGTCTCCGGCATGGCGATCCGGGAACGCTCGGTGACGATCCGCACGCTGCCGTGCGCCGAGATGCCGACTCCGCCGCCCATCACGATGCCGTCCATGAGCGCGACGTACGGCTTCGGGAAGCGCGCGATGCGGGCGTTGAGGCGGTACTCGTCACGCCAGAAGGCCACGGAGGCGGCGCCGCCTCCGGCGCGGACGTCGTCGTGGATGGAGCGGATGTCGCCGCCCGCGCAGAGGCCGCGGGCGCCCTTTCCGGTGAGGAGGACCGTGGTGATGTCGCCCGCCTTCTCCCAGGCGGAGAGGGCCTCGTCCATCAAGCGGACCATGGTCTGGTTCAGGGCGTTGATGGCCTGGGGACGGTTGAGTGTGATGTGTCCTGTGCGGCCCTCGACGTGGAGGAGGACGGGGGGTTCATCGGTGTCTGCTGTGCTCATTGGATCAATCTAGACCGCCGCTTCGGGGCGGTCGTTTCCGCCCACCCACCCGCTTACCCCCAGAGACCTACTCCCCTTGGAACGCCTCCAAGATCCGCTCCGCCGCCAGCGTCGCCGTCAGCGTCCCCTCCCGAACCCGCTGCTCGAGGCCAGGGGCCAGCTCCCGCACAGCCCCGTTCCCCCGCAGCCGGTCCAGGAGCTCGTCCCGCACCATCGTCCACGTCCAGTCCACCTGCTGATCGCGTCGCTTCGCGGCGAGGCGCCCCGTGGAGTCCAGAAGCGTGCGGTGCTGTTCCAGACGGTCCCAGACCTCGTCGAGGCCACTCGATTCCCGCGCGCTGCAGCTGAGCACCGGGGGGGTCCACGCCGCGTCCGCCGGGTGCATCAGACGCAGGGCGCCCGCGAGTTCACGCGCCGCCGAGCGCGCGTCCCGTTCGTGCGGACCGTCCGCCTTGTTGATGGCCAGGACGTCCGCCAGTTCGAGCACGCCCTTCTTGATGCCCTGCAGTTGGTCACCGGTGCGAGCCAGGCTGAGCAGCAGGAAGGAGTCGACCATGTTCGCGACCGCCGTCTCCGACTGGCCCACGCCCACCGTCTCCACGAGCACCACGTCGTAGCCCGCGGCCTCCATCACCACGATCGACTCGCGCGTCGCCTTCGCGACCCCGCCGAGGGTTCCGGCAGTGGGCGAAGGGCGCACGAACGCCGCCGGGTCCACCGCGAGGCGCTCCATCCGCGTCTTGTCGCCGAGGATCGAGCCGCCCGTCCGGGTCGACGACGGATCGACGGCGAGGACCGCGACCCGATGCCCGAGGCCGGTGAGCATCGTGCCGAGCGCGTCGATGAACGTGGACTTGCCCACGCCGGGCACCCCGCTGATGCCGATCCGCCGCGCCCGGCCACTGTGCGGGAGCAGTTGGGTCAGCAACTCCTGGGCGAGCACCCGGTGTTGAGGGCGGGTGGACTCGACGAGCGTGATGGCGCGTGCGATCTGCGCCCGCTTCCCGTCGAGTACGCCCTTGACGTACGCGTCGATGTCGATCCGCGGCGCCGCCATGCTCACAGCTCGTGGCCGAGGTCGGCCGCCAGCCGCTTCACCAGGTCGTACGCGGCGTCCGGGATCACCGTGCCGGGCGGGAAGACGGCCGCCGCGCCCATCTCCAGGAGCGTCGGCACGTCCTGCGGCGGGATCACGCCGCCCACGACGATCATGATGTCCTCGCGGCCCTCCGCGGCGAGTTCCGCGCGCAGCGCCGGTACGAGCGTGAGGTGCCCGGCCGCGAGCGACGAGACGCCCACGATGTGCACGTCCGCCTCGACCGCCTGGCGCGCGACCTCCGCGGGGGTCTGGAAGAGCGGGCCGACGTCCACGTCGAAGCCGAGGTCGGCGAAGGCCGTTGCGATGACCTTCTGACCGCGGTCGTGGCCGTCCTGGCCCATCTTGGCGACCAGGATGCGCGGACGGCGCCCCTCGGCCTCCTCGAAGGTCCCGACGAGCGTGCGGGTGCGTTCCACGGACGGGGACGAGCCTGCTTCGGTGCGGTACACACCGGAGATCGTACGGATCTGCCCCGCGTGCCGCCCGTACGAGGTCTCCAGTGCGTCCGAGATCTCACCGACCGTCGCCTTCGCGCGGGCCGCGTCGACCGCCAGAGCGAGGAGGTTGCCCTCAAGGCCCGGACCGGGGTCACGCTCGGCCGCCGCCGTGAGCGCCCGCAGCGCGGCCTGGCAGGCCGCCTCGTCGCGCTCCTCGCGCAGCCGCTTCAGCTTGGCGATCTGCTGGTTGCGTACGGAGGAGTTGTCGACCGCGCGGACGTCGATCCGCTCGTCGGTCTCCACGCGGTACTTGTTGACGCCGATCACGGGCTGGCGCCCCGAGTCGATCCGCGCCTGCGTACGTGCCGCGGCCTCCTCGACGCGCAGCTTCGGGATGCCCGCGTCGATGGCCTGCGCCATGCCGCCGGCCGCCTCGACCTCCTCGATGTGCTGCCAGGCGCGGCGCGCCAGGTCGTGCGTCAGCTTCTCGACGTACGCGCTGCCGCCCCACGGGTCGATCGTCCGCGTGGTGCCCGACTCCTGCTGGATCAGGAGCTGTGTGTTGCGGGCGATGCGCGCGGAGAAGTCGGTGGGCAGGGCGAGCGCCTC
This sequence comes from Streptomyces sp. A18, assembly GCF_059026065.1. NCBI lineage: Bacteria > Bacillati > Actinomycetota > Actinomycetes > Kitasatosporales > Streptomycetaceae > Streptomyces > Streptomyces sp. A18. Next base: position 143,331 of record NZ_JBWLKL010000010.1, on the reverse strand, counting down.
GTCCAGGGCGTTCGTGTGCAGGGACTGGGTGTGGCCCTGGGTCGCCGCCATCGCCTCGACGCACGTACGCGTGACGTTGTTGAACACGTCCTGCGCGGTCAGCGACCAGCCCGAGGTCTGCGAATGGGTGCGCAGCGAGAGCGACTTGGCGTTCTTCGGGTCGAACTGCTTGACCAGCTTCGCCCACAGGAGGCGCGCCGCGCGGAGCTTGGCGACCTCCATGAAGAAGTTCATGCCGATCGCCCAGAAGAAGGAGAGGCGAGGAGCGAACGCGTCCACGTCCAGGCCCGCCTCCTGACCGGCCCGCAGGTACTCCACGCCGTCCGCGAGGGTGTACGCGAGCTCCAAGTCGGCCGTCGCGCCCGCCTCTTGGATGTGGTAGCCGGAGATCGAGATGGAGTTGTAGCGCGGCATCTTCTGCGAGGTGTACGCGAAGATGTCGGAGATGATCCGCATCGAGGGCTTGGGCGGATAGATGTAGGTGTTGCGGACCATGAACTCTTTGAGGATGTCGTTCTGGATGGTCCCGGCCAGCTTCTCGGGCGCCACGCCCTGTTCCTCGGCGGCCACGATGTAGAGCGCGAGTACGGGGAGCACGGCGCCGTTCATCGTCATCGAGACGGTCATCTTGTCCAGCGGGATGCCGTCGAAGAGCTGACGCATGTCGTAGATCGAGTCGATCGCCACGCCCGCCATGCCGACGTCACCCGTCACCCGCGGGTGATCGCTGTCATAGCCGCGGTGGGTCGGCAGGTCGAAGGCGACCGACAGGCCCTTCTGTCCGGCCGCGAGGTTGCGGCGGTAGAAGGCGTTGGACTCCTCGGCGGTGGAGAAGCCCGCGTACTGCCGGATCGTCCAGGGCTGGTTGACGTACATCGTGGGGTAGGGGCCGCGCAGGTACGGCGCGACACCCGGGTACGTCTCCAGGAAGTCCAGGCCCTCCAGGTCGGCGCCCGTGTAGAGCGGCTTGACCGCGATGCCCTCCGGGGTCTCCCACAGGAGGTCGTCGTCCGCCTTGCCCGTGGACTCCTTGACGGCGCTGCGCCACTGGTCCTCGGAGGCCTCGGTGGAGGCGTCCGACGTCAGGCCGACGCCGGAGAAGTCGGGGATCGCCATTACGCCACTCCCATGTGGTCGAGGGTGGAGGAGAGCACGGACACGGCGTCGCATCCCGCGTAGACGTACGCGTCGACGGCGGCGAACTCGGCGGGGCGGCCCGCGAGGAACACCCGCTGTGCTCCCGCGGACTTGAGCGCGTCGGCGACCGCCTCTGCCTGCTCTTCGTAGAGTGCGTCACTGGAGCAGACGCACGCCACCGTGGCGCCGCTTGCCTTGAACGCGTCGGCGGCCGTCGTCGCGTCCACCGACACCGGGTCGTGGACGGCTTCGATGCCGCCCGCCTGGAAGAGGTTCGACGCGAAGGAGGCCCGCGCGGTGTGCGCGGCGGCGGGACCGAGCGCGGCGAGGAACACCCGCGGCCGGTTCCCCGCCGAAGCGAGGTGCGCGTCCGAGCGGGAGCGCAGGATCTCGTACGCCTCGTCGCGGCGGACGCGCGGAAGACCACCCGATGCCTCGGCGGGCGGGGCCTCGCGCTCTACCGGACGCTCCGTCAGGTTCGGGAACTCGCTGACCCCGGTGATGGGTTCACGCCGCTTGGCCAGCTTCTCGCTGCGCTTCGCCCACGTGGCGGCGAGGCGCTCACCGACCAGGCCGGAGCGCAGGGCCGCCGCCTGGCCGCCCGCACGCTCGATCTCCTGGAAGAACTCCCAGCCCGCGTGGGCCAGTTCATCCGTGAGCCGCTCCACGTACCAGGAGCCGCCCGCCGGGTCGATCACGCGGGCGAGGTGTGACTCCTCCAGGAGGATCGTCGACGTGTTGCGGGCGATGCGGCGCGCGAACGCGTCCGGCAGGCCGAGCGAGTGGTCGAAGGGCAGGACGGTCACGGAATCGGCGCCGCCGACGCCCGCGCCGAGGCAGGCCACCGTCGTGCGCAGCATGTTCACCCACGGGTCGCGGCGCGACATCATCACCGGCGAGGTCACGGCGTGCTGGCGCTGCGCACCCGCCCCCGGGGCGCCGCAGATCTCGGCCACGCGGGCCCAGAGCCGCCGGGCGGCCCGCAGCTTGGCGATCGTCAGGAACTGATCGGCGGTGGCCGCGTACCGGAACTCCACCTGGGCGCAGGCCGCTTCGACGCTGAGCCCGGCCTCGGTCAGCTCGCGCAGGTAGGCGACCGCCGTGGCGAGGGAGGCGCCGAGCTCCTGCCCGGCCGAGCCGCCCGCCTCGTGGTACGGCAGGGCGTCGACGGTCAGGGCGCGGAGGTTCGGGAACTCCTGCTCGCACCGCCGGGCCAGTGCGATCGCGGCGGCCGGGTCGAGCCGCTCGCCGGTGCGGGCCTCGTGGCCGAGGGGGTCCGCGCCGAGGGTGCCGCGCGCCGCGTCCTTCGGGATGCCCCGCTCCTCGTACAGGCGGAACAACTCGCGCGCCGCGGGCTCGACTTCGCTGCCCGCGTCCAGGGCGACCGGCGCCAGGTCGAGGAAGACCCCGTCAAGGGCGCGCTCGATGCCGGAGACGGGCAGGGCGCCGGGGCCGACGCCGAGCCACAGCGAGGTGACGCCGTTCTCCAGGTCCGCGAGCACGGTCTCGTTCGTTCGCACGGGGTCCGTCGTCGCATGCCGCTGCCGTACGTCCCAGCCGGCCGCGGCACTGGCCGCGGCGGTGCCGCCCCTGACAAAGGGGGCGAAACCCGGGTAACCGGCGTCGGGCGCGGCATCTCGGGCGGTGTACAGGGGGCGGGTGCTGAGCCCGTCCTCGAGTGCGGTGGACAGCGCTTCCTCGGCGGCCGGCCCCGATACGTCCTTACCCGATTTGCGCAGCACGCCTTCCACCAGGCGCTGCCACTGCTCATGGGTCGCATCAGGGAACTCGGCGGCCAGGGAAAGCCCGTCGTCAGGCAGGACCGTCATGGGCATGATGCTAGGGCGCAACCCCTGGCGCCGGGTGCCGTGTGGGGCTGTGACCTTGGCCTCTCCCGTGCGCTCTTGATCTCAAACGAGCGTGCGGCTACGGCGCGGCCGGGCCCTGGCCCCGCCGTGCCCGCTCCGGAGTCACTCCAGGCCAGAGGCCCTGCAGACCCCATCGGCCGGCTCGCGGTCGATACGTTCCGAGAGTCGGCGCAGCGCGGTCGCCCCGCACAGGAGCGAGCCTCCCTCGACCGATGATCGAGCCCCCTTGGACACGACCTCCCACAGCGCTGGATTGACGACGAGCACCTCGGGGTCGAGCACGACCTCGCCGCCACCCGTGTCCCGCAGGATCAGCCGTGGCGAGATGCCGTCGGAGCGGCGCACCGCCACGAGCTGATCAAGGCGCACCGAACGGACGCGGATCGGGCCGCGTGAGGCGAGGACCGTGCCGTGCGCCGTCACGCGCGGCGGGGTCAGCACCGCGAACAGCAGCACACCGAGGCCCAGCCAGAGCGACGCGCGCCAGACCGTGAGCGCGCCGGTCGCCGTGTCGAGCGCGAGCAGCAGTCCGAAGAGCAGCACGGCGCAGGCGGCCGCGGAGCGGGCGTCCCCGGCCCAGGTACGGTCGTGCGTCCACGGGTCGTGTGTCTGCGGGCCGTGCGTCCGTGGGACGTGCGGCCGTGGGGCGCGCTCCGTCGGCAGGGTGCTTCGTGCGGGGCGCGTCATGCGTCGAGCCATGAGCAGGACGCTAGACACCCTGAAGGGGCGGGATCGGCGCCGGGCCGAACCCTGATGCGTCACTGACGCGGCGCGCGGGGACCTTGACGGACACCTGACGGTCGCTCGCCTGACGGGCGTCGGGGCGCGCGGACGGGCTGCCGGTGGCGTAGTGGACGTACTCACGCCGCAGCCGGAATCCCGCCGTCCAGGCGAGCAGGCGGCTGGGCCGGTTGTCGCGTGCGCAGGACCAGCTCGCGGTACGGCCGCGGGCGGTGATGTCCCCGCGCAGGGCCGTGACACAGGCCAGGGCGAGGCGCTCGCGGCGGCGCTCGGGCGCGGTGACGACGGCGACGTCCTCGTAGGCGTCCCCGGCGAAGTAGCCGCAGGCGACGGCGGCGATACGCCCGTGCGACTCGAAGGCGGCCCAACCGTTCCCGGAGGCCGCGAGGCCCTCGGCGCCGCCCCAACTCGCGTGAATCCAGGCAGAGTCCGGCGCCCGAGTGGTGAGTTCCGCGAGCGCGCCCGCGTCGGTGTCGACCAGCCGGCGCACGGTCACGCCCCGCGGCGGGCGGGGCGCGGACACGGGTTCCTGGTGCACGTAGAGCATGCGCTCGACGGGCACCACACGGTCGAACGCGGCGCCGAGCAGGGGAAGGAAGCGCGCCGTGGCTCCGACATGGCTGGAGGCCAGAGGGGCGAGCTCCGCGGGTTCCACGGCGCCCGAGTCGCCGCGCAGCAGCGCGTGTCCCGCGCAACTGACGGCGACGACCCGGGGATTCAGTACTCGGTCCGCCCACCACGTGCCCACGCCGGTGGCCGACGCGTGCTCGGGCATGGTGGCGATGCCGGGCGACCCGGCGGGGAACCAGCGGGCGAGCGAGGGCAGTTGGTGGGGCGGGAGCTGGATCACGGAGCGGTCCTCCTGGGCGGTGGTGATCGGGCGGGCGCCCTTCAAGCGGTGGTGTGGTGTGCGCCGACGCCGACGCCGACGCCGACGCCGACCGCCGACGCCGACGTCGGCACGTCTGTCGAGGCGCTTGAGAGTACGGCCATCCGTCGCCGCCGTGGCCGGTTCGGCGTGCTCGTCGCGGTGGTATGGAGCGCCGTCGCCGGGTCGCCGGGTCGCCGGGTCGCCGGGTCGCCGGGTCGCAGAGGCGAGACACGTGCGCGGCGCCGAGAACGCGCCGCTTCAGCGCACCGTCGGCCAGGTACTCAAGTGCGCGGCCTGCTCTCTTACGAGGCTCTGACGAAGCTCTGGCGAGGGGCCCCGGTCTCCAGCCGCACCCATGCCGGCGCGCACGTCAAGCCCTCGTCAACGCGGGCCATGTGACCGTCAACGTCACGTCATGGAGGGTCGGGTGGCACCTGGTGCCGGGCATAGCGTCAGCACAGGACCCCGGGATTCCGCCCGGGCCCCGGGGGCCACCGTTCACCGAACAGGATCCTCAAGGAGGAACCCCATGACCGAGCTTCCGTGCGGCGAGGACCCCGAACCCTGCGAACCCGGCCCGGCCGGACCGCTCTTCGTCCCGGTCCGGCCGGGACCCGCGGGCTGCGTCGCCCGCCTGTTCCGCACGCCCGTCGGTGGCCGCACCGCCGTCGCCTTCACCACCCCGCGGCGCCTGAGCGCGGCCCTCGGTGACCGCCAGGCCTGGGTCAGGCTCTCCGAGCCCGCGCTGCGTGCGCTCACCGAGCCGCTCGGGGTCAGCGCGGTCACCGTCGACCCGCGCCTAGCCGCGCATCCCGTCGGCGCGCCCAGGCGCCGCACGTCCGCGTGGCGCGAAGGGGACCCGCAGGCCGTCGGCGCCCTGCGCGTCACCGGGGCCGCCGCCCTGGTCGGCGCCCTGACCGCCTGGATCGGCTGAACACGCGCAAGCGGAAGTGGAAGCGGAAAGCAAAAGGACGAGGCGAAGAGAGAACCTGCCCATGACCACCCTGCACGCACCCGTGACCCCGGACGCCACCGACGACGACGAGCTGTCCGTCTGGCCCGCGTCCACCGAGCGGCTCGCCCACGGCGACCTCGCCGTCGGCGGCGTACCGCTCACCGAGATCGCCGAGCGCTTCGGCACCCCGGCCTACCTCATCGACGAAGGCGACGTACGCACGCGCTGCCGCACCTACCTGCACGCCTTCCCCGACGCCGAAGTGCACTACGCCGCCAAGGCGTTCCTCTGCCGCGCGATGGCCCACTGGGTCGCTGAGGAGGGGCTCGGGCTCGACGTCTGCTCCGCCGGGGAGCTGGAGCTCGCCGTCACCACGGGCTTCCCCGCCGAGCGCATCGTGCTGCACGGCAACGCCAAGAGCCCGCACGATCTGGAGGCCGCGCTGCGGCTCGGCGTCGGGCGCATCGTCATCGACAGCGCCTCGGAGATAGCTCGGCTCGCCGCGGCCGTGCCACCGGGCAGCCGCCAGAAGGTGATGGTCCGGGTGGTGCCCGGCATCGCGGCGGGCGGCCACGCCAAGATCCGTACCGGTACCGACGACCAGAAGTTCGGCCTGTCCATGACCGACGGCTCAGCGCAGCACGCCATCGCCCGCATCATCGGTCAGCCAGGGCTCGAACTGGCCGGTCTGCACTGCCACTTGGGCTCGCAGATCACCACCGACAAGCCGTTCCTCGCGGCCGTACGCCGACTGGTCGGCCTGATGGCCCGCATCAAGGAGCAGCACGGCGTCAGCCTCCCCGAGCTGGACCTCGGCGGCGGCCACGGCATCGCCTACCGCCCCGGCGAGGCGGCCCTCGACATCACCACGCTCGCCCGCAAGGTGCGCGCCGAACTGATCGAGAGCTGCGCGGCGGCCGGGCTCACCGTGCCCAAGCTGCTCATCGAGCCGGGGCGCGCCATCGCGGGCCCCGCCGGGGTGGCCCTCTACCGCGTCCTCGCCGTCAAGCGGACCGCCGGACGCACCTTCGTCGCCGTGGACGGCGGGATGAGCGACAACCCGCGGCCCGCGCTCTACGGCGTGCGGTACGTGCCACGCCTGATCGGCCGGCACTCCGCCGTCGTGGCCGCGCCGGTGACCGTCGTCGGACGGCACTGCGAGGCGGGCGACGTGCTCGCGTCGGACATCGAACTCCCGGGCGACGTAAGGCCGGGAGACATCCTGGGCGTGCCGGTGGCCGGTGCCTATCACCTCTCCATGGCGTCCGGCTACAACCTCGTGGGGCGCCCGCCCGTGGTGGCCGTCGCCGACGGGAGCGCGCGGCTCCTGGTGCGGCGCGAGTCCCTGGAGGACATCCGCAGCAGGGACGTCGGCCTGTAGCCCGCCGATGGGTCAGGCGGGCCCGTCAGGACCCGAGATAGCGCAGGACGGCGAGAACACGGCGGCTGTAACCGGTCGTCCCGGTCAGGTCCAGCTTGTCGAAGATCGCGTTGATGTACTTCTCGACGGCACTCTGCGAGACGTACAACTGTGCCGCGATCGCCGCGTTGGTGTGCCCCTGTGCCATCTTGCCGAGCACCTCGCGCTCGCGGCCCGTCAGGCGCTGGAGCGGATCGGTGTGGCTGCTGAGGGTCAGCAACTGCCGTACGACCTCGGGGTCGAAGGCGGTCTGGCCGGCTGCGACCCGCTCCAGCGCGTCCAGGAACTCGTCGACCTGGACGACCCGGTCCTTGAGCAGATAGCCCACGCCTTCGGTCGCGGTGGTCAACAGCTCGGTGGCGTAACGGCGTTCGACGTACTGCGACAGCACGAGGACGCAGGTCTGCGGCCACTCCTCGCGGATCTCAAGGGCGGCGCGCAGCCCCTCGTCGGTGTGCGTCGGCGGCATGCGTACGTCGATGACGGCGGCGTCGGGCGGATCCTGTGCCACGGCGGCGAGCAGCGCCCGCGCGTCACCGACCGAGGCCGTGACGGTGTGGCCCTCGTCCGCGAGCAGCCGGGCCAGGCCCTCCCGCAGCAGCGTCGAGTCGTCGGCGAGCATTACGCGCATGGCAGCTCCGCGGTGATGAGAGTGGGCCCTCCGGCGGGGCTGGCCACGGTGAGGGTGCCGTCCAGGGCGGCCACGCGCCGGGCGAGCCCGAGCAGACCGCCGCCGGACGGGTCGGCGCCGCCCCGTCCGTTGTCCTCGACGCGCAGGTGCAGCACGGCACTTCGCTGCTCGGCGTGGACGGTGACGAGGGTGGCGCCGGAGTGCTTGACCGCGTTCGTGACGGCCTCGGCGGCGACGAAGTACGCGACGGCCTGCGCGGTCGGGGGAGGGGTCTCGTACAGGTCGCAGTCGAGACGTACGGGGATCGCCGCACGCTCGGCCACCGATTCCAGGGCGGCGGTGAGCCCGCGTTCGTCGAGGGCGGCGGGGTAGACCCGCCAAGCGACGTCGCGCAGTTCGACGAGGGCCTGCTGCGTCTCTTCGTGCGCCTGGGCGAGGAGGCGGGCGGACTTCTCCGGCTCGGCGGCGCGACGGGCCCGGCCCAGGAGCATGCCGAGGGCGACGATGCGCTGCTGGACGCCGTCGTGCAGATCGCGTTCGATGCGGCGCCGCTCGTCGTGCACGGCCTCGACGACTCCGGCGCGGCTGGCGACGAGTTCGCCGATCCTGCGCTCCATGAGCTGCCCGTCGTTCGGGCCGAGGAAGCGCCGCGCGTGCCGCTCGTCCGCGAGCGCGACGCCGTACGTCCCCTGGACGCAGAGGTAGAGCAGGAAGAGACCGCCGATCGAGGAGAGCAGCAGGGTGCCGGGGGCGCGGATGTCGGCGATGAACCACCCCCACACCGCGAGCGAGGCGTAACCGGCCCCGACCAGGGCGAAGGCGAGGACGACACCGCCGAGCAGCCCGATCGCCCAGCGCGACGCGATGTAGTTCACGGCGGGCAGACCGGTCGGCGGCACGGCGAGCTCGGTGCCGAAGAAGGCGGCCATGCGACGCCGCTCCACCTCGGCGAGCCTGCGGGCACCGGCCACGATGCGGGCCTCGGCGCCGCGCCCGGTGCGCCGCCCGAGCGTGGCGAGCAGCCACAACCCGGCCACCACGGCGAAGGCCAGCTCGGCGACCGCGGTGACGGCACCGGCGAGGACGCCGGCCGTGACCCGCAGCCAGCGTTGGATGTGCGTACGCATGATCGGCCACGCTAGCCCAGCGGCAGGTCCGCGGGGACTGCGGAAAACCACAATGCGGCCCTGCGGTGCACCGCACCCGACCTCTGCGGCCCCCCGCATACCGCCGCCCGCCGCCGTTTCCTAGCGTCTGGTACATGATCCTCAACGCCGCGCACGACGTGTCCGCCGCCGCGAACGAAGCGCCCACCGGCGGCATCGCGGGCTGGGCCACCGACCTCATGGACTCGCTCGGCGCCGTCGGCGCCGGGGTGGCCATCGCCCTGGAGAACCTGTTCCCGCCGCTGCCCAGCGAGGTGATCCTGCCGCTCGCCGGATTCGCCGCGAGCCAGGGCAGGTTCGGCCTGTTCGCGGTCCTGTTCTGGACGACGGCGGGCTCCGTGATCGGCGCGCTCGCGCTCTACGCGGTGGGCGCGCTGCTCGGCCGGGACCGCACCGTGGCCATCGCGGCTCGCCTGCCGCTGGTGAAGGCGTCCGACATCCACCGCACGGAGGAGTGGTTCGCCCGGCACGGCACCAAGGCGGTCTTCTTCGGCCGGATGATCCCGATCTTCCGCAGCATGATCTCGGTCCCGGCGGGCGTCGAACGGATGAGGCTGCCCGTCTTCCTCGCCCTGACGACCGCGGGCAGCCTCATCTGGAACGCCGTCTTCATCCTGATCGGCCACGCGCTCGGCACCCGCTGGCACCAGGTCACCGACCTCGTCGGCCTGTACTCCAAGGGCGTCCTCGCCGTGGTCGCCCTTGCGGTCGTCGCCTTCGTGGTGGTGCGGGTGCGCAGGGCGGGCAAGGAAACCACCGATCGGCCGCGCTAGGCCCGCGCCCCGAAGGGGCGCGGGGAACCGCGCGACAAGCCACGACGCACCCGCAGAGAGAAGATCCCCGGGCAGAGCCCGGCTGAGGCCTAGAGAATCGCCCCCGGCGCGTAGGCCGCAGCCTCAGGATGCTCCTTGACCACCGCTTCGATCTGCGACACGAGGACAGAGACCTGATCACTGGCCGCACCAGTGAAAGACAGCTTGTCGGCCATGAGGGCGTCCAGCTCGGCGCGGTCCAGCGGGATCCGGGAGTCGGCGGCGAGCTTGTCGAGAAGTTCGTTCCGCTCGGCACCCTGCTCCCGCATCGCCAGCGCGGAGGCGACCGCGTTCTCCTTGATCGCCTCGTGGGCCTCCTCGCGGCCGACGCCCGCCCGCACCGAGGCCATCAGGACCTTGGTCGTGGCGAGGAAGGGGAGGTAGCGGTCCAGCTCACGCGAGACGACGGCGGGGAAGGCACCGAACTCGTCGAGCACGGTGAGGAAGGTTTCGAGCAGCCCGTCGAGCGCGAAGAACGCGTCGGGCAGAGCGACACGGCGTACGACGGAGCAGGAGACGTCGCCCTCGTTCCACTGGTCGCCGGCCAGCTCGCCGGTCATCGACGCGTAGCCGCGCAGGATGACGGTGAGGCCGTTGACGCGCTCGCAGGAGCGGGTGTTCATCTTGTGCGGCATCGCGGACGAGCCGACCTGGCCCGGCTTGAAGCCCTCGGTGACGAGCTCGTGCCCGGCCATGAGCCGGATGGTCTTGGCCAGCGAGGAGGGCCCGGATGCGAGCTGCACGAGCGCGGTGACGACCTCGTAGTCGAGGGAGCGCGGGTAGACCTGGCCGACCGAGGTGAAGGCGCGGTCGAAGCCGAGGTGCCCGGCGATCCGCTGCTCCAGGTCGGTGAGCTTCTCGGCGTCGCCGCCAAGGAGGTCGAGCATGTCCTGGGCGGTGCCGACGGGGCCCTTGATGCCGCGCAGCGGGTAGCGGCGCAGCAGGTCGTCGACGCGGCGGTAGGCGACGAGGAGCTCGTCGGCGGTCGTCGCGAAACGCTTGCCCAGCGTGGTCGCCTGCGCGGCGACGTTGTGCGAGCGGCCGGCCATGACGAGCTCGGCGTACTCGCCCGACAGCTTGCCGAGCCGCGCGAGGACGGCGACGGTGCGGTCGCGGACCAGTTCCAGGGAGAGCCGGACCTGCAGCTGCTCCACGTTCTCGGTCAGGTCGCGGGAGGTCATGCCCTTGTGGACCTGCTCGTGCCCGGCGAGCGCGTTGAACTCCTCGATGCGGGCCTTCACGTCATGGCGGGTGACCTTCTCGCGCTCGGCGATCGAGGCGAGGTCGACGTCGTCGATGACCCGCTCGTAGTCGGCGAGGGCGGCATCCGGCACCTCGATCCCCAGGTCCTTCTGCGCCCGCAGAACGGCGAGCCAGAGCTGACGCTCCAGCTTGACCTTCTGCTCGGGCGACCAGAGGGTGGCGAGCTCGGCGGAGGCATAACGCCCGGCGAGGACGTTCGGGATACGGGGCTTTGCAGGCGCGGCAGTCACGTGGATGGAGTTTACCTGCCGTCCGACCTGGCCTTTGACCGTCCGTACAGTCCCGAGGGTGCCGCTCGTTGGAGCATCGTCCAGGAGCTGGTGGCGCGGACGGACACAACAGGACGACGGCTGTGGCGCAACTCCCGGCGATCCACGTACGTCTCCCGGTGATCCACGTACGTCTAGGCTTCGGCGCATGGAGCAGCGCGAGATCATCCAAAGAGTCGTCGGCATCCTGACCGAGGCGATCGAGATGCGCCGACAGGTACGTGAGAATCCGGACGGCGAGGTCGAACCCAGCGGCGCGGTCGGCACGATGCTGGAGGAGATGCTGCCGCGCATCGAGATCCCGGCCGACGCCACGCCCATCGAGGTGGCCGAGGTGGTGGGCCGTGAGCTGAGCCCGGTCATCGAACAGATCACCTCGGCCTTCGCCTTCTCCTTCGCCCAGCTCGCGGAGGCCCACGACGAGGGCCGCACCGATGTGACCTCGGCGGACGTGCTGCAGTCGATCGCCCTGCACTTCGAGGACGAGGTGGAGGAGTAGGGCAGGGCAGCCTGCCGGGGGAGGCGAGGGGATGGATCAAGGGCTGGCGGCGATACTCGGCGCGACGGTGGGGGCAACGGCCACCGGCGCGGCGGCGCTCGTCACGGCGATGTCCGCGTCGCGCCTGAACAGGACCGAGCACGGCAGGAAGCGTGCCTCGCCTACCTCACCTTGGTGGCACAGATCCGCATGGCACTCGCCGACATCAGCCGCCACTTCCGACCGGATCTGACCGACCTCTACGAGCCACTCGACCCCGCGACGGCGCGCGCCCGGGTCACCGAGATCGACGATCAGTACCACGAACTGATCACGAAGCACGCGACCTTGATGCTGGCCGGGCTCCGCCGGGTCCACCGACAGGCGGTGCGGACGACGGACCTGGTGTCCGGGCCTTTGATGCTGGTCACACGCTGGAGCATGGGCTCAGCCACGTCGGCCGTCACCGACGAGCAGATGCAGGTCTGCGACCGCGGGATGGAGGCGCTCGCGCAGGGCCTGGCCTTGTTCGCGGACACGGCCAGGGAGAGTACGTAGCGACGGCCAGGGAGAGTACGCAGCGACCTCCCGGTCCGATACGTGCCTACGCGAACGGGTCCTCGTAAGGCAGCAGATCCGGCCGCTTCGCCGGGAGGCCGTCGCCGGAGGAGCGGCCCGTCAGGCGGCGGACGATCCACGGGGCGAGGTGCTGGCGGGCGAAGCGGATGTCGGTGATGCGGCGGGCCGCCCAGTTGGGTGGGGCTGTGGGTGGGAGAAGGGAGTTCCAGTCGTCCTCGGGGGTGTAGCCGAGCGACTGCCATACCGCTTCCGCGACCCTGCGGTGGCCCTCGGTCGTCAGATGCAGCCGGTCCACGTCCCACATGCGCTGGTCGCCCAGCACCTCCGAGCCGTACAGGTCCACGACCGTGGCGCTGTGCCGTACCGCCAACTCGTCGATGTACGCGAAGAGTTCCTCCATGCGCGGGCGGAAACGCTCGAACACGGGACCGTTCCGGCCGGGGCTGTGCATCAGGACGAGCTTCTTGCACGCCGGGGCGAGGCGCTCCACCGCCTCCTCCAGGAGGCCGCGTACGCGGACCATGTCGCACTTGGGGCGCAGCGTGTCGTTGAGGCCGCCCACCAGGGTGATCACGTCGGGCTGCATCGCCGCGGCGACGTCCACCTGCTCGGCCACGATCTGCCCGATGAGTTTCCCGCGCACCGCGAGGTTCGCGTACCGGAAACCGGGGGAGGCGGCAGTCATCCGGGCGGCGAGCAGATCGGCCCAGCCGCGGTAGCTGCCGTCGGGCAGGCGGTCAGACATGCCCTCGGTGAAGGAGTCGCCGACCGCGACGAGACTGGTGTAGTTGGCATTCATCTGCATGGCGGGAGCGATCGTACATGGAGCTGCGCCCCTTCGCCCCGGCGGACGCCGACACCGTCGCGGGCTGGCCGGCCTCCGCCGGTGAGGTGGCCCTGTGGTGCGGGTACACGGAGATCTTCCTGCGCGTGCACCCGGGGAACGTCACCGCCCTGCGCTGCTATCGCGGGGCCGGATTCCTGCCGGTCGACCCCGCCCTGGCCGCGGAGTGGAACATCCCGCAGCCTGTCCACTACGTGTGGCTCCGTCATGTGGGGGCGGGCTCGGGGGTGTGAAGGCTCAGGGGCCCGGAGGTGTTGCTTCCGTTGCCTTCGTGTCGATCGCCGTACGGCCGACCAGTCGTTCGTAGCGCTGCCTCGCCGCCTGCGGAGTGCCCAGGCCGAGGCCGAAGGCGATGTCCGGCCAGGTCATGCCGCGGCCGCGCGCCATCTGCAGGAGACCGGCCTCCACCTCGTCCATCTCGCGTCGCGCCATCGGTACGAGCGTCAGCGCCGCGGTGATGTCCGCTTGGTCCACCTCCGGCTCGCCCTCCGCGCGGTCCGCGACGCCGGTCATCAGGAACGTCACGAGCCGTACCGCTTCGTGCGGGCCGATGACCGTGGCGTGGATCTGTCGGCGCCGCTGTTCGTCGGTGGCCGCGTGCCGCTCGGCGATGCGGAACAGGGATGCGGGGGCGCGGCCCGCTCGCACCTGGTCAGGGTGCGTGGGGCTGAAGGGGTCGGTCTCGTCGGGCCGCGGTTCCGGTGTCGAGGTCATGCGTTCAGCTTCGTCGGCACACGGCGTGATGTCAACACATTCTTATGAACAGTTCGTTTGCAACAGCCTGTTTGTATGTAGTGAGGGGTGATGTCGAGTCCAGTCGCCGGTCGGGTTGCGGTATGAAACGGTGGGAAACGTCCTAAATGCCACTCATGGTGAACCGGGTGAACCGGGTGAACCGGGTGAACTTGGCGAACCTGGCGAGAGGGGAATCGCATGTCATCGAAGCGACGCCGCAAGAAGAAGGCACGCCGCAAGCACGCGGCCAACCACGGCAGTCGGCCCCAGTCCTGACCGCGGTCCTGCCCCAGCCTGACCGCGGTCCTGCCCAGCCCTGATCGCCGGGCCACGCACCGGTTTCCGGGTGATCTCGTCAACAGCCTTGCCACCTGGGTCAACGGGTGAACAATGGTGCAATGTTGGAGTTGTTGCGAGAAGTCGGCGTGGAACTGCCGGGCGGCGGGGGACTGCTGAAGTTCGGGATGACACCCGGAGAAGTCCTTGAACTGCTGCCGCCCGACAGAGTCACGCACCACCGGCAGTGCATGGGGCTGACCCTGGACCAGTACGCCGAGCTGCGGCACGCGCACGACGCCTGGCTCGGCGGCCTCCTCTTCGAGCCGGAGTGGAACTTCGACGCCGAGGTCGGCGGTGTGGTCCTGGGCTTCGGCGGAGGCGGGCCCGGAGCCACGGACCGGCTGGGCCGCGTGGAGATCCAGGCGCGGACGCAGGCGGGCGGCCCGGAGGTGACGCCAGTGGCCTGGGACGACATCGACCTCTTCGGTTATCCCGCCGCGGAGATCGTGGCCGTGCTGCCCGGTGCTGCCGCGCAGCCCGATGGCTCGCCCTCGGCGGAGATGTCGGTGGACGAACTCGGCCTGCGCCTCTCACGGGCCACGCCGGCTGCGGAGCACTGGGAGCGGGTGACGCTCGTCGGTCCCCAGGCGGGCGGTTGGGGTGCCTGCTGCGCGGGCGGTCTCGTCTGCGCCGAACAGGGCGACGGGCTCGTGGGGATCATGTACTGACCGGCTGCCGCCCCTCCGGGGGCCGGGCGATCGGGGGCCGGGCGATCGAGGGCTGACCGCCTACACCCGTTCCCCGCCCGCCCCCTCCAGCGCCGCCAGGATCCAACTCCGCGACTCCGCGGGGTCGATGACCGCGTCGATCTCCAGGGCCGCCGCGGCGTTCACCGCCTTGCCGTGCTCGTACAACTCGGCGACATGGGCATCGAACACCCGCTGCCGCTCCCCGGGGTCGGCGATCGCGGCCAGCTCCTTGCGGTAGCCCAGGCGGACGGCGCCCTCCAGGCCCATCCCCCCGAACTCGCCGCTCGGCCACGCCGCCGTGGCCACGGGTGCGCGTGTGGAGCCGCCCATCATGGCCATCGCGCCGAGGCCGTACGCCTTGCGCAGCACCAGGCTCACCAGGGGGACGCGCAGCTGTGCGCCGGTCACGAAGAGCCGGGAGAAGTGCCGTACGGTCGCCGTTCGTTCGGCGTCCGGGCCGACCATGAAACCCGGTGTGTCGCAGAGCGAGACGACCGGGAGCCCGAACGCGTCGCACAGCCGCAGGAAGCGCTCCGCCTTGTCCGCCGCGTCCCGGTCGATCGCACCGCCCAGGTGGTTGGGGTTGTTGGCCAGTAGTCCCATCGGTCGGCCCTCGACGCGTACGAGCGCCGTGATGATGCCCGCGCCGAAGCCGCGCCGCAGTTCCAGGACCGAGCCCGTGTCCGCGATGCCCTCGATCGCGGTCCGCACGTCATAGGCGCGGCGCCGGTTCTCCGGTACCGCGTGCCGCAGCAGCCGCGGGTCCGACGCCTCCCAACTGCCGCGCGCGTCTTGAGAGAAGCTCGCGTTTCGGGAGAAGTACGCGAGGTACTTCCGCGCCACCCGCACCGCGTCGGCCTCGTCCGCGACCGCGATGTCCACGACGCCGTTCGGCACTTGGACGGACAGCGGGCCGACCTCCTCCGGGCGGTACACGCCGAGTCCGCCGCCCTCGATCATCGCGGGGCCGCCCATCCCGATGCTGGCCTCCGGCGTCGCGATCACCACGTCGCAGCAGCCGAGCAGTGCCGCGTTGCCCGCGAAGCACCGCCCCGAGGCAACGCCTACGAGGGGCACTTGACCGCTCAGCCGTCCCATCTGATGGAACGTGGTCACGTCCAGACCGGCCACGGACGTCGTGTCCGTGTCCCCGGGGCGCCCGCCGCCCCCTTCCGCGAACAGCACGACCGGCAGCCGCCGTTCCTCGGCCAGTTGGAGCATCCGGTCCGTCTTGCGGTGGTTCTGCAGGCCCTGGGTGCCGGCGAGCACTGTGTAGTCGTACGACATGGCCACACATCGCACGCCGTCGATCCGCCCCGTGCCGGTGACCATGCCATCGGCGGGCGTCGAGGCGATCAGGTCGTCCAGGGAGCGGCGACGGCGCTGGGCGGCGATCGCCAGCGCGCCGTACTCCGTGAACGTCCCGTCGTCACACAGGTCCTGGATGTTCTCGCGTGCCGTGCGGCGCCCGATGCGGTGGCGCTTGGCGACGGCTTCGGGGCGTTGCTCGTCCAGGCCGATGGCGTGCCGCGCCAGGGTCTCTGCCAGGTCGGGGCGGATGGCATCGGGGTCTGCGGCCTCCTCGGTGTGTGCTGATACCGCCTCGTCGGCCGCTGCCGCGTCCACCGTCACCAAGGGGCTGCCCTCCGCCGCCGTGTCGCCCACGCGCGTGTGCAGTGCAGTGACGCTTCCGGAGGTGGCCGCTCGCAGCACGTGCTCCATCTTCATCGCTTCGAGCACGAGCAACTGCTGTCCTGTCACCACCTGTTCGCCCACCATCACGTCCACGGAGACGACCGTCCCGGTCATGGGGGCGGTGATCGTCGTGTCGTCGTCCACGATGATCTGGGGCGGATCCTCGGGCAGCAGTTCCCCGATGTGCTCGGCCACGAAGCCCGTGTGCGCGCCGCCCGCGGTGAACCCCGGGTGGGCGAGCAGTGCCCGGAGCAGGGGAATTCCCGTGCGTACGCCCTCAACGGCGAAGTCCGCGAGCGCGCGGGACGCACGTTCGCAGACCGCTGCGAAGTCTCCGTGCGGCGCGTGCGTGATGACCTTCGCGAGCAGCGAGTCGTAACGGGCCCCGATCTCCGAACCGTTGCGCGCCGCGGTGTCCACACGCACCCCCGGGCCCGTCGGCACGTCGAAGCGGGTGAGTGTGCCCGTGGAGGGGAGCGCCGTACCGTCGGTCGTCGGGGACTCGGCGTTGACCCGGGCCTGGAGCGCGTATCCGCGCGGTCGCGGCGGCGGGCCCGCGAGGCCGAGGGCCGCGAGTGAATCGCCTGCGGCCAGGCGAAGTTGAGCGACGACAAGGTCGACACCCGTCACCTCCTCGGTGACCGTGTGCTCGACCTGGAGGCGTGGATTCGCCTCGATGAAGTGGAACTCCTCGCCCAGGACCAGGAATTCGAAGGTGCCGAGGCCGGTGTAGCCGCACGCGCGGGCCATCAGGAGGGCCGCGGACACCAGCTTCTCCCGGACGGCCTCGGGGAGTCCGGGAGCCGGAGCGATCTCGACGAGCTTCTGGTGGCGTCGCTGGGCGCTGCAGTCGCGCTCCCAGAGGTGGGTGACCTCGCCCGTGGTGTCGCCCAGGATCTGGACCTCGATGTGGCGGGCGCCGGAGAGCAGCTCCTCGACGTACAACTCCGCACGTCCGAAGCCCTGCAGCGCCTCCGAACGGCAGCGCTCCCAGGCTTCCGCCAGTTCGTCGGGGTGGTGCACGGCCCGCATGCCGCGCCCGCCGCCGCCCCCGCTGGCCTTCACCATCACCGCGCCAAGAGGGCCGAGCCCGGCCAGGAAGTCGGCGGCCTCGGTCAGGCTCGTGGGGCCATCCGTGCCCGCCAGGACGGGCACGCCAAGGCTCTGCGCGAGCGCACGCGCGCGTGCCTTGTCGCCGAACAGGCCCAGCACATCGGGCGAGGGGCCGACGAACCGCAGCCCGGCCTTCGCGCACCGCGCCGCGAAGTCGGCGTCCTCGCTCAGGAAGCCGTAACCGGGATGCAGCAGTTCGCACCCGGAGCGCCGGGCCGCCGCGAGCACCGCGTCTGCGTCCAAGTACGCGGAGGGACCCGAGCCCCCCAACGGCTGTGCCTCATCGGCAAGTTGGACGTGCCGTGCGGTGGCGTCGTCCTCGGCGTACACGGCGACGGTGCGCAGTCCGGCATCGGCGGCGGCCTGCAGGATGCGGACGGCGATCTCCCCGCGGTTGGCGACGAGCACGGCGGCAGAACCCATGAAGCCCTCCTGAAGTCTCTGGCGCCGCCATGCTCATTGACATTGGCGTCAACGTCAATAAGCTCGCCGCGTGACACGAAACCAGCAGCCCTGGGCGACCCGCACCGCCCGCGACCGCAGTGACGCACCGGCCCGCGGGCGGCTCCTGGACGCCGCCGAGGCCGCGTTCGCGCGGCACGGCTACGGCGCGACGACCGTCGCCGTCATCACGGCGGAGGCGGACGTCTCACGGGCGGCCTTCTACGTGTACTTCGCGTCCAAGGACGAGATCTTCCGCGTGCTCGCGGCGCGCGTACGGGACGCGTTCCTCGCCGCGCAGGACGTGCCGGGCGTCGACCGCGACGACGCCCGCGAGGTCGCGGGGGCGTCCACCGCCGCCTTCATCGCCGCGTACGCCCAACACCTGCCGCTGCTGCGGCTGTTGGAGCAGCGGGCGCAGGTCGACGACGAGGTGCGCGCCCTGTGGGAGGAGACCCAGGAGCGCCCGATCCACCGCTCCGCCCGCTACATCCGGCGGCTCGCGGCCGAGGGCAGGGCCCGGCCCGTCGCCGACCCCCTCGCCGTGGCCCGCGCGGTCGGCGGCATGAGCATCCAGTTCGCCCGGCTCACGGCGGCCGACCCGAAGACGTACGACGCGGCCGTGCGCGATGTGACCGCCATGTTCCTGCACCTGCTCGGAGTCGATCCCCCACGCTGAGGAGCCGCTCGCATGCCTGTAGAAGACCAGCTGCGCGATCTGCGTGCCCGCCAGGACAAGGCGCGGCGCGGACGCCAGCAGGACACCGCGGAGCACCGCGCGGGAACACGCACTGTGCCGGGATATGTGGCGCACTGGGCGAGGACGGCGCCGGACAGGCCCGCGCTGGTCTTCGGCGACGAGACCATCTCGTACGGCCGACTGGACGTGCTCACCGACCGGTTGGCGGGCTGGCTCGACGGGCGGGGCGTGCGGCCCGGCGATCGGGTGGGCGTGCAGTTGCCCAATTGCCCGCAGTTCGTCGTCGCGATGCTGGCCGTGCTGCGGGCCGGGGCGGTGCACGTTCCGGTCAACCCGATGTTCCGGGCGGCTGAGCTTAGCCATGAACTGCGGGACGCGGGGCCCGAGATCGTCATCACACACAGCTCACTGGTCGCCGTACTCGACGAGGTGCGCGAAGGGACCGCCGTGCGTGAGGTCCTCGTGGCCGACGACGGCGAGGCCTGGGCCGCGGCCGTGGGGCACGCGCCGCTCGGGCGGATCGCCGACGACCTGGACGCGCTCGCCGCGCTCAACTACACCGGCGGAACCACCGGCATGCCCAAAGGCTGCGAGCACACCCAGCGGCACATGGTCTACACGGCGACCGCCATCGACAACGGCCGCGGGCCACGGCCGGTGGACGACGGCATCGTCTCGCTCTGTTTCCTGCCGGTCTTCTGGATAGCGGGGGAGAACCTCGGGATCCTCGCCCCGCTCGTCTCCGGCGGGACCAGTGTGCTGCTGCCGCGCTGGGACCCGGCCGCCGTGCTCGCGGCGATCGCCCGGCACCACGTCACCACCATGGCCGGGACGGTGGAGAACTACCTCGAACTCCTCGCCCACCCCGACTTCGCGCGCCACGACGTCACTTCACTGACCGCACCCCTCGCCGTGTCCTTCATCCGCAGGCTGACGCCGGAACTGCGGGCGCGCTGGCGTGCGGCCGTCGGCCCGGACAGTGTGCTGCGCGAGGCGTCGTACGGCATGACCGAGACCCACACCAGCGACACCAACACGCTCGGCTTCCAGGACGGCGACCACGACCTCTCGGGCGACGCCACGTTCTGCGGCCTGCCCGTTCCCGGCACGGACTTCCTGATCGTCGACTTCACGACGGGCGAACCGCTGCCCATCGGTGAGCCCGGCGAGATCACCGTCAGCGGCCCCTCGGTGCTCACCCGCTACTGGCGGGCCCCCGAGGCGACGGCGGCCGCCCTGCGCGACGGCCGGCTGCACACCGGCGACATCGGGCGCTTCGACGAGGACGGCTGCCTGTACTACCTGGGCCGAGACAAGGACATGATCAAGGTCAAGGGCATGAGCGTCTTCCCGGCAGAGGTCGAGACGCTGCTCGCCCGGCACCCCGGCGTCCTCGCTGCCGCCGTCGTCGCCGTCGCGGACACGGAGGCGGGCCAGCGCCCCTACGCCTACGTGCGCACCGTCCCCGGCAGCGCGCTCACCGCGCAGGAGCTGCGCACGTGGGCGGCCGGTGCCATGGCGACGTACAAGGTGCCGACCGTCGAGATCCTCGACGAGCTGCCGCTCACCGCCACGGGCAAGATCAAGAAGGCGGAGCTGGCGGAGCGGGCCGCGACGACGGCCGGGGCCGCGGCTACGGCCGCGACAGAGCAGCCAGGTGGTCCCAGGCCGCCTGCGCCGTGAACTCGGCCTGCCCGCCGTGAAAGAGCAGCCCCGCCGACGCGAACGCCGGTTCATCCGCGTGGGCGGTGACGTAGGGGATCGCGATGCAGCGCATGCCCGCAGCGTGCGCCGCCGTCGCGCCCGGAGCGGCGTCCTCCAGGACCACGCAGTCCGCCGGGTCCGCGCCGAGGAGCGCGGCTGCGGCCAGGAAGACGTCGGGAGCGGGCTTGCCGTGTGCGACCTCGTCGGCCGAGACGACGGTGGTCAGGAGCGCGTCGAGGCCGGTGCCGGAGAGGATCGCGTCGATGGCGGCGCGGGACGACCCGGAGGCCACGGCCATCGGCACCCCGGCACCGTGCAGCCGCTCCACGAACTTCCGCATCTCCGGAAAGACATGCGTGTCGGCGCGGGCGAGCTCCAGGTAACGGCGGTCGAGCTCCGGGAGCAGTTCGCCCACCGGTACGTCGATCCCGTACCGGTCCTTCCAGATGGCGAGGCTCTCCTGGGTGCTGATGCCCACGAACTGCTCGTTCTCGGCCCAGGTGTAGTCGACTCCGTGCTCGGCGAGCAGCGCGCGCTGTGCCGCGTAGTAGTTGGGCTCGCTGTCCACGAGAGTGCCGTCGAGATCGAAGACGACCGAGATGCCGCCGAAGGTGTTCATGCCCTCCAGCATGCCAAAGCCCCAGATCACCGCCGCACGGGCGGTGGGATCACTTCTGCGCGGCCGAGGCCCTGCCGATCGACTCCACGAGCGGCAGCAGGCGGTGCGGGACGCGCTCGCGCAGGGCCATCTCCGTACGGGTGCGGACCACGCCCGGCATCTGGATCAGCTGCTGGACCACGTCCTCCAGATGACCGTTGTCCCGGGCGACCACGCGGGTCAGGAGATCACCACCACCGGTGATCGAGAACGCCTCGACGATCTCCGGCACGGCGGCAAGAGCGTCACCCACCTCGTCGAGATGCCCCTGAGTGACCTCGATGTGGACAAAGGCAAGCACCGGATGCCCGAGCGCGGCAGGAGACAGGGACGGCCCGCTCCCGGTGATCACCCCATCCCGCTCCAGCCGATCGAGCCGGGCCTGCAGGGTGCCACGCGCGACACCGAGCACACGCGCGTACTCGCGGACGCTGGTGCGGGGCTGCTCCAGGAGGAGCCGCAGAATGCGTGTGTCGAGTTCGTCGACGGCCATGGGGCGGGGTCTCCCGGGTGCGAGGGATGAACCTCGTGACTGTACCAATGGAACAGCGGGCCGACCTCGATGAGACCGGTCTGACCTGCGGATACCGGCGACCGGCGCGCCCGGACACCTCAGACGGCGCCGGACCTCCGCCGGACCGCCCGCACCGCCTCCACCAGCGCCGTGACGCCCCGTTCCGCCTTGGCCCGCGGGCAGCCCACGTTCAGGCGCAGGTGGCCGGGGGAGCCGTAGGACGCGCCGGGCATGATGGCGACCTTCTGGGATTCGATCAGTTCGCGTTGCAGGGCGTCGTCGTCCACGCCCAAGGGGCGTAGGTCGATCCAGGCCAGGTAGCCCGCCTGGGGTGGAGTCCAGTTCAGGGTCGGGAAGGCCGTGTTCAGGCGGTCGGCGATGAGGTGGAGGTTGCCGCGCAGGTAGGTGGTGAGGGCCTCCAGCCATGGTGCTCCCTCTCGGTACGCGGCGATGTGGCCGACCAGTGACAGCACCGCCGGGGACGACAGGCCGTCGGCCTCCTTGAGATGGCGCAGGTACCTTTCGCGTGTGGCGGGGTCGCCGATGATTCCGTAACTGCCGGTCAGCGCCGGGATGTTGAAGGACTTCGACGCCGACGTCACCACCGCCCACCGCTCGTCGAGGCCGCCGTGCAGGGACCAAGGGCGGTGGACGTGCGGTGGGTGTACCAGGTCCGAGTGGATCTCGTCGCTGATCACCGCTACGCCGTACCGCGCGCACAGCCCCGCGATGCGGCCGAGCTCGGTCTCCGTCCACACGTGGCCCGTGGGGTTGTGCGGCGAGCACAGCAGCAGCACGGACGTGTCAGGAAGAGCCAGCAGCCGCTCCAGCTCGGACCAGTCGCCGAGCGGGCAGCCCAGCAGGCGGCGTTCGTTCGCGGCGACGGTCTTGGGGAAGGCGTCGTACGCCGGTGTGTGGACGACCACCCCGTCGCCGGGAGCAGACCACAGGTGCAGGAGCCGGGCGACCTGGTAGATCACGGACGGGCCGTAGACGATCGACTCCGGGTCCACCTCGGTCGCGTGGCGCGTGGCGTACCAGTCGACGATCGCCGAGAGGAAGTCGGCCTGACGCCAGCGGGAGTAGCCGAGCACGCCGTGGTCGAGCCGGCCGCGGAGCGCCGTGAGGACCGCGGGCGCCGTCTCGAAGTCCATGTCCGAGATGGTGAAGGGCAGCAGGTCCGGGACGCCGAAGCGGTCCTGGACGTAGTCCCACTGCGTGCACCAGGTGCCGTGCCGGTCGACAGGGGTGTCGAAGTCGAAGCGCGAGGGCATCGCTCAGCCCACCCGGACCATCGTCGCCATCGCGTCCTTCACCGACTGCACCTGCGGGCCGATGATGACCTGCACGTTGTGCGCGTCGAGTTTGATGACGCCGACCGCGCCGAGCTTCTTCAGCCGGGACTCGTCGACCCGTTCGGCGTCCGCGACCGTCATGCGCAGGCGCGTGATGCAGTTGTCGAGGGTCTGGATGTTCTCGGCGCCGCCGATCGCGTCCAGGATCGCCACCGCGTCGTACTTCCCGGCGATCAGCTCCCGCGGAGCCGCAGTCTTGTCCGCGGCCTCGTCCGCAGCGGCCTCGTCCCCGTCGGCCTCCTCCGCCGCGGGCTCGTCGCGCCCCGGCGTCTTGAGGTCGAAGCGCGTGATGGCCCAGCGGAAGAGGAAGTAGTACCCGGCGAACCACACCGCGGCGATGACCGGGATCAGGTACCACTTCGTGGTCGTGCCCTGGAGGACGCCGAAGACGAGCCAGTCGATGACGTTGCCGTCGGTGTTGCCGATGAACACCCCGAGGACGGCCGCGGTCAGGAATCCGAGGCCGACGAGGACGGCGTGGATCAGGTACAGCCACGGCGCGATGAACAGGAACAGGAACTCGAGCGGCTCGGTGATGCCGCCGACGACGCACGCGACGACACCGGAGATCAGGAGCGCCTTGATCTCGGGGCGCATCTTCTTGTTCGCGCAGTGATACATCGCCAGGGCCGCGCCCGGCAGGCCGCCGAGGTAGACCGCCATCTTGCCCTGGGACAGGAAGTGGGTGGCGTTGGTGACCGCGTCACCGGGCGGGTTCGCGCAATTGAGCTGCGCGTAGAAGAGGTTGAGGGCGCCGGAGAGCTGGTCGCCGCAGACCGCGCCGGAGCCGCCGACGTCCGTGAAGCGGAACATGGCGACGAGGATGTGGTGCAGGCCGATCGGCCGCAGGAGCACCTCGCCCATGCCGAAGAAGAACGGGCCGAAGACGCCCGCGTGGCCGATCGCGCGCCCGAGGTCCGTGATCCAGCCGTTGAACGTCGGCCACACCAGCGGGATCAGCAGACCGAGCAGGCTGAGGACGAGCGTCGAGATGATCGGCACGAACCGCAGACCGCCGAAGAAGGCGAGCGCGTCCGGCATCCGCTGGGCACGAAACCGCTGGTGAAGGATGCTGACAACGATGCCAACAGCGACGGCGCCGAGCAGTCCCGTATCGATGGACTGGATGCCGATCACGTCGGCGATGCCGTAGTGGGCGATGACCTTCTCGTCCTCGAGGTCCACGTCCTTGGCGGTGAGATAGAAGTTCACCGCCAGGTTCATCGCGGCGAAGCCGACGAAGCCGGAGAACGCCGCGACACCCTTGTCCTCGCGGGCGAGGCCCAGCGGGATGGCTATCGCGAACATCACGGGGAGGAACTTGAAGGCGACGAGGCCGGTGCTCGCCATCCACGTGAAGACGAGGTGGAAGCCCTCGCCCTGGAGGAAGGTCAGGTTCTCGGTGACCGCTTCGCTGGAGAGCGACGAGCCGATGCCCAGCATGATGCCGCAGAACGCGAGCAGGGCCACCGGGAGCATGAACGTCTTGCCGAGGCCCTGGAGGAACTCCCAGAGCGCGGACTTGGTCTTCTGCATGTGTGGGGGTCTTTCGGGCCTGAGCGGAGACGTGCGATGACCGGCCCACGGGCGCGCGGGCCAGGACGGTGGCCGGTCACATGCCGCACACAGGGATCGCCTGCAGATCGGCGCGGAAGGTCCGTCGATCCACGCCGAAGGTCGATCGATCCGCCCGGACGGATGAGATCACAGCGGCTCGGGGGCTGTCCATGGCCGTTGCACATGGTGTACGCGGCCTCAGGCGTCCCGCATCCGCAGCACGGCCCCACCCGTGACGAGCACCCGCGTACGTGGCAAGCACCCCGATGCCCGCCCACGGCCCGATCGGCAACTGGTCCAGATCGACGGTCGCCTGGACCGCGAGCCCTGCCGTCGCGGGCGCCGCCCGCCGGGCGTACTCCTGCCAGTCGGGGTCAGCGAGCAGCCCCGCGAGCAGCGGGAAGGCATAGAAGAGTCCCAGGACCGCGGTGACGGCGCTCGCCGTGTCCCGCAGCGCGGTGGCCACACCCAGGCCGATCAGGGCGGGCGAGCGTGAGGTAGAGGACCGTGCCGATGGCCGCGCGCAGGGTCGGCCCGTCCGTGAGACCAGGAGTCGCGAAGCCATCGGCGGACAACAGCAGCCGCCCGGCCAGGAGCGAACCGGCCACCCCTACGGCACCGGCCCCGGCGGTCAGCGCGCACAGTACGAGCGCCTTCGCGGCGAGCAGCCGCACCCGCCCCGGCTCCGTCGTCAGCGTCGTACGGATGGTGCCCGTGCCGTACTCGGCGCTCATCGTGAGCACCGCGAGCACGACGACCGCGCCCTGGCCGAGCCGGACCCCGGTGAGGCTGAGCTTCACGGTGTCCTCGCGGCAGTCGGCTGGGACCGGGCAGTCACCGGCGGTCAACGACGCCGTGGTGGCCGCGCCCGCGAGGACGGTCAGGGCGACCACGGCGAACAGGAGCCACCAAGTGCTGGGCACTCACGCCGCGCGAGACCGAGGTGCTCCGGCTGATCGCGGAGGGCCTGTCGAACCCGGAGATCGCCGGGCGGCTGCACGTCAGCGAGGAGACCGTGAAGACGCATGTGAGCCAGGTGCTCGCCAAGCTCGGGCTGCGGGACCGGACGCAGGCGGTGGTCGCGGCGTACGAATCGGGGCTCGTGATACCGAGGGGGGGGCCTGACGAAAGGCTCTAGGAGGCCGCCGCCCCTTCGAGGGCCGTGTCCGCGGGACCGCGGTCCGGGGGATTGCCGTCGCGCACCGCGTCCAGGTACTCCGCGATGGCGTCGAGGTTGCGGGTCAGACACGCGACACGCTCGCTCATGCGGTCCCGCTGGTGTTCGAGGGCGGCGATCATCTCCGGTGTCGCGTCCGGGAAGTAGATGGTCCTTGGCTTGTCGAGGCAGGGCAGGATCTGCTTGATGATGCGCGTGGGAAGGCCCGCGTCGAGGAGCCCTCTGATCTGTACGACCCGGTCCACGAAGCGCTCGTCGTACTCGCGATAGCCGTTCGCCGCGCGCTCGGCCATGATGAGGCCCTGCTCCTCGTAGTAGCGCAGCAGTCGCCGGGGTGTCCCGGTGCGCTCCGACAGCTCCCCGATCCGCATCTGATCTCCCTCGCGGTGTCCCGCTTGACCTTCACACCAATGTGAGGGTCCGAGCATACCCACCATGAGCAACCACACCGCACAACACGTGGGTTCCCGGGGCGGATCCGGGAACCAGAAGCTGCCGCTGGCCGCACTCCTCGCCCTCGCCACCGCCGTCTTCATCACCAGCCTCACCGAGACCCTGCCCGCGGGTCTGCTGCCCGCGATGAGCGCCGACATGGGCGTCGGGGAATCCGCGATGGGGCAGACCGTCACCATCTACGCGATCGGCACCGCACTCACCGCGATCCCCCTGACCGCGGCCACCGCAGGATGGCGGCGCAAGCGGCTGCTGCTTACCGCGATGGCGGGATTCGCCGTCGCCAACACCGTCACCGCGCTCTCGGGGAACTACCCCCTCACCATGGTGGCCCGCTTCGTCGCCGGAGTCGCGGCCGGTCTGGCCTGGGCACTGCTCGCCGGATACGCCCGCCGCCTCGCACCCGCCCACCTCCAGGGCAAGGCCATCGCCATGGCCATGGCGGGCATTCCGGTCGCCCTCTCGCTCGGCGTGCCCGCCGGGACCTTCCTGGGCGAGGCACTTGGCTGGCGCGTCGCGTTCCTGCTCATGACGGTGCTCACCGTCGTCCTGCTCGCCTGGATCACCGCGTCCGTCCCCGACCACCCCGGTCAGCGGCGCGAGGGCCGCACCCCCGTCCTGAACACCCTGCGCCTGCCCGGCGTCACCCCGGTCCTGACCGTCACGCTGGTCTTCGTCCTCGCCCACACCATCCTCTACACCTACATCGCCACGTTCCTCGACCACATCGGCATGGGCGGCTCGACCGACCTCGTCCTCCTGGTCTTCGGCGCCGCGTCCCTCGTGAGCATCTGGGTCGTGGGCGCGCACATCCACCGCAGGCTGCGAGCGCTCACCATCGCCGCCACCCTCCTGGTGGCCGTGGCCGCCGCGCTGCTCGCGGTCCTCGCCGAAAGCCCCGCGCTCGTCTACCTCGCCGTGACCCTGTGGGGGCTCGGCTGGGGCGGGGCGCCCACGCTCCTGCAGACCGCGGTCGGCGACGCGGGCGGCGATGCGGCGGATGCCGCGCAGGCCATGCTCGTCACCCTGTGGAACGCGGCCATGGCCGGGGGCGGAGTCGTCGGCGGCATCCTGCTCGGACATTTCGGCTCGCCGTCCTTCCCCTGGAGCGTGCTCGCGCTCCTGGTGCCGGTCCTCGTCGTGGTGATCGCCGCCCGCAGGCACGGCTTCCCCGCCCGACGCGCGGAGGTGGGTTCCGACACCGTCGAGGCGCCGGAACCCCCGGTGGAGGCAAGGGAGTTCACATCCGCTTCGCCCCGGCCTTGATGGCCTCGCGGATCCGGGTGTACGTACCGCAGCGGCAGATGTTGCGGATCTCGTCCAGGTCGCCGTCGCTGATCTCACGACCAGCGGCGGCGGCCTGCCGCACCGTGGCGACGGCGGCCATGATCTGGCCCGGCTGGCAGTACCCGCACTGCGACACGTCGAGCTCGAGCCACGCCTCCTGCATCGGGTGCAGTTCCTTGCCGACGGTGCCCGGCAGGCCCTCGATCGTGGTGATCTCGTCGCCGGTGCCGACCTTCGACACCGGTACCGAACAGGGGTTGAACGCCTTGCCGTTGATGTGCGACGTGCACGCCTGGCAGACGCCGATGCCGCAGCCGTACTTCGGCCCGGTCACGCCGAGCAGGTCACGGAGCACCCACAGGAGGCGTACGTCGTCCTCGGCGTCGACAGTGATCTCTTCGCCGTTGAGCTTGAAGGTGTGGCTCGGCACGAAAGGCTCCTCAGTAGGCGCGGTCGAGACCGTCGGTCGGGGACTGCGGCGTGGACGGTTCGAGCGGCAGCGGCTCGAAGGAGAGCGTGCCGTGGTTGATGGGGAAGCTGGTCGGCATCGTCCCGGTGGCACGCGCGTAGGCACAGGCGATCGCGGCGAACGCGGGCGCGACCCCCAACTCGCCCACACCGGCGGGCTTTTTGGTGGTGGTGCCCATCACGACGACGTCGAGTTCGGGCGGGGTGTTCCACTGCCGCGTGTAGAAGTAGTTGTCCCAGCTGCCCTCGAGCGGGATGCCGTCCTTGATGTGCAGGCTGGAGGTGAGCGCCATGGCGAGGGCGTCGTTCATCCCGCCCATCATCTGGGCCTCGATGCCGCGGGGGTTGATGGCGAAGCCCGCGTCCACGACCATCAGTGCCCTGGTGACGCGCGGCCCGGTGACTCCGTCCTTGACCTCGCGGTTCACCGTCTCGGGCCGGCAGTCGATCTCGACGAGGGTGGCGACCGCTCCCCGGTACTCGGCGTGCAGCGCGATCCCCTGGGCGACGCCGGAGGGCAGCTTCCTGCCCCACTCGCCGACCTCGGCCGCCTTGTCGAGGACGGCGCGCAGCCGCTTCTCCTTGAGGAACTCGCGGCGGAACTCCACGGGGTCCTTGCCCATCTTCGCCGCGAGCCGGTCGACGACGAGCTCGCGCGCGCACGCCACGTTCGGCGAGTAGATGTTGCGCATGCTGCCCGTGTTGAACTTCAGCGGCACCTCGTTCAGGAGCTGCGTGGTGGCACCGAAGTGGTAGGGCGAGGACTGGGTGAGCTGGAAGATGGTCTGGGCGAACGTCGGATTGCCCACCACGGGGATCTTCGCGGCCGTCGACGTGAGCACCTCGCCGAGGCCATGGCCGAAGTCCGTCTGTGAACTGGTGTGCCGCTGCTCGTAGCTGAGGACGTTGCCGAGGGCGTAGGTGGCACGCACCCGGGAGATGCACATGGGATGGGTGCGGCCCTGCCGGAAGTTGTCCGTGCGGGACCAGGAGAGCTTGACCGGCTTGCCCATCTTCTGCGAGATCTCGGCCGCTTCGGCGGCCACGTCGTGGAAGAGATGCCGTCCGAAGGACCCACCGCCCTCCATCACATGCACGGTCACGGCCTTCTGGGGCAGCCCGAGTCGGGTGGCTATCTCGCGCTGCGCCACGATCGGCACCTTGAGGCTCGACCAGATCTCGGCACGGTCGGAGCGCACGTCGGCGATCGCGTTGTCGGGCTCCAGCGGACTGTTGCTGGCGAACGCGAAGGTGAATTCGGCCTCGACCTTCTTCGTCAGGAGCGGGGGCACGACCAGGGGGAGCGCCGCCTTCCTCAGCTCGGCGAGGACGGTGTCGTCCGACTCCTTGTCCACGGTGCCGGGACCCCAGGTCACCTTCAGGGCCCGGAGGGCGTCGATGCACTGACCGAACGTCTCGCCGCGTACGGCCACACCGTGCTCGATGGTCGCGACATCGGTGATGCCCGGCATGTCGCGCACCGCGTCGGCGTTGGCGACGGACACGACGGTACCGTTGATCGTCGGCGGCCTGCGCACCATCGTCGGCTTGGCGCCCGGGACTTGGAGGTCCATGCCGAACGACTTGCGCCCGGTCACGGCGGCGAGCGCGTCGACGCGGTTCTGCGGGGTGCCGATGACGGTGAAGTCCGAGGGGTCCTTCAGCCGCGCCGATGCCGCCACGACACGGGCGCTTGCCGCCGCCTCGGCGAGCGATCCGTACGTGGCGCTCTTCTCGGAGCCGTACGAGATGACGCCGTCCTTGGTGGAAAGGTCGGAGGCGGCAACACCCCACTGCTCGGCGGCGGTCGAGACGAGTCGCTGACGTGCGACGGCCGCGGCCACGCGCACGGGACGGTAGATGCTGCGCATCGAGTTCGAGCCGCCGGTCAGCTGATTCATCATCAGCTCGGGGCGGGCGTCGGCCAGCGTGACCCTGACCTTGGTGAGCGGCAGGTCCATCTCCTCGGCGATCATCATCGCGACCGCCGTGGTCATGCCCTGACCGACCTCCGCACGGGGCACCGCGAACGACGCGGTGCCGTCGGTGTGCACCCGGACCGCGATCAGGCCCGACGTCGGAGCCGCCGCGAGGTTCTGCAGATCACCGAGGTCGAGCAGGTTCTCGGGCTGCGGAGGCGAGGGCACCACGGCCTCGGCCGTCTCCCCGCCGGCCGAGTCGACGCCGAACCGTACACCGACGGCCAGTGTCGGCGCCGCCAGCAGATACGCGAGGACCCTGCGTCGGCCGGGCTCTTCGGGCTCGGCCTCCTGTGCCGGACGCCGCTGTTCTGCCATGTGTGCTCCTCCCGGGGAACGCGAACGACCTGGACCGTGGCGTTGCGTTGATCGACCGCGCAGCTTATGGCGCGGCAGCCGAAAGGAGCACGGGGGTGGCGGAAACTGCACACAGCCGTCACAGGGGCGGCCGGAAATCAGTTCAGCGGCACGTCGAGCCGGGCCTTGCGGTGGCTGAACGTGGCGATGGAGTGCGGGCCGTGGTAGTTGCCCACGCCGCTCTCGCCGACGCCGCCGAACGGCAGGTCGGGGACGCGGAGATGAGCCATCGGAAGACCGAAGCCCAGCCCGCCCGATGACGTCTCCGCGGCGAGGCGCCGCCGGGTGGTCTCGCTCTCGGTGAAGCCGTAGAGGGCCAGCGGCTTGTCGCGGTCGTTGATGAAGGCGATGGCCTCGTCGAGGCCGGCCACGTTCACGATCGGCAGTACGGGGCCGAAGATCTCCTCCCGCATCACCGGCTCGTCGGGCTTCACGTCGGTGAGCACGGTCGGCGCGATGTAGACGTCGTCGCGGTCGCTCTGCCCGCCGAACGCCTTCGTACCGGAGTCGAGCAGGGCGGAGACCCGGTCGAAGTGCCGCTCGTTGACGATGCGTCCGTAGGCCTCCGAGGACTTCGGGTCCTTGCCGAACACCCGCTCCACGGCCGTGCGCAGTTCCCGGGCGAGCGCGGGCGCGGTGTCCGGGTCGGTGAGGACGTAGTCGGGTGCGACGCACGTCTGGCCCGCGTTGCGGAACTTGGCCTCGGCCAGACGTGTGGCCACGGCGGTCACGTCGACGTCACGGTCCACGAACACCGGTGACTTGCCGCCGAGTTCCAGGGTGACCGGGGTGAGGTGCTCGGCGGCGGCGCGCATCACGATGCGGCCGACGGTGCCGTTGCCGGTGTAGAAGATGTGGTCGTAGCGCTGGGCGAGCAGCGCGGTGGTCTCCGGCACGCCGCCCTCGACGACGGCGACCGCGTTCGGGTCCAGGTACGCGGGGATGAGCCGGGCGATCAACTCCGAGGTGGCCGGGGTGACTTCACTCGGCTTCAGGACGACCGTGTTGCCCGCCGCCAGCGCGCCCACCAGCGGGACGAGGAGGAGCTGCACCGGGTAGTTCCACGGCGCGATGATCAGGACGGTGCCGAGCGGTTCGACCTGCGTACCGGCGGTCGAGCCATCGGGCAGTCCCGCGAGCGCGCCGGACGCGAGCGGCTGCGGGCTCAGCCACTCCTCCAGATGGGCCAGCGTGTGGTCGATCTCCCGTACGGGGAAGTCGACTTCGGCGGTGTACGCCTCGGCGCGCGGCTTGTGCAGATCGGCGTACAAGGCGTCCGCGATGTCCTCGCGGTGCTCGGTGAACAGGGAGCGCAGCTGGGTGAGCTGCTCCTCGCGCCAGGCCAGGGGGCGGGTGCGGCCGGTGGCGAAGGTGGCGCGGAGCTTCGCGACGAGTGCTTCCGGGTCGAAGACTGCGGGCGCGGTCACTTCGGGCGCGGTCACTTCGGGTGCGAGCGCTTCTGGTGCGAGCGCTTCGGGGTGGTGCATGAGGGGTCTCCTCGGGAGGTCTCAGGTGAGCGGTGTGTGGGGGTGGGGGTGGGGGACCGGGGAGCCGAGCAGCCCGGTCAGGAGCGCGTCCGTGGCGGGGCCGAAAAGCCGGTGGCCGTCGGCCACGGATTCCAGGCCCATGACCAGCGCGACGCAGATGTCGGCGGCCTCGGCGGGCTCCACCGTGGCCGGGGTCCCGGCTTCGGTGAACAGGTCGATGAGCAGGCTCCGCAGCGAGCCGGTGAAGCCGTGGCAGATGTCGCCGAAGAGGCGGGCCTTGGCGTCGAGGAGTTCGGCGGAGTGCGGGGAGTCCCCGGCCAGACGCAGGACCAGGTCGAGCTTGGCGGCGAGGACGCCCCGGATGCGCTCGGCGGTGCCGGCGTCCTCGGCGGCCGCCTGCCGGGCCCGCGCGAGCGCCTCGTCGTGCAGGCGCTCGGCGAGCTTGCGGAAGGCGTCGTCCTTGTTGCGTACGTACTGATAGACCGCTGACCGGGACACGCCCATCGTGGAGGCGATGTCGTCCATCGTCGTGCGCCGTACGCCATACCGGGTGAGGGAGTCGTAGGTGGCGTCGAGGACCTCGTCGAGCCGGTCGGTGGCCATGAGTGTCAGGCCAGCTTCTTGACGAGTTCGGCCGCCAACGGCGCTGCGGACGCCGGGTTCTGACCGGTGATCAGGTTGCGGTCGACGACCACCTTGGGGGCCCACGGCTCGCCCTCCTGGAAGTCGACGCCCGCCGCGACGAGGCGGTCCTGGAGCAGCCACTCGGCCTTCTCGGCGAATCCGGACTGCGTCTCCTCGACATTGGTGAAGCCGGTCACCTCGTACCCGGCGAACGCGTTCGAGCCGTCCTCCGTGGTCGCGGCGAGCAACGCGGCCGGGCCGTGGCAGACGACGCCGAGCGGCATGCCGACTTCCAGGGCGGTGGTCAGGAGCCTGCCGGATGCGGCGTCGACGGCGAGGTCCTCCATGGGGCCGTGGCCGCCGGGGTAGAAGACGGCGGCGTAGTCGGCGAGGTCGACCTCCTCGAGCTTGAGCGGCCGAAGGAACTCGCTGATCTCCGCCAGTGTCGTGGCGACCTTGTCGGCGCCTTCCTGGCCGCCGTTGAACTGGGGCGCCAGGCTCGCCTGGTCGACGGTCGGCACGACGCCGCCCGGTGTCGCGACGACGATCTGGTGTCCTGCGGCCGTGAACGCCTCGTACGGCGCGACGACCTCCTCGGCCCAGAAGCCGGTCGGGTGCTGGCTGCCATCGGCCAGCGTCCAGTGGTCGGCGCCGGTCACGACGAACAGGATCTTGGACATGGTGTCTCTCCGAGGCTGGAATCTCTGACGTTCTGTGCTCAGAACGTCAGTCGGTGCTGTTCTCGAAGGTAGGTGGGGGAACCCAACGAAATCCAATAGGCTGACCCATATGGACGATAGGAATTCCAATGGGTCGACGGGAATAGCGCGGGGGGCCGCCTCGGACGGGGCATCCGTCGCATCCATGGCGCAGGCCGCCTCCGGGGGCCCGCTCGACCTGAACCTGCTGCGTACGTTCCTTGCCGTGTACCGGTCGGGTTCCTTCACCGCCGCGGCCCGGCTTCTGGGCCTCTCGCAGCCCACCGTCACCACCCAGATCCGAGCCCTGGAGCGGCAGGTCGACCGGGAGCTGTTCGAGCGGCTGCCGCGCGGCGTCGCGCCCGCACCGTACGCGGACGCGCTCGCGGCCCGTGTCGTGGACCCCCTCGACGCCCTCGCGGCGGTCACCGGACACGGCGGCCCCTTCGACGGCGCCCCCGCGGAGCCCGTCCACCTCGCGGGCCCGGCGGAGATGCTCTGCCACTGCGCGCTGCCCGCGCTCGCGCCGCTGGTCGAGAAGGGGGTCAGGCTGCGGGTGACGACGGGCCTGACCGATCGGCTCATGGACGAGTTGCGGGCGGGGCGGCACGACCTGGTGATCGCGACGGCCCGCCCGCGCGGGCGCTCCCTGAGCTCCGTGCCGCTTGCGGACGAGGAGTTCGTGCTGGTCGCCTCGGCTGCGTGGGCCGAGCGTATCGGCGGCCCCGCGCGCATCGCCGCCGAAGGTCCCGGGGTGCTGCACGGCGTCCCCCTCGTCACCTACGCCGAGGACCTGCCGATCGCCCGACGCTACTGGCGCCACGTTTTCGGCAAGCGGCTGACCTGCGAGGCCTCCGTCACGGTCCCCGACCTGCGGGGCGTACTCGCGGCCGTGATCGCGGGCGCGGGATTCTCCGTGCTGCCCCGCTATCTCTGCCGCGACGCACTGGCCGCCGGCGCGCTCGTCCTTCTCCACGACCCTCAGGACGCCCCGATCAACACCGGCTTCCTGGTGCAGCGCCCCGGGTCCGCGGACAACCCGCACGTCGCCCTCGTGCGCGACCACCTGGTCCAGTCGGCGCGCTCCTGGTAGCCGCGGCGCCTACGCGCCGTCGGCCGCCTCCTGGGTGATCTGGTCCCACTGGGCGCCCATGGCCGCGGCGAGCGCCTGGGCGGCGGACAGCGGGCGGACCATCACCATGAGCTCGTCGATCAGCCCGTCCTCGTCGACGTGGAGGAAGTCGCAGCCGGTGACCTGCCGGTCGCCGACCCGCGCCTCGAAGACGAGCGCCGAGTCCCGTCCTGAGGCGTCGTTGATCTCGCGTACGTACCGGAAGTCCTCGAAGACCCGCGTCACGCCGCGCAGGATCGCGGCGGTCGTCGCCTTGCCCGGATAGGGGCGGAACACGACCGGGCTGGAGAAGACGATGTCCTCGGCCAGGAGCGCCTCGATCGCCTCGTGATCGTTGGCCTCGACGGCCTTGCGGAAAGCCTGCATGCCCACACCTCGCATCGTGAGAGATCCCGGGGGACCTCGATCGACATCTATAGTCAATTTGTTGAGTAGGTGTGAAGGAGAGTAATCACATCGGTGTACGGTGTCCAGATGTCTCTCAAGTAC
Organism: Streptomyces sp. A18; assembly: GCF_059026065.1. NCBI lineage: Bacteria > Bacillati > Actinomycetota > Actinomycetes > Kitasatosporales > Streptomycetaceae > Streptomyces > Streptomyces sp. A18. The sequence goes on along the minus strand of NZ_JBWLKL010000010.1, from coordinate 108,646 downwards.
GCGGTGCTCGCGGCGCTCCTGGAGGGCGAGTCGTCCGGCTACGACCTGGCCAAGATCTTCGACGTGTCCGTGTCGAACTTCTGGTCCGCGACTCCCCAGCAGCTCTACCGCGAGCTGGAGCGGCTCGCGGGCGACGGCCTGATCGACGCGCGCGTGGTGCAGCAGGAACGCAGGCCGAACAAGCGGATGTTCACGCTCACCGAAGCCGGCGCGCGGGATCTGCACGCCTTCGCCGCCGAGCCCCCGCGGCCCATCGCGATCCGGGACGAGCTCATGGTCAAGGTGCAGGCCATGGACGGCGGCGACCCCGCCGCGACCCGGGCGCTGATCGAAGAGCGCATGGAGTGGGCCCGCGGCAAGCTCGCCCGGTACGAACGGCTGCGCCTCCACCTCCTGGGCGGCCGCGACGAGGCGGAGTATCTGCGCGACGCCGAGCGCATCGGCCCCTACCTCACCCTGATGGCGGGGCGCTCCCTGGAGGAGTCGAACCTGCGCTGGGGTGAGCGGGTCCTTGAGATCCTCGACCGACGATCCAACTACGCCGAAAAGGGCGGAGCTTGAGGAGGCAGCAGTGGCAGCAGTGAATGACGCGGATGGCCTGCGCGAGGTGCGGCCGGACGCCAGGCCGAGTGCGGTGCTCACCGACTTCGGCGGCGTCCTGACCACCAGCGTGCTCGAATCGTTCCGCTGCTACTCGGCGCGGGTGAGCGACGATCCGCTGCTGATCGAGCGGCTCTTCCGGGAGGACACGGAGTCGTCGGCGCTGCTGGTGGAGCACGAGTGCGGGCGCCTGGGCGAGGCCGAGTTCGAGCGGGGCATCGCGGAGCGGCTGAGCGAGAAGGGCGTGGAGGTGGAACCGGCGGGCCTCGTCGCCGCCATCGGAGCGGGCATGCGGCCGGACGAGACGATGCTCGCCGCGCTGCGTGGACTGCGCGCCCAGGGCGTCCCGGTGGCGATCGTGTCGAACGCGCTCGGCGACGACTGCTACCAGGGATACGACCTGGAGGCGCTCGCGGACGCCGTCGTGATCTCCAGTGAGATCGGCTCGCGCAAGCCGGGCCGCCGTATCTACAAGGCGGCCTGCGAACGCCTGGGCGTCGAACCGTCGGCCTGCGTCATGATCGACGACCTGGAACACAACCTGACGGGTGCGGCACGGCTCGGCATCCGGGGCCTGCACCATCTGGACAGCGACGAAACGGTCAGTGCTCTGGTCGAGTTGTTCGACGTCAACGCCAACTCCGTCGCCGGAACTGCCCAGTAGACACCCGCATGCGGGGTCCCGCCCCACAGATCGGACCCCGCATGCCGAGCCCTGCGCGTCGGGTCTCGCACGCCGAGCCCCGGTCCGGCGTGCGTCGGCTGCCTCGCCTATCCGGCCGCGTACACGTCCTCGACGTAACGCCCCTGCGCGGTCAGCTCGTTCAGCCACTGCTCGGAATCCGCCGCCGTGGCCCCCGGCGTACGGTCCCGGTGGAGCGTGCGCAGGGCCTCGCGGACGCCCGGTGCCATGCGTGAACCGTCGCCGCACACGTACACCCGGGCCCCGGCGGACAGCAGGTCCCACACCTCGTCACCCTCCGCCGCGATGCGGTGCTGGACGAAGGCGACCCCGTCGACGGGGGCCGCGCTGAAGGCGGGGCGCAGCGAGACCGCTCCGGCGGACTCGGCGGCGCGCAGCTCCTCCGCGTGCAGGAAGTCGGCGTCCGGAGCGTCGCAGCCGAAGTAGCAGAGGGCGAGCGGGAGTTGATCCCCCTCCTCCGTCAGCCTCGCGCGGTCCGCGATCGTGCCGCGGAAAGGGGCGAGACCGGTGCCCGCGGCGACCATGATGACCGGCGCCGCGTCCGCGTGGTCGATGCGGAAGGCCTCGCGGCACGGTTGGACGCGGGCCAGGACGGTGTCGCCCGGACGCACCCCGTTGAGATGACCGGAGCCCGTACCGCGGTACAGCGGCCCGCTGCCCGAGCGGGCCGGTGCCTCCAGGAGGGACACCATCAGGTCGGCGTGGCCCGGATGCGCGCCCGGCGAGGAGGACACCGAGTAGTGCCGGGGCCGCAGTGGCGTGAGGACGTCCAGGAGCTGGGCCCACCCCAGCGCCCCGCGCAGGGCCGGGCACGCCTCGACCAGTTCGAGCAGCGTGCGCCCGTCGGCCGCGCGGGCCGCGGCGTCCTCGGCCAGGGCGCCGAGGGTGGCCCGCTCGGGCGGGCAGGGGTTGGCGGCGGCGAGCACGGCCAGTTGACCCGCGGTGGGTTCGTCCTGCAACTCGACGTGGTGAGACAGGAGTTGACGTACAGTCAGGGGGCGGTCGACGGCCAGGCCGTCCCGGCGCGGGCGACCGGAGCGGATGTCGAGCACCGTGTCCAGGTCCACACCGAGCGCGCCAGCGGCCCGCTCCACGAGCGCCGGGTCGTTGACGGGCAGCACGGTGAGGTGGTCGCCGGTGCGGTAGGTCACGCCGTCCGGCAGGGCGAGCCGTACGAAACGCTTAGTCCGGGGATGGCCGGGCGCGGTGAGGTCGTAGGCCTCGCTGACCGTCGTCGGCACGAGCCCGTGCCGCGCGGCGAGCGCGTCCAGCGGGCCGCCGGTCACCTCGCGCACCTCGTACGCGTCCGAGGCAGCGTCAGGACCAGATGCTTCGAGCGCGTCGGGATCGCCGTACTGCTCCAGAAGCGCCCCGCGCAGCCGCGCCGTGAACTCCCGTACCGCGCCGCCGAGATCACCCGACGCGTCGGCCGCCGTGCGCTCCAGGAGCCGGGTGCCGCCAAGCTCCGCGAGCCGCTCGTCGAAGCGGGTCGGGACGTGCTGATACGTGGCGGCCCAGTTGCGGTCGCCCACGCCGAGGACCGCGTACGTGACGTTCTCGGCAGTGGCGGTGGGGGCGCCGTCCAGCCAGGAGGCGAACACCGTGGCGTCGTCGGTGGGACGGCCGTTGTACGAGGCTGCGGTGATGACGACCGGGCGGTCGGTGGGCAGGGCGCCCGCGTACTCGTCCAGCGGCGCGACCTCCGTGTCGCAGCCCACCGAGGCGGCCTCGTCGGCCAGTTGGGCGGCGAAGTCCCGGCAGGTCCCGTAGTTGCTGCCGTGCAGGAAGAGCGCCCGCGTGCCGGGCATGACGCGCGCGGGCAGCACGGCGGCGTCCGGCTCCGCGACCGCATGGCCCGCCGTCGCGCCCGGCAGTGCGCCGTGCACGCGGTCGGCTGCGGTGCGTGGCGTCAGCGTGAGCGTGAAACCGTCGGGCTTGAGGGTGAGCGTCTCCTTGACGGTGAGCCGGTAGTCGGCGTGGTCGTGCAGCCGGTAGCGGTGCACCAGCATCCCGAGCAGCATGGTCGCCTCATGCAGCGCGAACTGCCGTCCGATGCAGGCCCGTTCACCAGTACCGAACGGCTTGAACGCGTGCGGAGAGCGCGCGGCCTCCGCCTCCGCGGTGAAGCGCGCAGGGTCGAAAAGTTCCGGGTTGTCGCCCCACACGGGCTGCCGGTGCAACATCGGCGTGAGCACGGTGACACCCTGGCCCGCACGCAGCGGGATGCGGCCGCCGAGGAGCGTGTCCTCGCGGGCATGGCGGCCGAACGCGGCGGCCGTCGGCCACAGCCGCAGCGCCTCGTTGAGCACCTGACGGGTGTAGGTGAGCCGCCCGATGTCGTCGAAGCTCGGCTCGGGATCGGCGTCGTCGCCCCAGAGGGCATCGACCTCGCGCCGCACCAGATCAAGCACCGCGGGGTGCTTGGCCAGGTAGTACATCGCGAACGACATCGCGCCGGACGTCGTCTCGTGCCCCGCGATCAGGAAGGTGATGACCTGATTGCGGATGTTGGCGGTGTCCAGCTTCGTGCCGTCGCCCGGGTGCGTGGCGCTGAGCATGAGGCCGAGCAGGTCCTCGGCAGGTTCCGCGCCGGGCGTGTCGCCGGACCGCGCCGAGATGACCTCGTCGACCACCTGCGCCAGATGGTCGGCGTCGGCCCGGAAGGCCGCGTCCGCCGCCGAGTGGTCACTGCCCGGCGTGCGACTCAGCCGCGTCATGCTCCACTCCAGGCAGCGGACCATGGACTCGACGAAGGGATGGGGCTCGGGCCGCTCGAACGAGCCGAAGTCGTAGCCGAATCCGGCGAGCCCGATCGTGTCCAGCGTCATCCGGGTCATGTCGCCGGGCACGTCCACCGGCCGCCCGTCCCGCGCTCCGCGGTCCCACGACTCGATCAGCCGCCGGGCCACGCGCAGCATCATCGGGTGGTACGTCCGCATCGAGCCCAGCGCGAACGCGGGCATCAGGATGTCGTGCGCGCGGGTCCAGTTGGGCTCGTCGTTGTACGCGGTGAACAGGCCGTCGGCGGTGAACTCGCGCACGTTCTCCAGGGCGGGGCCGACGTGCTTGGCGAAGCGGTTCTCGTCGGCCAGCTCGGTCACGAGATCGAGATCGCTCACGAACAGCGCGTCGCGGCCGTGCAGCCGCCGCCGCACCACGGGCCCGTGCCGCCGGACCAGTTCCATGACCTGCTGCAACGGAGCGGGCCCTGGCCCGGTGGCGGAAATGTCGATGAGCGGTACGCCGTCGAGGTCGGAGCCGCCCTGGGGGAGGGGTGCGGTGGTGGTGGGGGGCATGGCGTGACAACTGCCTTTCGCCGTACGGAAGTCACTGCTCACCAGCTTGATCGCCGATCCCCGCGGGTCCGCGCCGCAGGGCTACATGATTGTGTAGTGGCGCATGACGCCCCGCTCTTGACTGCCCCCGCTCTTGACTGCCCCCGTTCCTGACCGCCCTGCTCATGGCCGCCCGCTCACGACTGCCCTGGAAGGAGTCGCCCTGTGGACTCCGCGGACTCCGTGCTGTGGCGCAACCGCGCCATGCTCCTCTTCAACCGCATCCCGATGCCGGTCGCGGTCTGCGACGCGAGCGGGGCGATCATCCTGGCCAACCCCGCGATGGCTGCGCAGTGGGGGGAGACCTCCGGCACCCTGCGGGATCGCAACGTGCTCGAACTGTTCCGCCCCGAGGAGAAGACACAGGTGCTCCGGATCGCCGAGGCGGTGCGCCTCGGGCACCGCTCGCGCTATCCGGTCGCGGTGCACTGGGAGGCGGCCGACGGGGTGCGGCGCCACGGCGAGCTGACGGCGGAGCCGGTGAGCGACACGGTCGACGAGGCTCCGGCCCTGCTGGTGCTGCTGCGCGTCGTGGGCGAGGACCGCCCCCCTGCTCCGGAGCCCGTCGAAGCCGCCTCGGCGGCCGAGACCCGCATCCTGGCCCTGCTCGCCGGCGGCGCCACCACGGCTCAGGTGGCCCGCGAGACGGGCCTCACCCGCGACGGCGTCACCTACCACCTGCGCCGCCTTACCGAGCGCTGGGGCGCGGCGAACCGGACGGAACTGGTGGCGCGGGCGTACGCGCTGGGGGTTCTCGCTCCGGGGGTGTGGCCTCCGGTCCTGTGAAGCGAGCCTGACGGGCCCTTCTCAGCGGGGTGGGGGCTCAGTTCTCAGCGGGGCGGGGCTCAGTTCGGGGTGTCGCTCGAGTCGGCCTCGGCGCGGCGGTACTCGGCGTTGAGGCGCTTGGCCTCTTCGAGCTGGTCCTCGAGGATGACGATGCGGCAGGCCGCCTCGACCGGGGTCCCCTGGTCCACCAGCTCGCGGGCGCGCGCGGCGATCCGCAGCTGATAGCGGGAGTAGCGCCGGTGGCCGCCCTCCGACCGGAGCGGTGTGATCAGCCGGGCTTCTCCGATGGCTCGCAGGAAGCCGGGTGTGGTGCCGAGCATCTCGGCGGCCCGCCCCATGGTGTAGGCGGGGTAGTCGTCGTCGTCCAGACGACCAGTGAGCGGGGTATCTGCAGTCATGTCACCTCGTTGTGCCAACGCGTCGAGGGGCCTTGGTGCCGTACGGCACCAAGGCCCCGAAGGAAATTCAACACCATCTGTCGGCCCAGTTGCTGCGCCGACCTCTTATTTCCGCCTTCCGGCCCGAGAACAGCCGGGAATGCGGGGATCGCTGATGCGTGACCGAGGACCACCTTCCAATCCGGGGTCTTGCGGCACCCGGGCCGAATCGATCTCGGGCCGGGCGATCCTGATGGCGTCTGCTCCTCCGTCCTTACCGGGTCTATAGCTACGAGAGAAACCCTAATCATGTCACCGGCCAATGTCTATGGTAGCGAGAGTAGATTTTGTGTGCTGACTCCCGGGGATGCACGCACAGGGCATACGAAGCAGGGCATACGAAGCAGGGCATACGAAGCAGGGCCCCGCCGGCACATGCCGGCGGGGCCCTCTTCGTATGCCCTGGTGTCGTGGCCCGCGTGTCCTGCTACGCGGACGTGGAGGCGCCCAGCATCGCTGACGCCGCCTCGAGCGGGGTGGGGTCGGGCCGGGCCGCGTCCTCCGAGGGGGTGCGGCAGGTGAAGCCGAGCTGCGTCATGGCACGGGTGACTTCTCCGGCGCTGAAATCACGGCGGTCCTGTCGGGTGATCACCGCGCCCACCTGCTTGATGGGGTAGTGGCGGCGGCCGATGATGACGGAGTCGCCCGTGACGGGCTCGGGCTTGATGCCCTTCATCGCGTCGAGCACACCACTCTTGGTGAGGTCGAACGGGAAACGGGCGATGACGCAGCGCATGATGCCTCACAGGGGGTGAGAGGGGCCGACTGACAGGAGTGGGGCGCTCGGTGTACGAGGGCGAGAGCGTCCCGGAGGGGGACCTGGTCCGCTCAGGCGGAGCCTTCGCGGACGGCGACGAGCCGGGTCCGATCAGGCCGCCGGGCTGGCGGCGGAGGGCCCCTGTCCGGCGAGGCGCGGAGCGCGGTCGGTGCGCCGGTCCTGGGCGCTGCGGCTCCGGCGGCCCCGGGCGGAGGAGGAACTGCCGCGGCGGGGGCGCTCCGCGGGCGGCATGGTGATGGTGACCGGTACGCCCGAAGGAGCCTGGGCGCCGGTGATGCGGCTCAACTCCTCGTCGCCGGAGCGCACTTGGGCGGTCTGCGGGGTGATCCCCGCAGCGGCCATCAGGCGGCTCATGTCGCGCCGCTGGTTGGGCGTCACGAGGGTGACGACGCTGCCGGACTCACCGGCGCGGGCCGTACGGCCGCCTCGGTGGAGGTAGTCCTTGTGGTCGGTGGGCGGGTCGACGTTCACGACCAGGTCGAGGTTGTCGACGTGGATACCCCGCGCGGCGACGTTGGTGGCCACGAGCACCGTCACATGACCGGTCTTGAAGTGGGACAGCGTGCGCGTGCGCTGCGGCTGCGACTTGCCGCCGTGCAGCGCCGCGGCGCGGACACCGCTGTTCAGGAGGTGCTCGGTCAGCCGGTCGACGGCGTGCTTGGTGTCCAGGAACATGAGGACCCGGCCGTCGCGGGCCGCGATCTCGGTGGTCGCCTGGTGCTTGTCCGCGCCGTGCACGTGCAGCACGTGGTGTTCCATCGTGGTGACCGCGCCCTTGGACGGGTCGACGGAGTGGACCACCGGGTCGGACAGGTAGCGGCGGACCAGCAGATCCACGTTGCGGTCGAGGGTGGCCGAGAACAGCATCCGCTGGCCCTCGGGGCGCACCTGGTCGAGCAGCGCGGTGACCTGGGGCATGAAGCCCATGTCGGCCATCTGGTCGGCTTCGTCCAGGACGGTGATGCCGACCTGGTTCAGCCGGCAGTCGCCGCGGTCGATGAGGTCCTTGAGCCGGCCGGGCGTGGCGACGACGACCTCCGCGCCGGAACGCAGCGCACCGGCCTGCTTGCCGATCGACATGCCGCCGACCACGGTGGCGAGCTTGAGGCGCAGCGCGCGGGCGTAAGGGGTGAGGGCGTCGGTGACCTGCTGGGCCAGTTCGCGGGTGGGGACGAGGACCAGGGCAAGAGGCTGGCGCGGCTCGGCGCGTTGGCCTTCCGTACGGGAGAGCAGCGCGAGTCCGAAGGCGAGGGTCTTGCCCGAACCGGTGCGGCCACGGCCGAGAACGTCGCGGCCCGCAATGGAGTTGGGCAGGGTCGCACCCTGGATCGGGAACGGGACGCTCATGCCTTCGCGGACGAGCGCGGCGAGCAGCGGCGCCGGCATGGCGAGCTCGGCGAAGGTCTCGACGGCCGGGAGCGCGGGGGTGACCGTGACCGGCAGGGCGAACTCGCCCTGGGGTGCGGACGGTCGGCGCCCGTAGCCACCGGAGCGGTTCGGACCGCCGGAGCGGCCGCCGCTCCTGCCGGAACCGGAGCCGTAGCTGGAACCGGAGCCGTAGCCGGAACCGGAGCCGTAGCTGGAACCGGAACCGGAGCCGTAGCCACCGGAGCGGGAGCGGGAAGAGCGGTCATTCGTGCGTGAGCGGTTCATGTGGAACCTTCCTTGATGCGGCACGTACCAAGGAATTTCCGCAGCGAGAACGCAGCGCGGAGAAACACGAGAACGGGCCGGAGTAAATGCGTGAAGCGGATCCGGCCGGCGGCAGGTGTTCTGCGGGCGGATGCGCGGGAACGTGTGACGTTCCGGACAGGGCACGGCGAACAGCAGGTCGATGACGAAAGTCGATGACGAAAGTCGATGACGAAGTGTTCGCGCGGGAAAATCCGTGGCCCTGGATGGTGCGTGGGTGGTGCTCGAAATGCACGAGCTGGGGCCCGCACCCCTAGGTGCGGGCCCCAGCTGCGAAGTACGCGTGAGCGTCAGGCGGGAACGATGTTCTCGGCCGTCGGGCCCTTCTGGCCCTGGGCGATGTCGAAGTTCACCTTCTGGCCTTCCTGGAGCTCACGGAAGCCCTGGGCGGCGATGTTCGAGTAGTGGGCGAAGACGTCGGGGCCGCCGCCGTCCTGCTCGATGAAGCCGAAGCCCTTTTCCGAGTTGAACCACTTCACGGTGCCAATAGCCATGTTAAATCTCCTTCGGGGCAGTGCCCGGAGTCCGCACCGTGCGGACTCCGCGTCGCCGCGATGATCGCCCCGCCGGAAATGACCGGAAATACAAAAGTGCTCCCACCTGCCCAAAAGAGCGGTGAGGGCACTTGAAGTTTTTTGGGAACCACAACTGCAACTGATATTGAGACTAGCACGTTACGGTCGGTGCCGTGTGGTAGAAATTCCCGTTCCGACTGTCGCCCCAGATATTCTCAGCGCGCGTCGCGCTGATTTCTGTCACGGCCGACACATATATTGCGCCGCTCGAAACGGTCACCCCGTGGTGTGCGGGTCGATGCGGCCGTGGATCTGGAATCTGCCGACCGTGTCACCACCGGCCGGGCGCAGGCTGACCGCGACAGGGCCCGCGAACGTGTAGCCCTGCTCGGCGGCGTGCCGGTGTACCTGAGCGGCGAGGTAGCGACCCAACTCCGCGCTTGTGGTGGTGAGTTGGCGATGGCTGTCCGGCGGCAGCTCGATGACGAACGCGTTGGGGACGAGGACGCGCTCGCGCCCGAGGATCAACGCGCTGTCATCGCACTGCCGGCGCAGTATGGCGACCACTTCCCCGCGCTTCTGCTGGGACGGAACGAGCGTCGTCCACACGGTAGTTGTCCATCGCTCCATGGTGTCTTCGATCCGGTTGATGAGTCGCATGGCGCTTCGGCTGCCCGGTGTCGAAGGACACATACTCACCCAATCGGGTGGTCGGACCGGCGGGCAGGATCGGCGGGTGTGCGGCTCCCGGCACCGAGGACCAGTGCGTAGGGGTCCAGGCCGCGGCCAGGGCCTCCAGGTAGGACGGTGCCCAACTCCAGCCCCGCGTCGCTCAGTACCCGCGCCCCGTGCACCTGCCCGGTCTCAGCCTCGCCCCCGGATGGACCAAGTTCCCCGGAACAGGCTATTGATACGGAGAGTCAAGTCACGGGAATGTAACGGAGGATGGGGGGTAAGAGCCCGTGCACGGCGCGCTCTCACCCCGAGGGCGCCTTGCGTTCCGGGAGTGACGATGGTGACCATGACGAACAGTGCTCCAGCACCCGTGATGTCGTTCGCGGAGCGACATACCACCGGCCCCGACCAGCGCACGGCCGATCTCCGGGCCCTCTCCAACACGCTCTTCGCCCGCCTCGACGCGGTGGAGGAGGGCACGCCCGAGCACTCCTACGTACGCAACTCGCTCGTGGAGCTGAACCTCAACCTCGTGCGGTACGCGGCCCATCGGATGCGCCCGCGCGACGAGTCGTACGAAGACGTCGTCCAGGTGGGCACGATCGGCCTGATCAAGGCCATCAACCGCTTCGACCTCCAGCGCGGCGTGGAGTTCCCCACCTTCGCGCTGCCGACCATCATGGGCGAGATCAAGCGCTTCTTCCGCGACACCACCTGGGCCGTGCGGGTGCCGCGCAGGCTTCAGGAGCTGCGCCTCGACCTGGTGAAGGCCACCACCGACCTCGAGCAGACGAACGGGCACGCCCCGACCACGGCCGAACTCGCCGAGCACCTCGATCTGGACCAGGCCGAGATCAGCGAGGGCCTCACCGCCGCGAACGGCTACACCACGGCCTCCCTGGACTTTCCGGCCGACGGCGTCGACTCCGACGACACGCTGGCCGACCACGTGGGCTACCGCGATCCCGAGCTGGACAAGGTCGAGGACCTGCACTCCCTCAAGCCGCTCATCGCCGCACTTCCGGAACGCGACCGCAGGATTCTCGCGATGCGTTTCGCCGCCGACATGACGCAGAGCGAGATCGGTGCGGAGCTGGGCATCTCCCAGATGCACGTCTCGCGGATCCTCACCCGGACCCTCGGCGGGCTGCGCGCCAAGATGCTCGACAAGAGGTAGCAGCAGGGCGTGAGCCGCTCGGAGCTGTTTCGGGAGAGGCCACTGGGCTGACCTCGGTACGATGGCGCCTGGGGGTGCGATGTCCACTGAGACCCATCGCCTGACCATCACCGAGCTCGCGAGTTGCTCCGACTCCGCGGTGCTGCGGGTCAGCGGCGAGCTGGACCAGTCCTGCGAGGAGTACTTCCTGCGTACCCTCGGCGCTTCAGTCGAGGCCGGGCACCGGCATCTGGTCCTGGATGTGACCGCGCTGATGTTCTGCGACTCGCGCGGACTCAACTGCCTGCTCGCCGTGCGCTGGCTGCTCGCCCGCCGTGAGGGCAAGCTGCTGCTCGCGGGTGCGGGGCGCCGGCTCTCGGAAATGCTCACGCTTACCGGCAGCACGGAACTGCTCCCCGTCCACCGCACGGTCGGCCAGGCCCTGCTGACCCTGCCGGCGGAGGACCGCCCGCTGTGGCCGCCGAGGGAGCCCTAACCCCGGCGGCCCGCTGCCGCGTCACTCCGTGCGCAGCGCCGTGGCCGTGTGGGTCCTGGCCGCCAATACCGCGGGGAGCAGCGCGCCGAGGAGCGCGATGACGACCCCGGAAAAAGCGCGTGGACACCACGAGCCGACCCGCCGGATCGGCGGCCGGGGGAGCCGGGTTCGCCTCCGGGGGCTCTCTTCCTCAGCCCGACCACCGTCAAGACGCACATCGGCCGCATCCTGTCCAAACTGGACCTCCGGGACCGGGTCCAGGCCGTGGTACTCGCCTACGAGACCGGACTGATTCTCGCCGGGAGGCCGGAATGAAGGTGCCTGAACGGCTCGTGGCCGCAGTCGAGCTCCTCGACGTCGCGCCGGACGACCGCGTCCTCGAGATCGGCTGCGGGCGCGGGGTTGCCGCCGCGCTGATCTGTGAACGGCTCGTGCGGGGGCGGCTGTTGGGGGTTCCGTACGACGGCGTCGACCCGGGCACTGCCCGGGTCGACATTGCTCATGGTCGTGGGACGCCATCAGGCCTGACGGGTCAGTGGCGGCCTCGGAACTTGCGGAGCATGCGCTTGGCCTGGGCCCGCTTGCGGGGGTCGGCCGACGCCTGGCGGACCTGGCGGATCGTGCGCTGTCCCTGGGGGCTCCGTACGAACTGCTTGATGCGGTCGATGACTCCGGGCATGCCGACTCCTAAGAATTCGAGAACTACCAGCCTACGACGGATGCCCAGGGGCAATGGTCCGATGGTCCTCCTGTGGCATGGCAATGCAGATGAATAGTGTGCCAATGGTCCAGTGAAATAGGAGCCTGTTGAGCCAGTAGGGCTCTGGATGGTGTGATGTGTCCGTCGATGGCGCTGCGGATTCCCGCGGCGCCTTTTTCATGCGGACAGATCGTGCTGGAAGCGAAAGGGGCGGGGGAGCCGTGCTGAAGAGGGTGTTCGTGGCGCCGGACCCGGGGAGGACGCGGCTGCGGTTCGCCGCGCGGGCCGTCATCGGCATCGCGCTCGCGGTGGCCGTGTGCGGTCTGGCCGGGCACTCGCTCGTCGCGGCGATCACCGGCGGGCTCGCGGCGCTGCTCGCTCTCTTCACCGTGGGCGACGCGACGGTGAAGGGGCAGGCCGTCACCACGGCTCTGCTCCCCGTGGTCGGTTTCCCGGTGCTTGCCCTGGCGGCGGTCCTGCACGACGTACCCGTGGCGCGGGACGCCGCTTTCCTCGCCGTGATGGGCGTGGGTGTGTACGCGCGGCGGTGGGGGCCTCGCGGGCACTCGCTCGGGGTGTTCGCGTTCATGATGTTCTTCGCGACGCAGTTCCTGCACACGGTGCCGGGGCAGCTGCCCGAGCTGTTCGCCGCCATCGTGATGTCGCTGTGCGCCTCATCGGCCGTGCGGTTCGGGTTCTGGTGCTACGAGCGCCGCCTGCCGCCCCCCGCTGTCCCCGCCGCGCCGGGTGGCAGGGGCCTGGCCAGGACGACCACCCGGCAGGCGGTCCAGGCGACGCTCGGCGGCGCCTTCGCCCTCGCGGCCGGGCAGGTGCTCTCCGACGAGCGGTGGTACTGGGCCGTGGGCGCCACCTGGTGGGTGTTCGTGAACACCGCGTCGAGCGGGGAGACCCTCGTACGGAGCTTCCGGCGGGTCCTCGGCACGGTCATCGGGATCGGCGCGGGCCTTCGTCCTGGCGATCCCGCTGCACGGCGCCCCGGTGCCTTCGGCGGTCATCGTCGCCGTCTGTGTCTTCGGGATCTTCTACACGGCCGCAGTCTCGTACACCTGGATGATGCTGGCGGTCACGGTGATGGCCGGCGTGCTCTACGGACTGCTCGGGGTGCTGGACCCGGGGCTGCTCGCCCTGCGGGTCACGGAGACCGGCGTGGGGGCGCTCGGCGCCGTCCTCGCCGTGCTCCTCGTCCTGCCCGTCACCACGCATGCCACGACCAACGCCTGGATCGAGCGCGCCCTGCGGTGTGTGCACACCTGCACGGCGGAGGCCGCGGCCCGGCTCGCCGGGTCCGAGAGCGCCGATCCCGGGCCGCGCGTCGCCGAGCTGGAGCAGCTCTTGGGGAAGGTGCGCTTCTCGCTCGCTCCGCTGGTGCACCCGCTCAGTCCGCTGCGGGCCCGCAAGGCACGCGCGCGTCAAGTGCTCGCGCTGCTCGACGCCTGCGCCCGCGAGGTGCGCGGGCTCGCCTCGATCGCCGCGGACCCCGAGGCCTCGCACGACGACCGGCTCGCCGCGGCCTGCTGGCGGGTGGAGGCCGCCGTGGCGGCGCTCACCGCGCCGGAGCCGGCACACGCCCCGTCCGCCGACGCCCTCGCCCTGCCGCAGCCCTCCACCGTCGAGCCCGTACTGGCCCATCTGCACGGCCTGGAGAAGGCACTCGTCGAGCTGGCCGTGCCGCTGCGCAGCTCGACCCGGACGCCCCTGATCGGGGCCTGAGCAGGCCCGTTCCCCTCGCGGGGCGACGCCGGACCGAGCACGCCGGGCGATCACACTCATCGAAGACTCCGCCGATGACACATGAGTGGCTCATCGCGTGGTAGACGAACTCCCGCTCCTCCGGGCGCCGGGCCACGCCGCGCGTCTCCGCCCGGAGGGTGCTGCCGGGCCATGCGGCACTCGACCGGAGAGGGATGCTGACCATGCAGGAGGAGTCACCGTCGATCGTGCATGACGTGTCGGTCGCGGCAGCCGTCGGACGGCACGCGCTGCCGAACCCCGGCAGTGCGGCCCGCTGCTCACCGACGGCTCACCGGCCAGTGAACCCCTGACGCCCACGGCCTTCGTCGATGCGCTGGGCACACGTGTCGACGACGACGCGGGGCAGGCACGCCGTGCCGTCACCGCGGTGCTCGGCACGGTCGCGGAGGTCGTCGACGACGCGCTGCTGCGCCGCATCCACACGCAGCTTCCGCCGGGGCACGCGGGTCTGTTCGGTCGTACGGACCCCGCGTGACCTCCGACGAACAGGAGCGGCTCCGGCTCCACCGAACGGGCAACGGACGGCACAGACAGCTCACCCCCCTGAAGGGAGGCTTGTGATGGCACGGACGGTCCCCGAGGGCAAGCCCGTGAAGGCAGGCAACACGGTGAAAGCGCGCAAGAACGTAAAGGCGCGCAAGCCCGCGAAGGCAGGCAACTCCGCGAAGCCGAGCAATTCCGCGAAGGCAGGCAAGCCCGCGAAAGCAGGCAAGCCCGCGAAGGCGTCAGAGGCCCGGCGCGCTCCCGGCGCGCCGCCGCTCTCCGCCTGGGGGCGCGCGATGGCCATGCTGCTGGCCTTCGCGGGGACGGTGGTCTTCGCGGTGCTCCTCGCCCGGCTGACGCTGGAGCCTTCGGCCGCCTCCGAATCCCTGACGCACAGCAATCTGCGCCCCGGCGACTCCATCCGTGACTACCTCGCCCAACCCGCGTTCCGCGACACCGTCAAACAGCTCGGCGGCAACATCGTCCTCGGCCTGCCGTTCGGCATGCTGCTGCCGGTGCTCGTGCCCCGCGTCCGTGGGCTCCTGCGCGTCATAGCCGTCACGGCACTGGTGATGCTGCTCGTCGAGCTGGCCCAGGGTTTCCTCGTCACCGGGCGGGCCTTCGACGTCGACGACGTCCTGCTCAACACCACCGGTGCCGTACTGGGTTACCTGCTGATCGGCCGCAGGCTGGGCCGCGCCGTGCATCCCCGCCGCCGGCACTGGTGGCACCGCTTCACGAAGCGGCCGACGGCAGCCAAGTAGCGGCGGTTCAGGCGGTCAGGGCTGTCAGGGCGTCAGGGCTGTCAGGCCGTCAGTCGGCCGATGGCCTGCGGGTCGAGTCCGGTGAGCCGGGCGATGCGCGCGGCCAGCGCCCTGTGCACCAGAGCCGGCGACGCTTCGTGTGCCTGCAGCCAGCCGTGGACGGCGGGGGTCTGTGCGCACTCCAGGGCGCCGACGGCGGCCAGCGCGGTCCCCAGGCGGGGGTGTTGGTCGGGAAGGAGGAAGAGGTAAGCGTCGTCGGCCATCGTGGGGGCCGCCTTCTCGATCGGACATCAGCGGCGCACTGATGCTAGTGCTCCTGGGGCGGCCGCAATCCCGCCTTGCTCCCGGCGTCCCCCGACGGGGTGTCAGCGGGTGGTGAGCATCCCTTCGCGCAGGCGGGCCAGGGTGCGCGACAGGAGGCGCGAGACGTGCATCTGGGAGACGCCCAGACGTTCGCCGATCTGCGACTGGGTCAGTTCGTCGACGAACCGCAGACGCAGGATCTGCCGATCGCGCTCGTCGAGTTGGGCGAGCAGCGGTGCCAGGGCGTGGAAGTCCTCGACGAGCTCCATGGCGGGGTCCTCCGCGCCGATGAAGTCGGAGAGGGCCGCCTCGCTGTCGTCGCGGTCGCCGTGCACGGTGGCGTCGAGGGAGGTGGTGTTGTAGCCGTTTGACGCCGTGCGGGCCTCGATGACCTCGTCCTCGGTGAGGTCCATCAGCTCGGCGAGTTCGCTGATCCTGGGGGAGCGACCGAGGCGGGTGCTGAGCTCGTCGGTGGCCTTGGCGAGTTCGACGCGGGCCTCCTGGAGACGGCGCGGAACGTGGACGGCCCAGGATGTGTCGCGGAAGAACCGCTTGATCTCACCGACGATGTAGGGCACGGCGAACGTGGCGAACTGGACCTCGCGGGAGAGCTCGAAGCGGCCGATGGCCTTGATCAGACCGATCGTGCCGACCTGGACGATGTCCTCCATGTCGTCGCTGCGGTGACGGAACCGCCCGGCGGCGTACCGGACCAGCGACATGTTCATCTCGACGAGGGTGTTGCGGGCGTACTGGTACTCGGCCGTGCCCTCTTCGAGCGTGGCGAGCCGCGTGAAGAACAGCTTCGACAGGGCGCGGGCGTCCTTGGGCCCGACCCCCTGGGGGGATGCGATCTCCGGCAGGCCCGACAGGCCCGGCAGGTCCGGCAGTTCCGCGATGCCGCTGTCGATGGAGGCGTCCGTGGATGTACCGGTGGCCGTTGTCATGTTGCCCTCCCCAGTCCGCACCGGCCCTCCGTCGTCCCCCGACCGGCCGGTGAAGCGCACGTACCCCCGCGTCGGAGCTTCATGCGCCGAGCCGTGCAACAAGATCCGTTATCTGTTGGGGCGTTACAGGTTCGCGTTGCCGGGCAAGTGAGCAACTCGGACAGCGGCCACCCCATATTCGGACAGAGGCCACCCCGCACGAGGAGGGCTCATGAAGACGCACGGGATGCGACTGGACACCGGAACGGCTGACCAGGCGGTCTTCGACAAGAGGCCGGAAGCCGTCGCCGACGCGCGGGACTTCACACGGGCCTTCGTGGGCGGGCTCCGCCCCGCCGTGGGCACCCAGGATGCCGCGAGCGTAGAACTCGCGGTCTCCGAACTCGTCACCAACGTCGTACGGCACGCACGGGGTACGTCGTGCTCCCTGCGCCTGCAGGCGCAGCCGGACGGCATAGCGGTGGTGGTCGGCGACGCCGATCCGCGGCCGCCGCAGGAGCGGGCGCCCGACCTGGCCGGCGGCACCGGCGGGTTCGGCTGGCCCATGGTCCAGCACATGGCCAAGGCGGTCACCGTGACCAGCGGGCGGAACGGCAAGACCATCCGGGCCGTCCTGCCGCGCTAGCGGCGACCCCGCGACCCCGCGACCCCGCGACCCCGCGACCCCGCGGCATCGCGGCATCGCGCCGCGAACGCCGTGCCGCGAACGCCGTGCCGCGACGCCGCGCCGGGACCCCGCACGGCGAGGCGTACGGCATGAGACCGGGCGCACGGGGCAGGAGAGGTCAATGGACGACCTCTCGCAGCTGCTCCAACAGACCATGCGGCGCCGTCACTTGACGCCGCAGGCGGTCGCGGACAAGACCGGGATCCGCACCCCGCGCATCCGGGCCTTCGCGGAGGACGGAGCCGAGGGGCCCGTCCGCCCGACCGACGAGGAACTCGCGGAACTGGCCGGCGCCCTCGCACTGCCCGCCATCAAGGACGCATCGCGGCCCACGGCCGCGGCGACCTTCCCCTGACCGCGCGGAACCCACGGTGACCTGCCGTTCGCGGTCATGGCGTGGACAATCGGCCCGATTCTGAGGCATGTTCACCGGGCACGCACAGGGTGGATCACCCCGTGGGAGGGGTAACTGCGCGGCTAACAGACGTGCGGACCGTGCGGGAGCGGTCCGCGCCCCCGCGCCGCCCCTGGGGGTGCACCATGCGGAATTTCCTGCGCAGGGCCGGATCCGGATCCGCCGCTGACCGCGGTACGCGGCGGAGCGCGCCGGAGCACTGCCCGGCCGGCCCCCACCAGCGTGCCGTCGACGCGGCTCGCCCGGAGCGTGCCGTGGGCCACGAGGACGCCGTCGCGCCGTCGGCGCCGCGCGCCAGGGACGGCGCACCGGCGGGACCAGCGCTGCGCGGCGCCGCCGCCGAGTTCATCCGCCTCCACCACGCCGAGACCCGCCGCGGTGACCCCGCCCCGCGGATCGCCCAGGTGTTCGCCGAGATCGCGGAGGCGGGGACGTACCGCCACACCCACGAGGAGCTCGTCTTCGGCGCCCGGCTCGCCTGGCGCAACGCCGCCCGCTGCATCGGACGTCTGTACTGGCGCTCCCTGCGCGTCCTGGACCGCAGGGAGCTGACCGCGGCCGAGGACGTCGCCGCCGCGTCGGCGGATCACCTGCGGGACGCGGTCAGCGGCGGGTGCCGGATCAGGCCGCTCATCACCGTCTTCGCGCCCGACGCCCCCGGCCGTCCGGGGCCCCGCATCTGGAACGAGCAGCTCATCCGGTACGCCGGATACCCGGGCCCCGGTGGACGCGTCGTCGGCGACCCGCGCAACGTCGGGATCACCGCGTTCGCGCGGGCCCTCGGCTGGCCGGGCGGCCCCGGCACCCCCTTCGACGTACTCCCCCTGGTGATCCAGGGCTCCGACGACGGGCCCCGCTGGTTCCGGCTGCCGCCCGACGCCGTGCTGGAAGTCCCGATCGAGCACCCCGACCACGCCTGGTTCGCGGGGCTCGAACTGCGGTGGCACGCCGTGCCCGCGCTGGCCTGCATGTGCCTGGAGATCGGGGGCGTCTGCTACCCGGCGGCGCCCTTCAACGGCTGGTACATGGGCACCGAGATCGGCGCCCGCAACCTCGCCGACAGCGACCGCTACGACCTGCTGCCGCGCGTCGCCGAGCGGCTCGGGCTCGACACGGCGAGCGACCGCTCGCTCTGGAAGGACCGCGCCCTCGTCGAGCTCAACCGTGCGGTGCTCCACTCCTTCGACAAGGCCGGCATCACCATGTCCGACCACCACACCGAGTCCCGGCGCTTCCTGACCCACCTCGGCCGCGAGGAGAGCAAGGGACGCAGCGTAGGCGCCGACTGGTCCTGGATCGTGCCGCCGCTCTCCGGCAGCACGACACCCGTCTTCCACCGCACGTACGACACCGTGGAGCGGCACCCCGCCTACGTCCACCACCCGGAGGCCCTGGCCAGGACGCGCGGTGAAAGCAGCGGAGCCTTGGTCTAGACCGACTGCTAGCGTCTGCCGCACGGGCGTCCCCTGGACACGGCGCTCGGTCGAGAGTCGAGAGGGGAACGCAGTGGTCGGCAGGCACGGGATGAGTCAACGGGCGTACATCGGGTCCTTCACCGCGGCGGGCGGCGCCGGAATCCTCACCGCGGCCGTCGACGCGGACAGCGGTGCGCTGACCGTTCTCAGTACCACGGACACGGTCGCCGACCCCTCGTACCTCGCCCTCTCGGCGGCGGGCGACACGCTCTACGCCGTCAGCGAGACACCCGACGGCGCCGTCGCCGCGTACCGCCTCAATGGCGACAAGCCCGAGCAGGCCGGGCCGCCGGTCGCGGTCGGCGGGGAGGGGCCCACGCATCTGGCCCTGCACGCCGGGCACGTCCTCACCGCCAACTACGGCTCCGGCAGCGTCACCGCCGTGCCCGTGCGCTCCGACGGCAGCCTCGCGCCCGCCCTCTCCGGCGTCCTGTCGCACACCGGCGCGGGGCCCCACCCGCAGCGCCAGCAGCGGCCGCACGCCCACCAGGTCCTGCCCGACCCGAGCGGCCGCTGGGTGGTGAGCGTCGACCTCGGCACCGACTCCGTACGCATCTGCGAGCTCGACGAGGCGGGCGAGCCGACCCTGCACCGCGAGGTCGCGCTGCGGCCGGGCTCGGGCCCCCGGCATCTCGCCTTCCACCCGCGCGGCGACCGCGCGTACGTCCTGAACGAGCTCGCCCCCACCGTCACCATCTGCGCCTGGGACGCCGCCGACGGGGCCCTCAAGCCGCTCGGTGAGGCGGCCGTGCTGCCGGGTCCCACGGACGGCGACGGCGATGCCTACCCCTCCGAGGTCGTCGTCGCGCCCGACGGCCGCTTCCTGTGGACCGCAACCCGCGGCCAGGACGTCATCTCGGTGCTCGCGCTCGACGAGGCGGGCGACACGCCGCGGCTCACCGCCACCGTCCCCTGCGGCGGGCACTGGCCGCGTGATCTGGCCATCGACCCGTCGGGACGGTTCCTGTACGCGGCCCATGAGCGCTCCGGTGACGTGACCTGGTTCGCGATCGACCCGGCGACGGGCATCCCGCGCCGCGCGGGCTCGATCCCGGCCCCGGCCGCCTCCTGCGTGATCTTCGGCTGAGCGCGCTCGCGTACGCCGATGGGCCCACCCCCTGCATCAGGGAGCGGGCCCATCGGCGTGACGGCATCAGTTCTGCCGGCGCGGTGCGGTCAGTGGACCGGCGCGCCCGACGGCTGCGGGGCGATCCCGAGTGCCGTCGCGTACTTGGAGAGGGCGAGCTTGCCGATCGCCGGGTAGGCGCCGAGCGACTCGGCGACCGAGCAGCCGGCCTCCTTGGCGGCCGCGTCGAGCAGGCTGCCGTCGATCTCGGGACCGATCAGGTACGGGGCGAGCGCGAGCTGCGTCGAGCCGGAGCCGCGCAGTTCCTCGGCGGTGCTCGCGATGGCGCCCTCCTGGTCGAGGGCGGCGGCCATCACCGGCACCGCGAGGCGGGCGGCGAGCAGCATGCCGGTGATCCCGGCGGCCTGCACGGCCTCCTCGCCGCCGACCGTGGCGAGGATGATGCCGTCCGCCGCGGTGGCCACCGTGAACAGGCGGGCGCGGTCGGCGCGGGCCAGACCGGCCTCCGAGAGGCGCACGTGCAGCGCCTCGGCGAGCAGCGGGTGCGGGCCGAGGACGTCCGTCAGCTCGGCGGGGGCGCGGCTGTCCATCACGGCCTGCCGCACGCGACGCATCAGCGCGTTGTCGGGGCCCGCGAGGAGGGGCACCACGACGGCGACGGGGCCGTCCGGCTCGGCGACGTCCGCCCCCGCGGCGCGCGCCTGCTCGTAGCGCGCGGTGCGCTCGGTGGCGGCGTGCGCGAGCACGGACTGCAGCGAGGGGAACTCCGGGAACGAGGCCGTCGTGGCGTCCTCGGTCCCGTCGAGGTACCCGATGCGTGCGTCGAGGCCGGGCAGCTCGGAGCGGGCGATGCTCACGACCTCTTCGGCGAGGCTGCGTGTAGCGGTGCTGGGTACGCCCGGTACGGCGAGAACGAGCGCGGGCGCGTTCTCGGGAGCCGCCACGGGCTCCGGGCGGCGGTGCCGACCGGGCTGGCGGGGTCGCGGCATTCGTACGGGCAGGCCTGATGCGGGCCCGGTGGGGGAGCTCATGGCCCCGCATGCTACTGGTCTTCGGGGCTTCGCTGTTCGGGGAGGGTGCAGGTGGGCGGTATAAGTCCGCTTTTGTCTTATGAGTTACGCGGAGGTCGACTGTCACCTCGGGGAGCAGTCAACCCGACGCGGTCAACTGTCCTGCTCCGTCTCCCTGTGCACGGTCAGCATCCGCGGGTCGAGCGGCAGGCGAAGCCGGTTCGCGGCGACGTCGGCGGCGATGCGCACGGCGCCGTCGAGCGGATCGCCGGCGGCCGGAACGAGCCGTACGTGCGGCAGGTGGACCTGCAGCTCCGCCCGGACCGGGCCGAGCAGCGCCTCGCCCATCTTGAACAGGCCTCCGGTCAAAGCGACTTCGGGCCGCTCGCCCCTGCTCACCGCGTCGGGCGCCGGGCAGACGGCTGCAGCGGCTTCGGTGATGTGCCGGGCGGCGTCCCGCAGGATCGCCTGGGCCACGGGGTCGTCGGGGGCGCAGCGCGCCACTTCGGGTGCGAACGAGGCGAGCAGGGCGGGCCGGTCCGTACGGGGATAGAGCTGTCCGGGCAGGCCCGCCAGGGGCCCGAAGAGCTCCTCGGCGCGGGCGAGCAGCGGCTTCGAGCCGCGGTGCCTGCCGTCGAACGCCCGCATCGCCGCCTCCAGGCCCGCGCGGCCGATCCACGCGCCGCCCCCGCAGTCGCCGAGGAGATGCCCCCAGCCGTCGGCGCGGTGCCAGGCGGTCAGGTCCGTGCCGATCGCGATCATGCCGGTGCCCGCGGCGACGACCGCTCCGGGGTGCTCGCCGAGCGCGCCCGCGTACGCGGTGACGGCGTCCGCGGCGAGCGCCAGGTTTCTTGCGCCCAGGGCCTGGTGGAGCGCGGACGGCAGCTGGGCGCGCAGGTCGTCGCCCAGGGTCGCCATGCCCGCGGCGCCGATGGCCACGGCGGTGATCCGCCCGCCGCTGGCCCGGTCGAGCAACTCGCGGGCCATGGGCACCAGTTGCCGCGTGAAGTCCCCGGCGTCGATGCCGCGTGCCCCGGTGCGGACCGGCTCCTGCGAGCTCACCGGTGCGGGGCAGCCCGCCCCGTCCGGACTCCCGGGGACTGCGAGGCCGACCCGCAGCCCGGAGCCGCCTGAGTCCACCCCGAGGACGTACGCGGCGCCGTCCGTCACGGAAGCCGCCAGTCCACCGGCTGCCCGCCCTGCTGGACCAGCAGATCATTGGCCCGGCTGAAGGGGCGCGAGCCGAAGAAACCGCGGTCCGCCGACATGGGCGAGGGGTGCGAGGACTCGACCGACGGCAGTGGGCCGAGCAGCGGCCGCAGATTGCGGGCGTCGCGCCCCCACAGGATGGAGACGAGGGGGCGGCCGCGTGCGGCGAGCGCCTTGATGGCCTGCTCCGTGACCTCCTCCCAGCCCTTGCCCCGGTGCGCGGCGGGACGCCCCGGGGCCGTGGTGAGCGCCTTGTTGAGCAGCAGGACGCCCTGCTGGGTCCAGGGCGTCAGGTCGCCGTTCGACGGCGGCGCGACGCTCAGGTCCGAGCCCAGCTCGCGGTAGATGTTGATGAGGCTGCCGGGCAGCGGGCGCACTTCGGGTGCGACCGAGAACGACAGACCCACCGCGTGCCCCGGGGTCGGATAGGGGTCCTGGCCGACGATCAGCACCCGCACCTCGTCGAAGGGCTGCTGGAACGCCCGCAGGACGTTCGGCCCGGACGGGAGGTAGGTGCGTCCCGCGGCGATCTCCGCGCGCAGGAACTCCCCCATCTCGGAGATCTTCCCGGCGACGGGTTCGAGGGCCTTCGCCCAGCCGGCTTCGACGATTTCATGCAAGGGTCGTGGTGCCACGGCGTCACCCTACTGCCGCAACCGGGGCGTCGATCAACCGATGGCCGCCGCCCTGACGCACAGTACGTCGGGCAGGTGGGACGCCAACTCCCGCCAGCTGTCCCCGTCGTCCGCCGACGCATACACCTCGCCGTTGCGATTGCCGAAGTAGATGCCCGCCGGGTCCTGGTCGTCGCTGCACATCGCGTCGCGCAGCACCGTGCCGTAGTGATCGCCCGTCGGGAGGCCCGTGCTGAGCGGCTCCCAGCTCTTGCCCGCGTCGGCCGTGCGGTAGACGCGACATCGGTGGTCGGCGGGGACGCGGTCCATGTCGGCGTTGATCGGGAAGACGTACGCCGTGTCGCCGCGGTGCGGGTGGGCGACGGCGGCGAAGCCGAAGTCCGAGGGGAGGCCCTCGCCGATGTCCGTCCAGTGCGCGCCCGCGTCGTCGCTGCGGAACACCCCCCAGTGGTTCTGCAGATAGAGCCGGTCCGGGTCGACGGCGTCCCGCGCGACCTTGTGCACGCACTGGCCGAACTCCGGGTTCGGGTCGGGCAGGAAGACCGCGGAGACGCCGTTGTTCGCGGGGGCCCAGCTCTTGCCGCCGTCCAGGGTGCGGAAGACACCGGCGGTGGAGACGGCGACCGTCACCGCGTTCGCGTCGCGGGGGTCGGTCAGGACGGTGTGCAGGCCTTCACCGCCGCCGCCCGGCACCCACTTGTCGCGGGTGGGGTGCTCCCAGAGCGGGCGCACGAGCTCGAAGGTCTCGCCCCGGTCCTGGGACTTGTACAGGGCCGCCGGTTCCGTGCCCGCGTACACGACGTCCGGTTCGGCGGCGGCGGGGTGCAGCTGCCAGACCCGCTCCAGGGAGGCATCGGTGTCCTTGGGGAACTTGACGGGCGCCTTGGGCGGCTCCGTCCAGGTCCTGCCGAGGTCGTCCGAGTGGAAGACGGACGGGCCGAAATGGGAGCTGTCGCCGCCCACCAGGAGGCGGGGGGAGCTGCCGCGGGTGTCGATGGCCACCGAGTAGATGGCCTGGGCGTTGAAGTACGGACTCTCGTCGAACTGCCAGGTGCTCGTGCCGTCGCGCTTGCGGCCGATGAAGAGGCCTTTGCGGGTGCCTACGGTCAGGATCATGTCGGCCATGGCGGCCACCTCCGGGGACGTCATTGTCTCAGGTAGGGCACAGTCTGCACCCAGGCACTGACAGTTCCACCTGTACCGGGCGTTCACGCAGGTCGGGGCGGGTGTGGTGGAGGTGGCGCGGACCTCGGGACGTCACTTCCGCCGACCGGTTTCGGACAGCTCCGCCGCCACCCGCGCGATCGTTTCCGGCCCCACCCGGCAGCACCCCCCGATCAGCCGCGCCCCCGCGTCCCGCAGGCCCGCGACCTGACCCGCGGTGAAGTGGGCCGGGCCCCGCCAGGCCCTGGCGGTCGCGTCCCACGTCTCGCCGCTGTTCGGGTACGCCACCACCGGCTTGCCCGTGATCCGTGCGGCCAGGCGCACCGCCGCGTCCGCGTTCCGCGGGTCGCAGCAGTTGATGCCGACCGCGAGGATCTCATCGGCGTCGGCGGCCAGCGCGAAGGCCTCCGCCAGGGGCTGGCCCGCCCGTGTGTAGCCGCCGGAGACCGTGTACGAGAGCCAGGCGGGCACCCCCAGGCCGCGCACCGCCCGCAGCAGGGCCCGCGCCTCGTCCGTGTCCGGGACCGTCTCCAGGGCCAGGACGTCCGGTTCCGCGTCGGCGAGGACCTCCAGGCGCGGGCGGTGGAAGCGCTCGAGCTCCGCCACCGTCAGGCCGTAGCGGCCCCGGTACTCGGAGCCGTCCGCGAGCATCGCCCCGTACGGGCCCGCGGAGGCCGCCACCCACACCTCACGGTCGGCCTCAGCAGCCGCCTCGCGGGCCGACTCCACGCTCAGGCGCAGCAGTTCGGCGGTGCTCACCGCGTCGATGCCGTGCTGCGCGAAGCCCTCGAACGTCGCCTGATAGCTCGCCGTGGTGGCGATGTCCGCGCCCGCTTCGAAGTACGCCCGGTGTGCCGCCACGACCGCCCCCGGGTCGTCGGCGAGGAGCCGTGCCGACCACAGGGCGTCGCTCAGGTCGTGCCCGGCGGCCTCCAGCTGGTTGGAGAGGCCGCCGTCGAGCACGAGCGGGCGGCGGGTCAGGGCATCCGCGAGTTTCACACTGCCGACGCTAGTCGAGGCGCGGCCAGGGGGAAGTGGCATGCCACCTGGTGTCCCGCGCTGTTCGGGGTGCTCACCGGCGGCTCCGTGGTGGCGCACACCTCCTGGGCCACGGGACATCGGGTGCGGAAGCGGCAGCCCGACGGCGGTTGCGCGGCCGACGGGGTCTCGCCCTCCAGGGGCGTGCGGCCTGGGTCCTTCGCCGCCTCCGGGTCCGGCAGGTTGACCGTGTCCAGAAGTCCCCGCGTGTAGGGGTGCAGCGGATGGGCGTACACCTGTGTCGCCGGGCCCGACTCGACCAGCTTGCCCAGGTACATCACGCCGACCGTGTCCGCGAGGTGGCGCACCACCGCCAGGTCGTGCGAGATGAACAGATAGGTCAGGCCGCGCTCCCGCTGCAGCTCGCGCATCAGGTTCAGGATCTGCGCCTGCACGGAGACGTCGAGCGCGGAGACCGGCTCGTCGGCCACCACCAGGTCGGGGGAGAGCGTCAACGCCCGTGCCAGGCCCAGGCGTTGGCGCTGGCCTCCGGAGAACTCGTGCGGGTAGCGGTGCACGGCGCCGCGCGGCAGGCCGACCGCGTCCAGGAGTTCGCCGATCAGCTGCTCCTGGTCGGCGCGGCTGCCCACGCCCTGGATGACCAGCGGCTCCCGCAGGATCTCGCCGACCCGCATCCGGGGGTCCATGGCGGCCGTGGAGTCCTGGAACATCAGCTGAACCCGCCGCCGGTGCGCACGCCGCTCGGCCCGTGACATCCGCGCCGGGTCGTGCCCCTCGAAGCGCACGTGCCCGGCTGTCGGCTCCTCCAGGCCCGCGACGATCCGGCCGAGCGTGGTCTTGCCGCACCCGGACTCGCCGACCATGCCGAACGTCTCGCCCTTGCGGATCTCGAGCGACACCCCGCCGACGGCGCTGACCGTGCCCCGACGGCGCGAGAAGGCGCCGCCCTTGAGGGGGAAGTCCTTGACCAGGGCGTCCAGTTCGAGGAGTACGTCGCCGGGGGCGCGCGGCGCGGGCACGGTCGGCGGGACCACGATCTCGTCCTCCGATGCGCTGTCCGGCACCGGATGGAAGCAGGCGAACCGGTGCTCGTCGCCCCGCAGTTCATCGTCCGTGAGCCGGGGCTCCTCCGTCCGGCACTCGTCCGTGGCGAAGGAGCAGCGCGGCGCGAAGCGGCAGCCCGCCGGGCGCACCGCCAGGCTCGGCGGCAGGCCCGGGATCGTGTGGAGCGCGGTGCCGTTGTCCGCGGCCCGTTCGGGGAGCGAGGCGAACAGTGCCTCCGTGTAGCGGTGCCGGGGGCCGGCGAACAGGCCGCGCACGTCGGACTGTTCGGCCACCTTGCCCGCGTACATCACCGCGACCCGGTCGACCCGGCTTGCGATGACGCCCAGGTCGTGCGTGACCAGGATCATCGCCATGCCGAGCCGCTCACGCAGGCCGTCGATCAGCTCCAGGATCTGGGCCTGCGTCGTCACGTCCAGGGCGGTGGTCGGCTCGTCCGCGATGAGCAGCTTCGGTTCGCAGACCAGGGCCATGGCGATCGCCACGCGCTGGCGCATGCCGCCCGACAGCTGATGCGGATAGGCCTTCATGCGTTCGGTGGGCTGTGGCATGCCGACCAGGCGCAGCATCTCCTCGGCCCGCGCCCACGTCTCTTTCCTGCTGAGCTCGGGACGGTGCAGGACGAGCGGCTCGGCCACCTGCGCGCCGATCGTCATCGTCGGGTTCAGCGAGGTGAGCGGGTCCTGGAAGACCATGCCGATGGTGTTGCCGCGTACGCCCTGAAGGACCGGGGCGGGAGCCGTGGCCAGGTCCCGGCCGTCGAACAGGACGCGTCCGCCGACGACTTCGCCGCCGGGCGGAAGCAGGCCGAGGACGCTGAGCGCGGTCATCGTCTTGCCGCAGCCCGACTCGCCCACGATGCCCAGGGCCTCACCCGGGGCGAGTTCGAGGCTGACGCCGTCGAGGGCGTGGACGGTGCGCTCGCGCGCGGTGATGTCGACGCGCAGATCGTCGATCCTGAGCAGCGGCTCGGACGTCGGCAGCGGCTCGGACTTGAGCAGTGGCTCGGTCATCTCGTCGGTTCTCCCTTACTTCCTCAGCCGTACTTCGAACGCGTCCCGCAGCCCGTCACCGATGAAGTTGAACGCGGCGACGACCAGGACGATCGCGATGCCCGGCGGGAAGATCAGCCACCAGTAGCCGTTCTGTGTGTAGGTGATGCCGGCCGAGAGCATCGAGCCCCAGTCGGCCGAGGGCGGCGGGATGCTCAGGCCCAGGAAGGCGAGATAGCTGACGTAGAGGATGGCGTCGGCGATCTGGAAGGTGCAGTTGACGATGACCGTGCCGATCGCGTTCGGCACGATGTGCTTGAACACGGCCCGCGTGCCGCCGCCGCCCATCATCCGCATCGCCTGTACGTACTCGCGGTCGCGCAGCGAGAGCGCCTCGCCGCGCACCAGGCGGGCGGGGGAGAGCCAGGCGACCGAGGCGATGATGACGATGAGGACACCCTTGCTGGGCGTGATGATCGCGGCGACCACGACGAGCAGGAACATCGCCGGGATCGCGAGCGCGGCGTCCGTGATCCGCATCATCGCCGCGTCCACCCAGCCGCCGAAGTACCCCGCGACGGCGCCGTACACGGTCCCGAAGACCGTCGCCAACAAGCCTGCCGCCAGGCCTATTTCGAGCGAGGTCTGCCCGGCGACCATCAGCCGCCCGACCATGTCGTAGCCGAGGTCGGTGGTACCCAGGAGGTGGCCGGGGCTGCCCGGCGCGAGATTCGCCTGGGACAGGTCGGTGTGCACCTGCTCGGTCGGGTGGATCAGCGGGCCGAGGTAGCTGAAGGCCAGGAGCAGGAGCAGGACCACCACGCCCGTCAGGGCGAGCTTGTTGCCGGTGAAGACCTGGAGGGTGCGGCGGGCGAGCGAGGGCGTGGCCTGCGCCGCCGCCTCGTTGCCCGGAGCGGCCTCGGGGGTGACGTCTGCGGTCGCGGTACTCATGCCACGCTCCGGATCCGGGGGTCGAGGACGGCGTACAGGATGTCGGTGAGCAGCGAGCCGACGACGGTGGCGACGCCCACGACGAGCGTCACGCCGAGCAGCACCGGGAAGTCGGAGCCCTGCGCCGCGTTCCAGAACAGCAGCCCCATGCCGGGGTAGTTGAACATCGACTCGACGACGAGCGCGCCGCTGAAGAGCGTCGGCAGATAGAGGCCGAGCAGCGTGGCCAGCGGGATCAGCGCGTTGCGCAGGACGTGGCGAACCATGATCCGGCGGCTGGACTGGCCCTTGGCCATCGCCGTACGGACGTATTCCTCGGTGAGGTTGTCCAGGACCGCTGACCGCATGTAGCGGCTGAACATCGCCACGATGCCGAACGCCATGGTGACGACCGGAAGCACCAACCCCGTGAAGTCGCCGAGGAGTTCACCGACGCTCTCGCCCTGCGGTGCCTCCGCCGGGAGGATCGGCAACACCTGCGCGAACACGATGATCATGATGAGCCCGAGGAAGAACACCGGCGTCGCGTAAAGGAGGAAGGCGAGCCCCGTCAGGGCGTAGTCCGACGCCTTGCCGCGTCGCACGGCCTGGAGCAGACCCAGCGGGACGGCGATGACCACGGCGAGCACGGTGGAGAGGACCGTCAGGAGCAGGGTCTTCGGCAGTCGCTGCTTGAGCAGGTCGAAGACCGGCGAGTTGAGCTTGAACGACTCGCCGAGGTCCCCGGTGAACAGCCGCTTCAGGTACATCACGTACTGCGCGGGCAGCGAACGGTCGTAGCCCTGCTGGTGGTTGAAGGTCTCGATCTGCTGCGGAGTGCCCTTCGGGCCGAGGATGGCGCGTGCGGGGCCGCCGGGCAGCATGTGCAGCAGCGTGAAGACGATGACCGAGACGAGGAACAGCACGACGAGCGCCTGAAGGAAGCGCTTGACCAGAAAGCCGGTCACTTGTCGGCTCCCTTCTTCTTGACGTAGTACCAGTCCTGCGGCGCGAAGGTGACGGTGGGGTTCTGGCCGATGCCCCGCAAGTCGTTGCGGATCACGGAGACTTGATAGGCGGGGTTGGGCATCCACATCACCGGGAGCTGCTCGGCGAGGTATTCGCCGTACGCGTGCATCGCCTTCATGTCGGGCGAGTACTGGACGGCGCGAATGATCCGGTCGGCCTTCTTGTCGCTGTAGTTGCCGAAGTTGGCGGAGGCGCCGGTCGAGAAGAGCTGCTCACCGCTGGGGTTGAGCGGGTAGTACCAACTGCCGGCCGTCCCGAAGAACGACATGTCCCAGTCGCAGCCGGGGTCCTTCGCCTTGCAGGGCACGGAGTTGCCGAGCACCGAGTTCAGCGGCTGCTGGCGCACGGTGAGGTCGATCCCGCCCTTGGAGAGCGAGGACTTGAGCTCCTGCATCATGTTCGTCGTCTCGGTGGAGCCGGACTGGGAGAGCAGGGTGAGTTCGAGCGGGGTGTTCTTCGCGATGCCCTTGCCGCACTCGTCGGCTCCCGTTCCGGGGCGTACGCAGCGTGCGGTGCCGTCCACCGTCTTCCAGCCGTGCTCGGTGAGAAGCCGCTGAGCCTTCTTGACGTCGAAGGGGTACTGGTTCTTCTCCATCGCCCCGGACAAGTACTGGCTCTTCGGTGTCACCGGGACCGGGCCGAGCGTCGGCGTCGCGCTGCCCTGCCAGATGACGTCGCTCATCGCCTTCTGGTCGACGAGGTGCTGCATGGCCTGGCGGATGTACAGCTGGTCCATCATGGGGCCCGCCTGGGTGGAGTTGAAGTTGTAGACGATGTACGTCGCCGCCCAGCCCTCCCACGGATCGACGCGGTAGCCCTTCTCCTCGAACCTCTCCTTCTGTGCCATGACCGACGGCGGGATGTAGCCGTAGTCGACGCCTCCCGACCGCAGCACGTTGTACTCGGAGTCGGCCGTGGTGAAGGGCTTGAAGACGACCTTGTCGAGGTGCGGGCGCTGCGACTTCGGGCCGGTGTACTTCTCGTTCGGCACGATGGTGACCTGGCCGCTGTCGCGCCAACCCGCCAGCTTCCACGGCCCGTTGACCGTCTTCCAGAGCGGGTCGGTGCCGTACGACCCGAGGCTCTTGGCGTGTCGCGTGAGCCGGGCGAAGACGGTCTTGGCGCCCGCCTTGGTGCGGTCCCAGTCACCGACCTCGCCGCCGTCGGTCCTGGCGTCCCAGGCGTGCTGGGGCAGGGCCCGCATCAGGGTGAGCTGGTTGGCGGTGAACCAGTCGGGGTTGTACGCGCGGCTCAGATGCAGGCGCACGGTGTGGTCGTCGACCGTCTCGAAGCGCTTGACGTTGTCGGGCATCGTGCCGACCGAGTAGTTGCCCCAGCTCGTCTTGTTGGCCTTGACGAGGTTGAACCAGAACTCGATGTCGCGTGCGGTGACCGGCTTCCCGTCGGACCACTTCACGCCTTCGCGCAGCGGCACGGTCACCGTCTTGTTGCCGTCGCTGAACTTCGGTTCCTGGCCCAGCGTGCTCGGGCCGTGCGTGGTCAGCTCACCCTTCTCCTGCACGGCGTCGTACACCGGCATATAGAGCAGTGACTGGATCCCGTAGTTGTACGAGGCGCCGTAGCCGGGGGCGCCGATCGGGAAGATCCAGTTGGGCGTCGCGGCAGGTGGCAGCGCCATCGTGGCGGTGCCTCCCTCGACCGGAGTGCCGCCGGTGGGGCCCATGTCGACGCGGCCGCCCTCCTGGGTGCAGCCGGTCACCGCCGTAAGGGCGAGCGCGACGGCCGCGGCCGCCGTGGCCATGAGGGCGCGGCGCCGCGCGCGGGGACATGATCGCCTTGAGCGCATGGCGAAGGGCCTCCAAGGATGCGAGAGCCGGACCGTGCCGGAGATCGACGGGCGGCGCCTGAACGCTAGGACCGGCGACAAAATCAAGTCAAGAGCTTCGTTCGGCAAGAAGTCCTAAAGTCGGGAGAGTCTGGCCAACTTGCTTCGAAGGGACTTAGTGTTCGTCCCGATGTCGAATGAACTGATCGAAGCAACTGGGGGCGGCATGGCCGGAACACCGCACGGCGAACCGGGCTCGGCGCAGCACATCCTGCAGCTGGTCTCCTCGGGCGCCGCCTCCTCCCGGGCCGATCTCGTACGGGAGTTGGGGCTCGCCCCCTCCACCGTGTCGCTGCGTGTGCAGGAACTCGTCGCTGCCGGTGTGCTCACCGAATCCGGCGAGGGAGCCTCACGCGGTGGCCGCCGCCCCCGCCTCCTGCGTGTCCACGCGCAAGGCGGCGTCGCCCTCGCCGCCGACCTCGGCAGCCACCACGCGCGCATCGGCGTCGTCGACCTCGGCGGCACCGTCCTGGACGCCGTCGACCTGCCGCACGACATCACCGCGGGGCCCGAGTCCGCCGTCGACTGGCTCTGCGGTCAGGTCGCCGAACTGGGCGCCCGGCAGCGCGCCGCGGGCCGCACCGTCCGCGCACTCGGCGTCGCCTTCCCCGGCCCCGTGCAGCCCGCCCAGGGCCGCGTCCTGAGCCCGTCCCGCATGCCGGGCTGGCACCGCTATCCGCTGCGCGACGTCCTCGCCGAACGCCTCGGCATCCCCGTCACCGTCGACAACGACGCCACGATGATGGCCGTCGGCGAACACCGCACCGCTCGCCCCGACCTCGACCACCTGGTCGTGGTCAAGGCGGGCCGCGGCATCGGAAGCGGCGTCATCGTGGCGGGCCGCCCGCACGACGGCGCGGGCGGCGCCGCCGGAGACATCAGTCACGTACGCATCGAGGCGGCGGGCGACCGCCCGTGCAGCTGCGGCAACATCGGCTGCCTGGAGACCGTGGCGAGCGGCGCCGCCCTCATCCGCGAACTCGGCATGGAGGGCGTCGAGGTGGCGGACACCACCGAACTCCTTCGCCTGGTCGCCGACGGCGACCCGCAGGCCACCACGCTCGTCCGCACCGCGGGGCGGCACATCGGCACGGTCCTGTCCGTCGTCGTGAACTTCTTCAACCCCCAGGCCGTCGCCCTCGGCGGCGTCCTCGCCACCGCCGAACCGCTCGTCGCCGCCGTACGCGGCGTCCTCTACGAGCGCTGCCTGCCCCTGGCCACCGCGGACCTGGAGATCACCACCACCGTGACAGGGCGCGACGCGGGCCTCCTCGGCGCCGGACTCACCGCCCTGCGCCAGAACCTCCCCACCCCCACGTCACCACAGGACCCGTCGTCCCAGGAAGAGAGCGTCCAGGCATGACCACCCCCGCAACGAACCAGCGTCGCCTCCGCATCGGCATCGGCGGCATCGGCATCGAGTCCTCCACCTTCTGCCCGCACCGCTCCACCACCGACGACTTCCGCCAGACCCGCGGCCAGGACCTCCTGGACCGCTACACCTGGACCCGCCCGGAGTCCGACCTCGCCTACACGGTCGAGTGGGTGCCGCTGCTGCACGCGACCTCGCTGCCCGGCGGCCCGGTGGAGGCCGAGTCGTATCTGATCCTCAAGGACGAACTGGTCACGCGCATACGGCAAGCGGGCCCCCTGGACGGCCTCGTCTACGACATCCACGGCGCGATGAGCGTCATCGGCCTGACCGACGCCGAGGCCGACCTGACGGAAGCGGTCCGCGCCGCACTCGACGCCGTCGGCACCCCGGACGGCGGCCGCCCGATGATCTCGACCGCCATGGACCTGCACGGCAACGTCTCGCGCCGGTTCGCCGAGCCCATCGACCTGCTCACCGCCCACCGCCTCGCCCCGCACGAGGACGCCTGGGAGACCCGCGAGCGCGCCGCGCGCAATCTCGTACGCTGCCTGCGCGAGGGAACCCGGCCGCACCGCGCCTGGGTGCAGGTGCCCGTGCTGCTCCCCGGCGAGAAGACCAGCACCCGCCTGGAGCCCGCCAAGTCCCTCTACGCCTCGCTCGCCGACATCGAGCGGCTGCCCGGCATCCTCGACGCCGCGATGTGGGTCGGCTACGCCTGGGCGGACGAGCCGCGCTGCAAGGCCGCGATCGTCGTCACCGGCGACGACGCCGAACTGGCCGCAGCCGAGGCCGAGAAGCTGGCACGGCGCTACTGGGACGCGCGCCACGACTTCGTCTTCGTCGGTCCGACGGGCGGCGCCGAGGAGTGCATCGAGAAGGCGGTCGCCTCGGACAAGCGGCCCTTCCTGATCAGCGACTCCGGCGACAACCCCACGGCGGGCGGCGCGGGCGACCTCGCGTACATGCTGGGCAAGCTCCTGGAGAACGACGCGATCCGCTCCGGGCAGGTCACCGCCGTCCACCCCGGCATCACCGACCCCGTGGCCGTCGCCCGCTGCTTCGAGGCCGGAGTGGGCGCCGAGGTCACCCTGAGCGTCGGCGGCAAGGTCGACGCGCACCACGGCGGCCCGTACGAACTCACCGGAACCGTCGTGGCGTTGCAGCGCGCGGCCGAGCAGAAGGACCGGGCGGAGGGCGGCGCCTACGACCGGGGCGTCGACATGGCGGCGGTGCGGACCGGCGGCGTGACCGTGATCCTCGTCGAGCGCCGCAAGCCCTTCCACACCCTCGCGGACTTCATGGGCCCGGCGGACGGCGGCCTCGGCATCGACCCGCGCACGTTCGACCTGGTGGTCGTCAAGATCGGCTACCTGGAGCCCGAGCTGCACGACATGGCCGCCGACTGGCTCCTCGCCCTCACCCCCGGCGGCGTCGACCAGGACCTGCTGCGGCTCGGCCACCACCGGGTGGAGCGGCCCCTGTACCCGTTCGACGAGGACGCGTACGACGGCGGTGCGGGACCCGACCTGACGGCGTCCCAGCTGGGCACGCCCGCCAGGTGAGAAGGGGCTTCACCGGCCGGAACGGTTCTGCGAAGGTGATCCCTTCGAGCCCGCGAACCCGCCCGGAGGAGCCCCCGTGAAGCGTGCCGCCACCCTGTCCGCCCTGGTCTGTCTGCTCGCCGTCACGGCTGCCGCGCCCGCCGCGCCCGCCGCGCCCCAAGCGCCCGACGCCGGGCGCGGCAAGGACCGCCACCACGGCAGCCTCCTGGACTCCGTGCCCAAGTCGGGCGTCCTGAAGGTGTGCACGACGGGCGACTACCGCCCGTTCACCCACCTCGACCCCGCCGACAAGACGTACAGCGGCGTCGACATCAAGATGGCCGAGGACTTGGCCGAGAGCCTGGAAGCCAAGCCCAAGTACGTGGCCACGACCTGGGCGAACCTGACCAAGGACGTCGCGGCGGGCCGCTGCGACATCGCGGTCGGCGGCGTCTCCATCACCCTGCCGCGCGCCCGCCAGGTCTACTTCAGCGAGCCGACCCGCGAGGACGGCAAGACGCCGATCATCCGCTGCGCCGACAAGGAGAAGTTCGGCGAGGGCACGCTCAAGGACATCGACAAGCAGGGCACCACCGTCATCGTGAACCCCGGCGGCACGAACGAGCAGTTCGCGCGCGCCAACATCAAACAGGCCACCATCAAGCTGCACCCGGAGAACACCACGATCTTCCAGGAGATCATCGAGGGCCGCGCGGACGTGATGATGACGGACGCGAGCGAGACCCGCTACCAGTCCAAGATCCACCCCGAACTCTGCTCCCTGCACCCCGAGAAGCCCTTCACCTTCTCCGAGAAGGCGTACGCAACTCCGCGCGGCGACGAGGAATTCAAGGAGTACGTCGACCAGTTCACACACCTGGCGACGCATGACGGGACGTACGCGCGGTACGAGGCGGAGTGGATGGGCGCCCCCTCGGGTTCCTAATCAGGGGTTTCCCTGAGGTGGTCCCCGATGTCGGGGCGGGGTGGCCGTCCTACCTTCCATGGCATGGCTTCCTTCCGTGATCGCTGTATCCACAGCCGGCAGGGTGGTCGGCTCGCCTCGACCACCACCGCCGACATCGACGAGCTCGTGGCCGGGCTCAAGGACAGGCCGCGCGTCGTCCTGCACTTCCACGGTGGACTCATCGACGACACGCTGGGATTCGCCAACGCCGCGCGGCTCGCGCCCGTCTACGAGGCGGCGGGCGCCGATCCCGTCTTCTTCGTGTGGAGCAGCGGGCTCCTGGAGACCTTGCGGGGGAACCTGCCGCAGATCCTGAACGAGAGCGTCTTTCGCACGCTGCTCAACAGGGTCACGCGGTACGCCACCGGCACCGTGTTCCGGCCGCCGGGACAGCGAGCTCTCGGGGCGGTGGCCACCCCTGCCCCGAGGGCTGTGGCAGCCGAACTCGCTCAAGTGCGGGCGGGACAGGAGCCCTACGCGCGGCTGACCGCACCGCCGGAGGTGCCGCCGCTCAGCGAGTCCGAGCAGCAGCAGATCGCCGCCGAGCTCTCGGCGGACATCGAACTGGCCGAGCGCACCCGGGAGATCGTGAACTCGGTGGTGCCCCCGGAGCAGCAGACCCATGAGCCGGCCGCCGCGGCGCGAGACGTCATCGGGGGGCGTGCCGCGGCGGCCACACTGATGTCACCGGATGTCGTGGCCGACCTCGCGGCCAGGGCGGGCACGGGGGAACGTGCCCTGGTGAGCACCGCGTTGATCGTGCGCAAGACCGTGCGGGTGGTGGCCGCCGTCGTCGGCCGCTTCCGGCAGCGCACCGACCACGGGCTGTATCCGACGGTCGTCGAGGAGATACTCCGCGAGTTCTACCTCGCCAACGTGGGCGCCGCGATCTGGGACGCCATGAAGCGCCAGACCGCCGACACCTTCACCGCCCCCGACGACGAGGTCCGCGCCGGACGGTACTTCCTCGACCGGTTCGCCGAGCTGCTTGCCGCGGGGACCCGGCCCCAGGTGACCGTGGTCGGCCACAGCGCGGGCGCCGTGTTCATCAGCAACCTGCTCGACGACCTCGCCCGCAGGCGTGACGCGGACGACGACCCCCTTCCCGCCGACTTCCGGGTGCGGGACGTGGTGCTCCTCGCGCCCGCCTGCACGGTGGCGCTGCTCGCGCCCGTGGTGCGCCGCAAGGCCGAACTCTTCGACCGGTTCCGGATGTTCACCATGACCGACCCGGCGGAGCAGGCCGACCACCTCGTGCCGTTCCTGTATCCGAGGTCGCTGCTCTACTTCATCTCCGGAGTCCTGGAGCGCGGGCCGTCAAGGCAGTCGGCCGTCACACCGATCGCGGGCATGCAGCACTGGTACCTCGACCCCGCCGCGGTGGGGCCCGACTCGGACGACCTGCGCCGCTTCCTGCGCGCCGACCCCGCACGCACGGTCTGGTCGCCGGGCGTGGGCGCGGGGGCCCGCAGCCACACCGCGTTCGACGACGACCCGCAGGTCCTCGTGAGCGTGGCCGCCATGCTCGCCGACTGAACGGCGCAAGGCTGAACGAGGGGGAGAGTGGGATGAACGACCTGCACTACGCCGTGGTCGTCGGCATCAACCGTTATCCGGCCATCGGTGACCTGCAGGCCGCGCGAGGTGATGCGGTCCGGTTCCGTGACTGGCTCGTCGACCCCAGGGGCGGCGATGTGCCCGCGGACAACGTCACGCTGGTGACCGCCACCGAGGAGCAGGAACGCACGGCGGACTTCATGACGGCCGTCCCGACCAGGGAGAACGTCGACCAGGCGCTCTACCGGGCGAACGTCGCGGTCCAACGGGCGATCGAGGGGCGGCCCGAGGAGGAGTGGGAGGCCGCGAGGCAGCGGACCCGTCTCTACTTCTTCCTCGCGGGACACGGCTTCATGACACCTCCCAACAGCACCGCGCTGCTGATGGCCAACGCCGCGTTCGACCTGCTCGGCAATCACCTCGCAGTGGGCCAGTACCTGGACTGGTACGAGTCGTCGTCGCCGTTCCGCGAGATCGTCTGCTTCGTGGACTGCTGCCGGACGAGCAACGGCAACGGCTCCATGTTCCCCTTCGGTCCGCCCTTCACCACCACGGTGGGAGCCCTGGAGAAGGTCGACTGCTTCGTCGGGTACGCCACCTCGCAGGGTGACCCCGCCTACGAGCAGCAGGACGCCGACCCGGACCTCGCGCGCGGTCACTTCACGACCGCGCTCCTCGACGGTCTCGGCGGCCGCAGCGTCACCCGCAAAGGGCTCATCACCTCCGACAGCCTCGCGGACTACGTCGTACGGCATGTGGAGGACCGCACCCGGCACCTGCTGGTGCCGCAGCAGCCCCGGTTCGTCAAGGCCAGCGCCCCGATGGTCTTCGTGCGGGACGTGGAGAACGGCATGCCCTCCGTCACGCTGCGCTTCCCGGAGGGATTCCGGGGCTGGGTGCAGCTGCGGGGCGGCGACCCGGACGAGGCTCCGCTGCGGCTGTACGTCGATGCAGCGGAGTACGTCGAGAAGCTCGCCCCCGGGCTCTACCGGGTGACGCCGGAGAGCTGGACGGCGGACGACTTCCAGAACCGTGGATTCTTCGAGGTAATGACAGGTGGTGGCAATGGTGTCCAGCTCTGAAGCCCCTGACGGGCGGCGGCGCACACGAGGGGAGACGGCGAAGCACGTGCCGTTCGTCGTCATACCGGACACCCCGTCGGTCCTCGTCACCGTCACGGACTCCGCGTTCCGCGAGGTGGCGCACGCGATGGGCACCATCGACACGACGCTGCCGCCCGGCATCTACCGCATCGAGCAGCGCTTCGGCGGCGAGGTGGAGAGCCGGTTCGTCGAGGTCGGCACCGAGCCGTTCACCGAGCGGCTCGCGCTGCCCCGCCTGCCCACGCCCACGCCCGTCGAAGGCACTCCCACGACCCGTGAGGACCACCGCGCGGCCGCGATGCGCTGGAGCACCGAGGCGACGCACGGCGGGGGCCCGCCGACCCTGATGGTGCTGATCCGCAATCTGCGCCGGGGCTGGCAGCTCGACCCGTTCGCCCTGGAGATCGCCGACGAGCACGGCATGCCCGTGGACGGCGGAGCCGGGGGCTGGGAGCCCGCGGGCGGCCAGGAGTGGTCGGCCTGGAGTGGTGAACTGCCGCCCGGCGGCTACCGGTTGAGGACGCGCAGGGAGCCTGCCGACGGACTGCCGCTCGCGCAGGCGCTGCACGTGCTCGACGGGTGGACGACCCTGGTGTTCGTGAGCAACGGACCGCAGGGTCCGCAGCCGCAGTTCGCCTCGATCCAGATGGTGCGCCACGGCGCCGGCTGGCAGCCGGCGGACCGCACCCTGGGCCTCGCCATGGAGGCCGCGCTGTCGGGCCTGCGGCAGGGGATCGACCTCGTGTCGACACAGCAACTGCTGGGTCTCCTGGACGCGAAGAGCGTCAACCCGTTCCTCGGCGTCATCGGGGCGCACGCCCTGCTGCTGCACCCGACCCCCGATCTGGGGCGGATCGGCAGCCTCCTGGAGCGCCTCGTCCACTACGCACCCGCCCAGCCGGACATCGCCGCCCTGTGCACCCTGCTCGACGAGCCGGTGCCGCCGGTCGCGTCACCGCCCATGTTCGCGGCCTCCTGCCGCCTCCTGGTCCGGGCGGACTCGGCCGCCCCGGGGGTCCTCCAGGACGGCTCGGTGGCCGAGAGCGTGGCGGAGCACCTGGTGGGGCGCGGTGTCTGGACGACGTGGCTGGAGCAGGAGCCCCGGCGGTCGGCCGTCGCAGTGCGCGGCGGCATCGTCCCGGCGGTGCGGGGGGACGATGCCGCCGTGAGGCGATCCCGGGCAGCCGATCCGGTCGACCGGGTCCGGCGCTACGTACGGCAGATCGCGAACGTCGAGGAGAAGAGCGTGGCCGACGTACTGAGCCGCATGGAGCCGAAGGACCTGTCACGCAGGACCGGCATACCCCATAAGGCGGTCGACCAGGCCATCGAGGAGCTCAGGCACCCGCGAGGGAAGCCGGAGGGAGAGTGACGCCCGCAGGGGGCGTGCGGCTTGCCCGGGAAGTGACGCCGCGACGGCCCGGAGGCGGTGCCCCCGGCCGTCGCGGGTCCCGACATCTCCGCTCCCGCGCACGGCACCCCCGTGTCCGTGCGCGGGGGAGAGTCGGTGGCCTGCCGGCCGCGTCCCCCAACACGGCCGGCAGGGGCGGGTGGGACGACCTGCAGCCCGTGCACCCCCGAGCGCGCACGGACAGACAGGCCGACGGTGACGTGGTGGCGCGTCACCCGTTCTTGAGGAACCCCCGCCGCGGTCACGGCCACCCCCGTCAGATCAGCGCGTGGCGCACCATCGTGACGAACTGCTCCGAGGGCTCGACGCCGATTCCGTGCGGAGCAGCCCGCGGAACACCTTGAAGTGGCGCACCGCCTCCGCGAGGTTGTTCTCGGCGAGGTGCACCGTCACGACCGCCCGGTGCGCGCTCTCGCGCAGCGGATCGATCCGGGTGCTCTCCAGCGCGGCCTCCAGGGCGGGGGCGTACTGCTCCTGCGCGACGAGCCGGGCCGAAAGGGCTTCCAGCGCGTGCAGCCGCAGCTGGTGCAGCCGCTCGCGCTCGAACACAACCCAGTCCTGGTGCCAGCCGGGCAGCAGCTCACCCATGCCCATCAGCGAGGCGCACGCGGCCCCGGTCCCCTCTGCCGAGGACGCCAGAATGCGGTGTGCCGTGGTGGTGAAGTCCTGGATGTCCATCCGGACGCGCCGGCTGAGCGCGAGTACCCCGGGCCGGGGACTCATGACGGCCGAACTCGTCGCGTTCAGACGCCAGATGGCGGTACGGAGGCAGGCACGCGCACGCTCCTCGGTCACGTCGGGCCACAGCGTCCCCGCGAGCACCGAACGTGTCGCGGGGCCGCGGAGCCCGAGCAGGGCGAGCACCTGCTGCCCGCCGACGGGCACGTCGACCTGCCCGCCGCCGTCGCCCTCGCCGCCGCTGAGGTGGAAACCCCCCAACAGCCGCAGGCGTAGGGCCGGTGGCGCGTCGCCGCATACCGCCGGACGTTCCGTGACAGCCATCTGTGCACCCCCAGTCGTGCATCCCATCCCCTGACCAGCCAAGAAACTACGCCGGGCAGGGGCCGGGGTGCCTCAGGGAACCGCCCAGGGATATCCCCGGTGTGCCGGGGCTCCGGCCAGGGAGGGGGTGGCCCCAGGGGACGGGCCGGGACCCGGGGGCCCGGCTAGGACGAGGTGCGTCGCTCCTGGGGGGCGAAGTGGTGCACGAGCCCGATGCGCGAGGTGATGCCGAGCTTCGTATAGGTGTGGCCCAAGTGGTACTCGATGGTCTTGACGCTCAGCGCCAGGGCGGTGGCGATCTGCCGGTTGGTGAAGCCCTGCGACGCCAGACGCGCGACGGCAAGCTCCTGCGGGGTGAGTCCCTCGGCGGCGGAAGCGGAGTCGGCGGCCGCCGGATCGTGCGCGGGCCGGGGTGGCGCGGCGCGCCCGCAGGCGTCCAACTCCCGCTCGCACCGCGCCAGATAGGGCGTGGCGTCCAGTTCGCTCATCGTCGTGTACGCCGCCTGGAGCTGGGCCACGGCGACCGAGCGGCGGCCGATCCTGCGCAGGAACGCCCCGTGGTCGAGCTCGACGCGGGCACGGCCGAACGGCGAAGGGAACTGCGCCGCCTGGTCGTGCGCGCGCAGGAACGACGCCTGGGCGCGGTCCGTCTCGCGGCGCGCCGCGTGCAGATTGCCGCGCACCCGCGCCGCGGCGGACAGCGCCGAATGCCGCCCGCGCGCCGCGGCCCGCTCCTCGTAGGGGCGGAGCACCGCCTCGGCCTCGTCGAATTCGCCGAGCTGGATCAGCGCGTCGACCAGGAGTTCACGCCAGGACACCACGCCCGGTTCGTTCACGCCGTCGTGCGAGGCGAAGTCGAGGAGCGGGCGCAGCGCCTCGACGACCCGCTCCGGTTCCGCGCGGGCCTCGGCGAAGGCTCCGTGCGCGGATGCCGCGTACGCGTAGGCCAACGCGCTCTCGTCGCAGCCGGGCGCGTCCAGGGCGAGCCGCAGGTGCACCGACGCGCGGTCCCAGGTGCCGCGCGCCGAGAGGATCCAGCTGGCGATGGCGTGTGTGACGGGCTTGAGCCACGACTGTTCGGTGTCGTCGGCGATCGACGCGGACGCCTCGGCGTGGATCAGCGCCTCGTCCCAGTCACCGAGCCGGTGCAGGGTCTGGGCCAGCGCGGACGCGGAGAGCAGCCGCAACGGCACCGTACCCCTGCGACAGTTGGCAACGGCTCCCAGCAAGTCGGCGCGGGCGCCCGGCAGATCGTCCGACCACAGCCTCAACTGGCCGCGCGCGAGGAGCAGATCGATGCTCGCGGGCGGAACCAGCAGCGGGTCGGGCAGGTCACCGGCGAGTTCGATGCCCTTCTTGGCGAATCCGCTGAGGCCAAGGGCGAGGAGGTGGTTGAAGCGCAGCATCCGGCTCGGGCCCTGGAGGGTGGACAGACGCTGCGCGCGCTCCGCCCACAGGGCGGCGTCGGCGGAGCGGCCGCGCATCACGGCGGCGTAGCTCAACTGCTCGGCCGCCCGCGCGGCCAGCGAGGGGTCGCTCCCGTGGTCGCACTGGTTCCAGGCGTCGACGAGCAGCGTCTGCGCCTGCTCCATGCGC
Source organism: Streptomyces sp. A18 (assembly GCF_059026065.1). Lineage (NCBI taxonomy): Bacteria > Bacillati > Actinomycetota > Actinomycetes > Kitasatosporales > Streptomycetaceae > Streptomyces > Streptomyces sp. A18. The sequence goes on along the minus strand of NZ_JBWLKL010000010.1, from coordinate 67,431 downwards.
CCTTGGACGCGCGCCACATAGCCGCGTACATAGCCGCGCAGCGCCGGGTCCGCGCCGGCCGGGAGGCCGGCCGCGAGCTCGGCCGACTCGTGCACCCGGCCGTCGAGCAGCAGCGCCTCGACCGCCTCGACGGCGAGCCGGTCGCGTTCGAGGTCGGTCGTGGCCACCCGTGACGCGTGCCGCAGGTGTGTGCCCGCGACCGCCCACTGCCCGGTGGCGGCCTCGCGCCGGGCGCACGCGGCGAGCGCGGCGGCGAGATGCTCGTCCGGGCCCGTGGCGGCGAGCACGCGGTGCCGCAGACTCGCGTAGTCGTCGTCGACCAGGGCCGCGGCGCGGGTGTGCAGGTCGGCTCGGTGCGCGGGGCCGATGTCCTGGTAGACGGCGGCGTGGACGAGGGGGTGCGGGAAGGAGATCCCGGGCGCGGCGCCCGGGTGCGTCTCCTTCAAGAGCCCTGCCTTGACGGCCCGTTCCAGCGCGGGCAGCGGCGCGGGGACCCGCGCGAGCGAGGCGGCGGCGCTCAGCGGGCAGGAGAGCCCGAGGACGCTGACCGCCTGGACGAGCCGCAAGGCCTGGGGGCCGCACTCCGCGAGGTTGGCGAGGACCAGCATCGCGTACGAACGGGGAGCGGGCAGGGGTGTGGTGACGTCCCGCAGGACGTGCGAGGGCACCTGGTCCAGGAGCGCGCGGGCGTGCAGCGGATTGCCGTGTGTGTGGTCGCGGAGGCGTACAGAAGCGGAGTGCGGGAGCCGGTCGGCGCCCAACTGGGCGCTCAGGGAGCCCAGTTCGTACGGGCTGAGTCCGTGCAGCGGGATGCGCCGGGTGCGGACGTCGGCGAGCAGCCGGCGGATGCCGTCCGGTAGTTGGGGGGCCTGCGGGTCCCGCGCCGTCACGATCGCCAGGACCTTGTCGACGCGCAGCCGCCGCAGGGCGAACGTCAGGGCGTTCAGCGAAGCGGAGTCGGCCCAGTGGGCGTCGTCGAGCACCAGGATGACAGGGCCCTTGTCCTGCAGCTCGCTCAGCAGGTCGAGCAGTCCGAAGCCGGCCGCGAGCGGCGGCAGGGTGCCGGGCGCCGAGCGGGGCGTGCGCACCAGCGACCCCAGGCTGTCGGGCAGCGGGAGAGGGCTCTGCCCGACGAACTGCGCGAGCACCCCGCAGGGCAGCACGCTCTCGTTCTCCTCGCCGCTGGCCTGCAGCACGCAGGCGTCGCCCGCCGTGTCCAGGAACCTGCGCACCAGCGCGGTCTTGCCGATGCCGCCGGGCCCGTCGATCAGGACGAGGCGCGGCACACCCTCGCACGCGTGGCGGAACTCCTCCTGGAGCACCGCGAGTTCATGCGTACGACCGGAAAACGCCTCATGGGGCGCCGGTGGGTGGGCATGGCCGTTCAGTGTGTCCCCGGACGTCATCACCGCCCCCACGTGTCGGCACCCGGTACGGGCGCCAGGACTGTGACGGCGACCCGTGCCGGGCGCATGGCCCTGAACGTCCACGATGATGCCGGAACCGGTCTGGTACAAGCAGATTGCCCGCTCCCGGAGAGCTGTTTGCCGTGCCGTGGAATCAGGCGCCCCAGGAGTCGCCATCCGCCGCGGAAGCGGGTTCTCCGGTCTCCGTGGACGCGTCCGGGGGCGGTTCGAGGAGCGAGAGCAGTTCGAGCCAGCCGTGGAACGGCACGCAACGCCCTGTGTCCCCTTCCTCGTTGCCCTCGTCCACCACGTTTCCGTGCACGCCCCCAGGCGAGCGGAACACCTCGATGACGTAACGCACAACGCCCTCCCGAGGGCCGGTACGGGCCCCGAACCGTGACACATCGCGACAGCGCCACGGTACGAACGCACATCCGCCCGTCGCTTCGGGGAGTCACCTAGGGATGTCCCCAGTCGGCGGCCCTTGGCCAAGGCTGTCGCCGGCCCCGAACGCCCCCCGGGATCCCGAACATCCCCTGGAATAACGCAGGTTGATGTGTCCCGCATCACTCTCTGTGGCATCCTTGGCCTCCACACGCATCAGTTGCACGCGGGGGTGTCACATGGTTGCGCCGACGGAGCGCGCCCCGGAGGGCGGCGGAACCCGTACCCCGGAATCCAGGGAAAAGACCTTCCTCGGGCAGCAGTTCACCCTTCATCTCGTGGCGATGCTCGTCCTGGCCGCCGTCGCGGTCTGGGGCGGCACGGCCGGCGCGGTGACCGCGGCCACTCTCTTCATCGCGTACGCCTCCACGATGACGGGGCGCGCGGCCAAGAGTGAACGCCCGGAAGCGGCCCAGCACTTGCGGGCCTTCCTCGGCGCGGTGCTCGTCGCGCTGCTGGTCGGGGCGCTGGCCTGGGGCATCCGCTCGTCCGTGGCCGCGGGCAAGCCGGTCGACGTGACGCCCCATGCGGAACTGACGGGCGCCACCCTGGACGCCGACGGAACGGCCAGGCTCACCGTGAAGTCCGATCCGGGCGACTACGGAGAGCTGAAGGTGACCCTCGCGGCGCGTGACGGGGTCGCGGGCGGATCTCCCTGCCTCGCTCTGAGCAGCCTGCGGTTCCAGGGCGCGGACATCGACGCGAAGGGGCCCGTCGACCTGGCGGGCACCCTCACCACCACGCTCGATCTGGGGGACGGCACGGGACCGGAAGTCGCGGTCGACATTCAATTGGCCGGCGGCGACGACTGCCGGGTCGGCCTCACGCTCGAGAAGGCGGAGTACCGCCGGTAGCCCAAGGGAGAGTCCATGTCCTGCAGAGCGCGACGTCCTCGGCTCATCACCGCCGCATGCCTGCTCGCCCTCAGCCTGACCGCCGCGTGTGGCGGCGGGTCGGGGAACGGGTCCGACCACGCCGAGCCTTCCGGCGGTGCCACCACGAAGAGCGAGGCGCCGCCCTCGATCTTCGACGCGAAGACCCTCAACGTCGCGGTGAAGAAGGGGCAGCCCGGCTTCAGCACGCGCAGCGAGGAGGAGGACGACTTCGCCGGATTCGAGGCGCAGTTGGTGGAGTTCCTCAGCTCGAAGCTCGGATTCAAGGCCGCGGACTGGGACGTCCAGTCGCGCGACCGCGAGAACGTGCTGCGTGACGGCAGCATGGACATGGTGGTGGCCACGTACTCCGTCACCGGCGAGCGGGACAAGGCGGTCGACTTCACGGCCCCGTACTTCAAGACGTACCAGGGGGTGCTGATCCGCAAGGATTACACCGGCATCGCCAAGCTGGCGGACGTCGACGGGAAACGGGTGTGCAGCGTGCGCGGCTCCACAGGCGACCCGGACAGCGAGCAGGACGAGAAGGCCAAGGAAGCCATCCGGGCCGCCCTGGGCCAGAGCGTGGTGGCCGAGCTCCGCAACAGCTACAAGACCTGCGTCAAGGAGCTCATCAACGGCAACTTCGAAGCCGTCTGGACGGACAAGATCATCCTGGAGGGCTTCGCCCAGGACCCGCGGTACGTCGACGAGGTCGAGGTGGCGCGGAGCATCACGGTCAAGAACCGGCAGTTCTACGGCATCGGCCTGCGGGAGGGGCAGACCGCCGACTGCCACCGCCTGAACGACGTCCTGGAGGACTTCCTGCAGACCAGTTGGTCGCTGGCCTTCCGGACCTACTTCCCCGAGGTCACGGCGCGGGCGAGCGCCTTCGAGCAGGACTACAAGCCCACCGACTCCGAGTTCAGGAAGCTCAAGAAGACCTCGTGCGGCGGCAATTAGCCCCGGGCGGCGGCTAGTGGCCCCGGGCGGCGGCTAGTGGCCCCGGGCGTCGGGGCTGGCGGGGCTCACACCATCCGGTGGTACTGCTGCGGGGTGGCGACGTCGCCGCCGAGGTCGTTCGCGGCGTGGCGGGCCCACGAGGGGTTGCGCAGGAGTTCGCGGCCCAGGAGCACGGCGTCCGCCCGGCCGTCGGCGAGGATCTTCTCGGCCTGCTCGGGTTCCGTGATCATGCCGACGGCGGCCACGGGCAGCGCGGTCTCGGCCTTGACCCGTGCCGCGAACGGGACTTGGTAGCCGGGGCCGGTCGCGATGCGCGCCCGCGGGGCGTTCCCGCCGCTGGACACGTCAAGGAGGTCCACGCCGTGGGCGTGCAGGTCCTTCGCGAGGCGGACCGTGTCGTCGGCCGTCCAGCCGTCGCGCTCGTCCTCGGGGTTCTCCGTCAGCCAGTCGGTCGCGGAGATCCGGAAGAAGAGGGGCAGCTCCTCGGGCCACACCGCGCGGACGGCGGCGACGACCTCGAGGGCGAGCCGGGAGCGGTTCTCGAAGGAGCCGCCGTACTCGTCCGTGCGGCGGTTGGTGAACGGCGAGAGGAACTCGCCGATGAGGTAGCCGTGGGCGCCGTGGATCTCGACCACCTGGAAGCCGGCGTCGAGCGCGCGCCGGGCCGCGTCCGCGAACTGGCGGACGACGTCGCGGATCTCCTCCGTGGTGAGTTCGTGCGGCAGGTGGTGGCCCTCGTCGAAGGGGAGCGCGCTGGGTGCGAGCGGCTGCCAGCCGTGCTCGTCCGGGCCGATGGGCCCGCCGCCCTTCCAGGGGCGGTCGGTCGAGGCCTTGCGGCCCGCGTGCGCGATCTGGATGCCCGGAGTTGTGCCGTGGGTCTTCAGGAAGCCGGTGATGCGGCGGAAGGCCTCGACCTGCGTGTCGTTCCATATCCCGAGGTCCGCGGGGCTGATGCGGCCCTCGGGGCTCACGGCCGACGCCTCGACGAGGATCAGGCCGGTGCCGCCCGCGGCGCGCGCCGCGTAGTGGGCGAAGTGCCAGTCGCCCGCCACACCCGCGTTCGGCCCGGACACCTCCGCCGAGTACTGGCACATCGGCGCCATCCACACGCGGTTGGCGACGGTCAGTGATCGCAGGGTGTAAGGCTCGAACAGCGCGCTCACGGCGGCCTCCATTCGTCACGGGCGTTGGTACGGCCCGTACGGTAGACCGCTGAATACGGCAGAAGTCAAACTACGATGGCTCTCGTACTATGGAGGCCTTCGAGAAGACGTGAAGCCCGGATGAAGTGGAGCCGTCATGACGACCGCCGCACCGATCAGCAGCCGTGCACTCGACCATCCGCAGCGCCCCGAGATCCGGCTGGAAAGCGTGCTCCACGCGCTGTCGGACCCGATGCGCCTGCGGGTCGTGCGGCAGCTGGCCGGGTGTAAGCCGGGTCTCGACGGTCTCTCCTGCTCGCAGATCGACCTGCCTGTGACGAAGTCCACGAGCACCCACCACTTCCGGGTGCTGCGCGAGAGCGGCGTGATCCAGCAGATCTACCGCGGCACGGCCAAGCTGAACGGGCTGCGCCGAGCCGACCTGGACGCGCTGTTCCCCGGCCTGCTCGACAGCGTCCTGGCCGCGGCAAGGACGCAGGCGGAGCGCACGGGCGCCCCGTAAGGGGCGCGCGGCGAACGCGACCAGCCCCCACCGGGCCCGCGGACCGGTCACCACCCGAGCCAGGCGCGGCGCCGAGGGGCCTACGACAGATCGCCCCGCGCAGCGGACCGCAGCCCCGGCCAGTCCGGGATCTTCACAGGGCCGCGGCCCAGCGAGATGCCGAGCTCCGCCTCCGCGCGCTCGATCCCGAGCCAGCCCTGCCACTCGACGGGGTCCTGCCCGGCGTCGCGCAGAGCGGGCAGCGGGTCCTCGGGCACCCGTTTCCGTACGAGGGCGGGGGCGTCGTCCAGCAGGGAGAGCACCGTCTCCTTGGCGCACGGACGGTTGGTCCCGATGACGCCCGTCGGGCCCCGCTTGATCCAGCCCGCCACATACTCGCCGGGGGACGTGGCGCCCGCCCGCAGCACGCGCCCCGCCGCGTGCGGCACCGTGCCGAGGGCAGGGTCGAACGGCAGGCCGTCGATGGGGACCCCGCGATAACCCACCGAGCGCAGGACCAGCTGCCCCGCGATGTCCTCGTACTGCCCCGAACCCGTCACCCCGCCACGCCCGTCCGGCAGCGTGCGCTCGAACCGTACCCCGCCGACCCGGCCCGCGGCGTCCGTCACGGCCACGGGGCGCAGGAAGAAGCGGAGCCGGATGCTGCGCGGCAGGTGCTGCGCGGGGCGCTCGGCCCAGCCGCGCATCACCTCGATGTTGCGGCGGATCGCCGCGGGCAGGCCGGAGGGGTCGGCGTACGCCGGATCGAGCGCCAACTCCTCGGGATCCACGATCACTTCGGTGTCCGGGAGCGAACCGAGCTCCCGCAGTTCCTTGGTCGTGAAGCGTGCCTGCGAAGGGCCGCGCCGCCCCACCATGTGGACCTCGCGCACCCGGCTCTCGGCCAGCACGCCGAGCGCCGCCTGCGGCATGTCGGTGGGCCGCAGCTCCGCCACACCGCGCGCCAGCATCCGCGCGACGTCCACCGCCACGTTCCCGACGCCGATGACGACGGCGGACTCCACGCCCCCGATGAAACCGTCGGCCGTCGCGTCCGGGTGCGCGCTGTACCAGGACACGAACTCCGTGGCCGAGTGGCTCCCCGGCAGATCCTCGCCCGGCACGCCCAGCTTGCGGTCGGCCGCCGCGCCCACGCAGTAGACGACCGCGTGGTAGAGGTCGAGCAGCCGCGCGACGGGGAAGCCGTTCGGGCCGATCTCGATGCCGCCCAGGAAGCGGACGCGGTCGTGTTCGAGGACCGTGCGCAGGTTGTTCTGGAGGGACTTGATCTTCTCGTGGTCGGGTGCGACCCCGTAACGGACGAGGCCGTACGGGCAGGGCAGCCGGTCGATGACGTCGACGCGCACCCCCGGCACGCGTTCCTGCTGGACAAGGGACTGCGCGGTGTACACCCCGCTCGGGCCCGATCCGACGACGGCTACCTGCAGCACGGCGGTGCTCCTTCCGCGAGGCGGCCTCGGGGATGAATTCAGCATCGCACCCCAGTGGGCTGAGGGGGAGATGCGGTGTGCCGTTCGTGACCTAATGCGATCGCACGGCTACCTTTTGATGGTGCTTGAGAGCCCCTTTCTTGGCGTTTCTGATCACTATCAACCGAATGCTGATGGCTCACCCTCTTTCTCCCCCTATGCCCCACCCTCGTTCCACGTCCGGCTGACCTTCGGGGACGGAGCGGCCATCGACGCGCGGGCCGTGGTGTCGGAGGGGCGGGTCACCCTGGAGGGTCTGCACGCCCGGCCGCCGCATCCGGCCGACGGGCCGATGTGCCCGCACCTCAATCCGGAGCTGACTCCGGAGCTGTGCCCTGACCTGAACCCTGAGCTGTGCCCGCACCCTCATCCGCAGGACCCGCCCGCCCTGCGACGCGCCCGTCCCTCCTGGCCGCGCGGGCGCACCGGGCGGCTGATGGCGGCTCAGGAGTATCGAGCGGCGCAGGCCGACGGGCGGGACCCCGTGCTCGCCGTGATGCACGCGACCGGCCGCAGCCGCCGCAGGTCCCTCAAGCTCATCGCGTCCGCGCGGGACGCGGGCGCCCTGCCCCCGCGCCACAACCGCCGCCAGGGTCCTTCGCCCGGTCGTTGATCACTGAGCCCACCGCGGCGTCCACGTCCCGGCGTCGTGCGGGTCGGGCCGCGTCGCGGCGAGGTGGTCGCGCAGGGTGGTGAGCGCGGGGTGCGGGTTGTCGCCGCGCCAGATCAGTGAGTGCGGGTACACCGGCGTGGGCTCGCGCATCGCGATGCGCCGCAGGTCGTGGTCGGCGGGCCAGACGAGGCGGGTCTGCTCGCCGACGAAGGTGGCGAGCGTCGAGGACCCGGCGATCGTGTCGAGCAGTGGCTCGGTGCCGAAGTCGGGCCCGGTCGCCTCGATGGAGATCCCGAACGCGGCGCCGAGCGCCTCGTAGTAGGCGGCCCATTCCGTACCCGGGACGATGCCGGGCATCCAGATCCTGTGCCCGGTCAGCTGCGCGGGGGTCACCGCTCGGGCCGCCGCGCAGGGGTGGGCCGGTCCGGCGAGGAGCTGCACGGGCTCGTCGTACACCCGGGCGGCCTCGATGCCCTCGGGCAGCTGGCGCGCGGGCAGGGTGAGGGCGCGGAAGGACGCGTCGATCGTCCCCGACCGGACGGCGGTCAGGGCCGCGTCGGCGTCGAAGAGCGTCACGACGTCGAGCTCGATGCCGGGATGCGCCCGGCGGAAGCCGCTCAGCAGCCCCGCGGGCGCGAGCCGCCGCCCGATCACGTCGACCCTCAGCGCCCGGCGGCCGGGCCGCACGGAGGCCGTCGCCCGCTCCTCGGCCCGCAGCAGATCACGGGCGTGGGGCAGGAACGCCTGACCGTCGACGGTGAGCCGGGCCCCGCGCGCGGTACGGGTGAACAGCCGCACCCCGAGGTCCTTCTCAAGACCGGCCACGCGCTTGGAGACCGCCTGCTGGGTGATCGCGAGGGCGGCCGCCGCCTCCCGGAACCGGCCGGTGTCCGCGACGGCGACGAAGGTGCGCACGGCAGGGAGATCCACGCCCGCCATCCTAGGAGTACAACCGACGGTTGTGGCCGCCCCCGCGATGCGGTTGTTTGACCCGCGGGCCTGGCGCCGGTTTGGATGCCGCAGGTCAAGGTGGGGTTGTTCGAGCGCGACGGCAAGGGGTGGCACCGGCGGATGGGAGCCAGGAGGTCCCTCGGGCGACAGTTCGGATGGCTGTGGGCGGCCTACACGGTCAGCGCGTTCGGCACGCGGCTCGCGTTCGACGCGTTCCCCTTGATCGCGATCCTGGCCCTGGACGCCGGCCCGACGGAGGTGTCGGTCCTCGCGGCGGCGGGGTTCGCCGTGGGCGCGGTGGTGGCGGTGCCGCTCGGGCCGTGGGTGGAGTTCCACCGCAAGCGTTCGGTGATGATCGCGATGGACCTGGTCCGGTGCGCGGCGCTGCTCAGCATCCCCGCCGCGTACGCCTTGGGCCTGCTCGGCTTCGTCCAGCTCCTGGCCGTGGCGGTCGTGGTCGGCGCGGCCGACATCGCCTTCACCGCGGCGAGCGGCGCGTGTATCAAGGCGCTCGTACGGCCGCAGGACCTGCTCGTCGCGAACGGGCGCCTGGAGTCCACGAGTTGGACCGCTCTGGTGCTCGGGCCGCCGCTCGGCGGGGCCGCGATCGGGCTCTTCGGCCCGGTGATGACGGTGGTGGCCGACGCGGTCAGCTATCTGCTCTCGGCCCTGGGGGTGCGCGCGATCGGCGGCAAGGAGCCGCGACCCGTCCGCGACGACCCGTCACCCCGGTTCCGGGCGGGCGACCTGCTCGACGGATGGCGGTACATCCTGGCCGGTCCCGTGCTGCGTCCGCTGTTCTTCAACACGGTCCTGAACAACGGCCTGATCATGGCGACCTCGCCACTCCTCGTCGTCCTGATGGTCGGTGAACTCGGCTTCGCGCCCTGGCAGTACGGCCTGGCCTTCGCCGTGCCCTGCGTCGGCGGCCTGATCGGCTCGCGGCTCGCGGGCCCGCTCGTCGAGCGGTTCGGGCGGCACCGGGTCCTGCTCGCCGCGGGGACGCTGCGGGCCTGCTGGCTGATCGGCCTCGCCTTCATCGGCCCCGGCGCCGCCGGGCTCGTGCTCGTCATCGTCGTCGAGTTCGGTCTGATCACGTGCTCGGGCGTCTTCAACCCGGTGTTCTCCACCTACCGGCTCGACCACACACCGGCGGACCGCGTCGCACGCACCCTGTCCGCGTGGTCGGTCACCAGCAAGCTCAGCATCGCGGCGATGACGGGCCTCTGGGGCCTCCTCGCGGGCGTCACGGGGCCGCGCACCGCGGTCGGGATCGCCGGGATCCTCATCCTGGCCACCCCGTTGCTGCTGCCGCGACGTGACCACGCGCCGCACGACGAGCGGAACGCCGCGGCCCGGAGCCAGGCCTGACGACCCCGGGGCCGACACCCCACGCCACGCCTCACATCTTGCGCATCCTGCCGATCTCCGCCGTCTGCTGTGCGATCACGTCGTTCGCCATCTCCTCGACCAGGATGTTGTTGCCGTCCGAGAGCGCGTCCGTGGCCATCGTGACCGCGCCGTTGTGGTGAGTGATCATCAACTTCAGGAAGAGCTCGTCGAACGTCTTGCCCTTCGCGGCCCGCAGCTGCTTCAGCTGTCCCTCCGTGGCCATGCCCGGCATGGTGCCGTGGTCGTGCCCCGACTGCTTCTTCGCGCCGCCGTTGTTCTTCAGCCAGCCCTTCATGGCGCCGATCTCCGGGCGCTGCGCGGCCGCGATGCGGTCGGCCAGGCGCTTGACCTTCGTGGACTCGCCCCGTTTCGGGGCGAGTTCGGTCATCTTCAGGGCCTGGCCGTGGTGCGTGATCATCATTTGGATGTAGGTGAAGTCCGCGGAGTTGGGGCTGTCGTCGTCGGTTCTCTTCTTGGCCGCGTCCTCGGCGGACATGGTCTCGGCGCTCTCGCCCGGTTTGCCGGGGGCGATGACCGAGGGCCCTGGCGCGGCCTTCTTGCTCGGCTGCGAACCGGCGTCGGAGCCTTCGGAATCGCAGGCGCCGAGCGCCAGAACGGCGGCCGTGAGGAACACGGCGACGGCGGGCGTACGACGGTGGTGCACGGCTGCCTCCTGTGGCGCGCGGGGGAGTTGGGGACCGTCCTAGCACGCTTACGCGTGGAGTTGATCAAAAACTTTCATTACAGATGCGTTGCCACCTGTTGATCTGTGCATGATGAGCACGATACTGCGGGGTGTCGGTGAACCGTTCAACTATGAACGGCGACTAGGGAGGACGCAGTGACCCTGTTGAGCAACTCTCGAACACGGCGCAGACGCCTCGGCGTCGGCGCGGCCGCGCTCGGTCTGATCGCCGCGCTGTTCAGCGCCGCGCCCGCCGGAGCGACGCCCGACCCGGGCGACTCGCCCGCCGCGCCCAAGAGCGTGTCGAAGAGTGATGCCGCCGAAGCGAAGGCGGCCATGAAGAGCGGGAAGATACCCGCGCCCGACGAGATCGTGCACTCGGCCAACATCAAGCATCTCGCCAACATCCCCAAGGACGCGCTGCCGGGCACCAACTCGGACCTCGCCTTCCAGGGGAAGTACGCCTTCGCGGGCAACTACGACGGCTTCCGCATCTTCGACATCAGCAACCCGAAGAAGCCGCGGACCGTCTCGCAAGTCCTGTGCCCCGGCTCCCAGAACGACGTCTCCGTCTCCGGGAACCTGCTCTTCCTCTCCACCGACTCCTCGCGCAGCGACGACTCGTGCAACAGCACGTCGCAGCCCGCGACGGAGAAGTCCTCGTGGGAGGGCATGAAGGTCTTCGACATCAGCGACAAGTCGAACCCGAAGTACGTCTCCGCCGTCGAGACCGCCTGCGGCTCGCACACGCACACCCTGGTGCCGGAGAAGCGGAACGTCTACGTGTACGTCTCCTCGTACTCGCCCAGCGCGACGTTCCCGGACTGCCAGCCGCCGCACGACGGCATCTCCGTCATCAAGGTGCCCCGCAAGGCCCCGCAGAAGGCAGCGGTCGTCGACTTCCCCGTGCTCTTCCCGGGTGAAGGCCCCGACGGCGGCGGCAACCCGGGCGGGCCCACCAACCCGGGCGTCTCCAAGACCACCGGCTGCCACGACATCACCGTGCTGCCCTCCAAGGACCTCGCGGCGGGCGCCTGCATGGGCGACGGGATCCTCTTCTCCATCGAGAACCCCGAGAAGCCCAGGGTCATCGACCAGGTCCAGGACAACAAGAACTTCGCGTTCTGGCACTCGGCGACCTTCAACCAGAAGGCCAACAAGATCGTCTTCACCGACGAGTTGGGCGGCGGCGGTGCCGCCACCTGTGACGAGGCCACCGGGCCGGAGCGCGGCGCCAACGGCATCTACGACGTCATCGGCAAGGGCGATAAGCGCAAGCTGGTCTTCAAGAGCTACTACAAGATCCCGCGCCACCAGGCCGCGACCGAGAACTGCGTGGCCCACAACGGCTCGCTGATCCCGGTCAAGGGCAAGGACCTGATGGTCCAGGCGTGGTACCAGGGCGGCGTCTCGGTCTGGGACTTCACCAACTCGTCGAAGCCGAAGGAGATCGGCTACTTCGAGCGCGGTCCCCTCAGCGCCGACACGCTCCAGACCGGCGGCTCCTGGTCGGCGTACTACTACAACGGCTACGTCTACTCGAACGACATGGCCAAGGGCTTCGACGTCCTGAAGATCGACGACAAGCGGACGGATCCCGCCGAGCGGGTCCGTATCCGTGAGCTCAACGTCCAGACCCAGCCGGACTACTTCGACTGAGTGGACCGCTGAGCGGATCGCCGAGAGGACCGCGTCTCCTGCGCGGCCTGATCGTCGACTCGCGCATGTGTCCCGTCGGGCGGCTCGTCGCCCGGCGGGACCCCGAGCTCCCACGCGAGCCCGTACCGCTGGAACAGTTCGGCCCGCAGCGCGCCCGCCGGCATCGGCGCCCCCGGGAGCAGCAACGCGAAGACCGCGCCCATCAGGAGCGCGCGCAGCAAGGGATAATCGGTGTCCACGTCGAGCGACCCGTGGCGTACGACGGTGTCGCGGAGCAGTTCGGCGAGGTGCTGCTGCTCCGGGCAGCGCACGAAGCCGTCCGCCTGGAGGATGCCCGCCATGTGGGTGCGCATGAGGACGGGATGGTCCCGGGCCAGGCCCAGGATCGCGTCGATGGCGCGGGCCAGGAGCTCATCGCCGTCCGTCGTCAGCGGCTCGCGCTCCAGCGCGGCCTCGAGCGTGCGGTGCATCAGGCGGTGGACCGCCGATTGCAGGAGCTGTCGCTTGCCGGGGAAGTAGTAGGACACCAGACCCCGGGCCGAGCCCGCGCGGTCCGCGATGTCGCCGAGGGTCGTCGCCTCGTACCCGCGCTCGCTCACGAGGTCGACCGTGGCCTGCAGGAGTCGTTCCCTGGAACGCCTTCGCAACTCTTCATTGACCGATGCGCTACGCGGGGACATCCTGTAACTCCTGCGTTGACTGGCTGAGAGCCAGTATACTCGGCGTGTCTCGGGCCAAGACCCCCAGTGGGTCCTTCATGGTCCGGTGTGGCCTGGAGCAGGCAACACCGCGGGGGAGTGTTGCCTGCTCACAGGTGCCGATCGGCCGGAGCCTCCTTACAGTGGGCCGGGGGGCCGAGGAGGCGTACTGAGATGGATCAAGAGCAGATTCTGTCCCGGATCGCGTCGATGGTCGACGACGAGCGGACGCTGCGGGAATCCCTGGCTTCGGGAGCGATCGACGAGGCGACGGAGCGCGCGAGGCTCGGCGTGCTCGAACGGGAACTGGACCGGTGCTGGGACCTGCTGCGCCAGCGGCGCGCGAAGGCCGAGTTCGGCGAGAACCCCGATGAGGCGCGGGCGCGGCCCGCCGCCGAGGTCGAGGGCTACCAGTCATGAGCCGAGCCCCCGTGCGGTACGGGGAAGCCTCCCGCGACGCCTGACACCTCAGCCCCGGTCGACGAGCCCGAGAACGGGACGCAGTCCGTCCGGCCGCCGGTCCACCGGCAGGTGGTCCACGAAGTGCACCGCACAGCCGAGCGCCGCGGCGCCGGCGTCCGCGTGCCGGTCGTCGCCGACCATCAGCGCGTCCGCGGGATCGACGCCGAGCGCCTCGCAGGCCCGCGCGAACAGGCGGGGGTCCGGCTTCTGGATCTCGTGCTCGTACGACAGGGCGTAGGCGTCGACGAACGGGTCCAGGCCGTGGGCGTGGACGACGGGGCGCAGGTCCCATCCGATGTTGCTGACCACCGCGACGCGGACGCCCCGCTCGCGGAGTCCGGTGAGCACATCGGCCGCGTCCGCGTAGGGCCGCCAGGCCTCCGGACTCATGTGGCGGTCGTAGAGGGCGTCGTGCAGGCGGGGATCGGGCAGCGGGACCTCGCGCGACAGACCCGTGAACGCGGCGCGGTGCTGTGCGGCGCTGCGGTCGCGCTGGGCCCACAGCTCGGCGAGGCGGGCGGGCACGGCGGTGGGGGGCGGCCCGGCGGGCAGTGCGCCCGCCTTCTCCAGGTCGGCCGCCAGACGCTCGAACTCCGCCGAGGGGAGCGGAAGCCGGGCCTCCCGGAGCACCGCACGCAGCCAGGCCCTGGTGGACTCGATGCGGAACAGGGTCCCGGAGAAGTCGAAGAGCACGCCCGTGATCGTCATGGCAAGGATCCTCGGGGACCGGCCGACAAGGGGTCAAGTGGCCCCGGGCGCAGGCGCGTTACACGGTGTTCGGCCGTGTGCGGTGCTCAGCTTGTAGGGAGTCCGGCGTGGAGGGCGGCGGGATGCCGCGCTCCATGGTCGGCCGATCATCGTGTTGCTCGTGTTGCTCGTGTTGCTCCCGGCGACCGTCGCGGCCGTGCGCGCCACCGGTCGCGACCGGTGGCGGATCAGCCCCGGCCTCGCCCGTGGATCCGCGACGGCGGGTCGGTCAGGCCGATGCCGGTCGCCCTCCCCGTCACGCGGCGGTGTCGGCCGTGCGGGCGTCCGGCCGGTACGCGTACGTCGCGATCGCGAGGGCGACCATCAGCGCACCCAGGAGCCAGCCGCCGACGACGTCCGTCGGCCAGTGCACGCCGTTCCAGATCCGGGTCACGCCGACCCCGACGACGGAGACCACGGCGATCGCCACACCCGCGCGCCACACGGCGGGCCCGACGCCGTACAGGCGCAACAGCCACAGGAGCAGCCCGCAGACGACCGTGGCCGTCATGGCGTGCCCCGAGGGGAACGCCGCGAAGTGCGCGGAGTCCACCGGGTCCGGCCACGTCGGGCGCGGCCGGTCGAGCGCCGCCTTGAGCCCCTGCTGCACCACCGTGCCCACCGCGCACGCGGCGGCGATCCACAGCGCAAGCCAGTACGCGCCGCGGAAGGCGAGCCACACCACGGCCACGGTGCACAGCGCGCGCATCGTCCACGGGTCCCACACCCAGTCGGTCAGGATGCGGCTCGCGTGGGTGAGGCCGTCGTGCGCGACGGCCCAGCGGTGTGTGGTGCGCGCGATGTCGCCGTCGAGCGTGTGTAGCGGGCCCCACTCCAGCTCGACCAGGACGATCAGCAGGACCGAGGGGACGCACAGGAGGGTGGCGATGAGCGCGGCACGGGAGCCGCGCGGGCGGGGCGGGCTGGGTGGCGAGTCGGGTGGAGCGGCGGAGTGCATGGGGAGATCCTCGCCGACGGGTGGTGGCGGGGGCCATACCGGGGGCGCGATCCCTGCGGGGCGAGTACCGATGGCCTCGGTCACGGGCGGGCGTCGCCGACCCGGCGCGCGTCGGTCTCCGTGCGGCAGGCCGTTATCCCAGCGCGCGCAGGCCCGGCACGAACGTCACCAGGAGCGGGACCACCGGCACCAGCGCCGCGGCTGCCGTCAGCCGCAGCCGCCGCCCCGCGGTGAGCCTCGGCCGCGCGGAAAGCAGGCGGTGCACCCGCTGCGGCACGTGCGCCTGCGGGGTCGGGCAGGGGCCGAACACGCCGCGGTCTTCGTTGAGCTCGACCAGGGCAAGGGCGATCGTCAGGCGCCCGAAGCGACGCGATGCCACGTCGTCGGCGGCGAGCTCGACCAGGCGGTGCATCTCGCCCCGGAACGCGGCGAAGACCGGCACCTGCGGAAACCCCGCCGCCAGCGCGCCCGAGCAGTGCAGCAGCCAGTCGTGCCGCGCCTGCGCGTGCCCCTGCTCATGGGCGAGCACCGCATCCAGCTGACGGCCCTTCAGGCGGCGCAACGCCGCGGTGGTGATGACCAGTTGGGGTGCCGTGCCCGGCAGCCACCAGGCGTCGGGGCGCTCACCCTCCAGGACCACGAGACGGTCGGCGCCGGGCTCTTCGCCGGGCAACAGCGGTGCGCGCAGGAGGAGTTCGGCACGCCGCCTGCGGCGCCTCGTCCGCGCCCGGGAGATCTCCCGGGTCAGCATCGCCGCGGTCCAGACGCCGCCCAGGGCAAGGGTCACAGCGGTCGCCGGGGCCCAGGATCCGCCCGCCCCGAGCGCGTACGCGTCCACCACGTCGTGCGACGCGGGCGCGAAGACATGGCCGCGCACGGCCTGCCACGCGGCGGCGGCGCTCAGGGTCATCGAGAGGGCGCAGCACATGAGCACGCCCGCCACGACGCACTGCCACGCCCACAGCGCGACCACCGGTTCGCGCTCCGGCCAGTCGGCGCGTGCGAGGAGACGCGGGGCGACGACGGCGGTCAGGGCGCCCAGCAGCAACAGCGCGACGGGGAGCAACATGCGTCAAGACTATGAGGGCGGCGCTGCCGGAGGGTATGGCCTATCGCCTCAAGTGACGCACGACACGGCCGATGGTGGGTCATCACCCCTTACGGCCGCGCCGTCGCGGTGTCCTGGGCCTTCCCCGGCGGTCTACAGCGTCAGGAGCATCGCGATCATGGCGATCCCCATGGACAGCCGGCACACCATCGCAAGCTCCGTGCGGTCGGCCCACCCCGTGACCGGGCCGCCGCCCCCACCCTCCGCGGCCGCGAGGCTCGGCACGGGTGACGGCACGGGCAGGAGGCGGACCCCCGACCAGAGCACGTACCCGGCGAAGTACAGCAGCAGTGCCCCGGTGAGCGCCGGTGAGCCCCCGCCGCCGTGGCCCGCGTGCGCGGTGGGCGTCGCGGCCATGGCAACCGCCATGTGGACCATGGCGCAGGCGCCGACCAGATGATGCAGGTGGTGCCGGTCGCGCCGGGCCGCCCAGAGGGCGCGGAGCGCCGCCGCGCCGAACACGGCGGCGTAACCCAGCCAGGCCCAGCGCGGCGGCGTCAGGACGGCCGCGGGCAGGGCCATCAACGCCATCGCGAACCCCATGAGCGCCTCGCCGCCGGCTGCCCGGCGCTGTTCCTCGACCCTGCTGCGCATCCGCAGCAGACAGTAGGACCCGGTCGCCGCGCACAGCGCGACGAGCAGCCAGCCGGCCTGCGCCGGTCCGTGCACCGCGCACCTCCCCGATCGACGGTGTCGTCGGGTCGATGCCCTGGCACGGGGCGTCGTATGCGAGCGCACGGGTGTACGCGGGGAGCGCGGAGGGGGGCAGGAGGGGCTCCTCGGGGCTAATAGTTTCTGAGTAAAACACTTGCTAAGGTTTTGGGTATGAGCAGTACGCCGCCACCTTCGCCCCGCCCCTCCAGCCCCGCCCGCGTCCGCCGACTCCCGCTCGCCGGTGTGCTGCGTCCGGGCAGGCCGTCCGACATCTGGTTCAAACCCGCGTCGAGCGTGGTCGTCGCCACCGCGATACCGAATCTGACGCTCCTGACGATCGGCCGCCTTGACCTGGTGATGTACACGATGGCGGGATCGTTCTGCGCCCTCTACACCCACAACCTCCCCTACGCCGCCCGTGCCCGCGCCCTCGCCGGAGTCGTCGTGGGCATGCTGGCGAGCGTCGGCATCGCCATGGTCGCCGCCTCGCTCACCACGTCGGCGGCGGTGCTCGTCGCGGTCGGCGCGCTGCTCGCCGCCGCGCAGAAGACGCTCTGCGACGCGACCCGCATCGGCCCGCCCGGCCACCTCATCTTCACCTTCATCAGCTCCGCCACCCTGTTCGCGCCGCAGGCCATCGGGCAGGTCCCCGGCCACCTCGCCCTGACGCTCGGCGCGGGCGCCGTGGCCTGGCTTGTCGGCATGGCCCCCGCCCTGATCCGGCCGCACGGCCCCGAGCGCCGGGCCACCGCACGGGCCCTGCGCGCGGCCGCCGCGTACGCCGACGCTGCGGGCCCCGGCCGCGAGCGCGCCCGGCAGGGGGCTGCCGCCGCCGTCCACGCGGCCTGGCAGTCGCTGCTCGCCACCGGCACCCGCACGGCGGCCCGCCGCGCCCTGGAGCGCCTGGTGATCCGCGCCGAGGACGCCCTGGCGGCGCCCGCGGCGGCGGACCCCGCCCAGCTGCGCTCCTGGGCGGACGGCCTGCGGGGAACGGGCGCGGTGCCGCGCCCCGGCGACGTACGCCCCGAAGCGGACGACGAACTCATCGGAGTGGAAGCCGAGTTGGCGGAGGGTTCGGCCAAGGGCTCCCTGCTGCGGCGCCTCGGGCCCGGCTCGCCGCTGCTGCCCATCGCGCTGCGGACCGCCGTCGGCTGCGCGCTCGCGGGGTACGCGTCGCTGGCGCTCGGCGTCGGCCGCCCCTACTGGGCACTCGTCACGGCGGCCTCGCTCTACCAGGCCAACGTCACGCTCACCTGGAACAGGGGAGTGCAGCGCGTGGTCGGCAACATTGTCGGGGTGCTCGCCTTCGCCGCGATCGTCCCGCTTGCCCACCTCAGCCAGGCCACGCTGATCGTCTGCTGCCTGGCGCTCGCCTTCGGGGCAGAGGCGCTGATGGGCCGCAACTACTGGCTCGGCAGTGTGTGCGTCACGCCGATGGCGCTCCTCGTCACCGAGTTCGCACGGTTCCAGGAGCCCGGAGGTCTGATGCTCGACCGGGTCGTGGACACGTTCGTGGGCGCGCTGCTCGGCATCGTCGCGGCGATGGCCGTCACCAACCGGCGCGCCGCCGACCACATCGAGCTGGCCATCGACGCCACGGACCGGGCCCGAGCCCGCGCCGAGCAGGCCCTGACCGCACCTCGCGGTACCTCAGGAACCCCCGGCGCCCTGCGCCCGGCGCGTCGCGGCCTGACCGCCGCCCTCGTCGACCTGCGCACCGCCCATGACGCCGCGGCGGGCGAATGGTGGCAGCGCGCCCTGCCGGAGCAGCGGGTGATGGCCGCCGAGCAGGCGGGACACCGTACGCTCGCGGCGACGGTACGCGGCATGGAGCACGGCGAGCGCGTACGGGTGTGACGAGCAGGACGCGGAAGGGCGAGGGCAGGGGCGCATGAGGAACGGGAGCGAGCGGGACGCGGCGGAGGAAGCCGCGGCCCGTGCGGGAGACGGTGGCGCGGGCGCGAAGGGCAGCACCCCGGGAGCGCCCCGTGACACCGTCGCCGCCGTCGTGCGGCAGTGGCAGGCGGCACGGCCAGACATCGACACCGGCCCGATGGAGGTCATCGGGCGGATCAACCGCTGCGCGGCCCTCCTGCAACAGGCCGAGGACGCCCCGCTGCGCCGCGTCGGCCTGACCCGCCCCGAGTTCGACCTCCTGGGTGCGCTGCGCCGCACCGGCCACGAACTGACCCCCGGCGAACTGGCCCGCGAGACCTTCTCGTCGGGGGCCGCCGTCACCAAGCGCCTCAAGCAGCTCCAGGAGCGCGGGCTGGTCGACCGGCGTGCCGACACCCGTGACCGCCGCGTGTCGCACGTCGGCCTGACCGACACGGGCCGCGACCTCGTCGACTCGATCCTGCCCGACCAGCTCGCCTACGAGACCGTGGTCCTCGCGGGGCTCGACGACGGCAGTCAGGGGCAACTCAGCGCGCTGCTGGGGGACTTGCTGTCGCAGCTCGAGGGGCGGCTCGGGCTTTCGCCGGGGTTCCGGGGCTGAGCCCGGCGCCGTCAGTGGTCCTCGACGGACGCCGCAAGCAACTCCCGTGTCTCGGGCTCCACATGCTCCGCGTAGTACTCGTGCAGCGCCGTGCGGCCCAGACGGGCTGCGAGAGGGCCGTCGCCCGCGGTGATCGCCGCCAGGACCTCGCGGTGGTGGGCTATGGAGCGCTCCATCCAGGCCGTGGTGTCCGTGACGCCCGCGATCTTCTTCTCGATGACCTCGACCACCGCCTCGTGCACGGCGCGTGCGCACAGGCCCAGGAGTGAATTGCCGCTCGCCTCGGCGATCGCGCGGTGGAAGAGCGCGTCCGCCTCGCTGAAGGCGTGCAGGGACGCCGGGCCGCCGCCGCTGAGTGATTCCATGCGGGCGATCTGCTCGCGCATCCTGGCCAGGTCGTCCGCGCCGTGCAGGCGGGCCGCGAGGCGGTTGCTCTCGGCGTCCAACACCATGCGGAACTGCACCAGTTCACCGAGCGTCGCCACGCTGGAGCGCGTGAGGCGGCCCAGGGCCTGGCTGAGGTTGTCGGGCGAGACGCCGAGCACCTCGGCGCCCAGCGGGTCGCCGGGACGGGAGCGGATCAGGCCCGCGGACTGCAGGACCCGCAGCGCCTCGCGGACGGTTGAACGCCCCACGCCGAAGCGGTTGACGAGCTCGCGCTCGGCGGGCAGCCGGGAGCCGGGCGGCAGATCACCGCTGAGGATGCGCTCCTCGATCTGCTCCGCCACCCGCTGATAGGCGCGGACGGGTGTGACCGGCCGGAACAGGTCGGTGTCGTCGGCGGCCATCGGCCCGCCCCCTCCACGGTACGTAGCTGATACGCGATGCCGGCGCGGGAAAACCAAGATCTGGTGGTTGACCCGGCCGTGAACGTGGAGGCAGAGTACGGGAACTCAACTGGTCTGACCAGTCGACTGGCCTCGTGGTCGGCCGACTTGGAGGGTTCCATGCACACCAGCTCACGTCAGACGGCCTCAGGGCCCACCGTCGCCGACCCGGCCGTCGACTCCGCCGCCGTCGTCGCCTTCACCCAGGACCTGGTCCGGCTGCGTACCGTCAACGCGGCCGGAGCCACCGAGGTGGAGAAGCCCGCGGCCGAACTCGTCGCCCGGCTCTTCACCGAGTTCGGCTGGGCGTACGACGTGGTGGAGGTCGCGCCGGGACGGCCCAACACCGTCGCCGTCATCGAGGGCGGAGGAGGCGACGGGCCGACCCTGATGTTCGAGGGGCACATCGACGTCGTCACGGAAGGGGATCCGGGGGACTGGAGCGTCGATCCCTACGGCGCCGAGATTCGGGACGGAAGACTGTGGGGCCGCGGCTCCGCCGACATGAAGTCCGGCGTCGCGGCGATGATCTACGGGGTGCGGGCGTTGCAGCTCGCCGGGCCCTTCCCCGGCCGCGTGGTCCTCGGCGTCCTGTGCGACGAGGAAGGGCTGATGCTCGGCGCGAAGGCGTTCGCCGCAACGCCGCTCGCGCGCGAGGTGGACGGCGTGATCGTCTGCGAGCCGGAGGGGTACGAGGTGTGCACCTCCGCCCGCGGCGGCATCCGGCTCCGGCTCGATCTCGACGGGGTGATGGCCCACGGCGCCATGCCGCAGGAGGCCAAGAGCCCGATCGTCGCCGGGGCGCGCATCGTCGACGTACTCGAGAATGTCCAGGCCTGGGCCCAGGAGCGGTACGGCACCCACCCGCACGCCGGAAGTGTGACGGTCACGCCGACCGTCCTGCACGGCGGCGACCCCGACCAGCTCAACGTCATCCCCGCACACGGACTCGTCGGCATCGACGTACGCACGATCCCCGGCACCGATCACGTGGAACTCATCGAGCGGGTCAGGGGGTTCGCGGTGGAGGCGGCCGGGAGTGTGGGCGTGAACGTCGGGCTCACCGTCGTCGACGACCGGCCCGCCATCGAGATCGCCGAGGACCACCCGGTGGTCGCCGCGCTCGTCGACGGACACCGTCACGTGCACGGTGAGCCACCGCCGTTCGGGGCCGTGCCGGGCACCACGGACGGGACCATCCTCACCCGCGACGCCGGTCTGCCGACCGTCGTCTACGGGCCGGGCGGCAAGTGGATCGCACACCAGAAGGACGAGTTCGTCGAGGTGCACGAGATCGTCGAGTACACACGGGTGTACGCCGCCGCCGCGCGCTCCTTCCTCAACGGCACCACCGGAGGCGCACGATGACCAGTCCGACGACCTGCCCCGAAGGGCTGCCCGTCGGGGACGGCTGGGTGTCCGCGCCCGGCAGCGAGCCCATCCGCTTTCCGTACGACGGCACCGAGATCGCCGCGGCGCCGGTCGGTGACGAAGACCTCGCGGGGCGGGCCGTCGAGCACGCCGCGGCGCTGCGAGTGACGGTCGGCAGGCTGACCGCCGGGGTGCGGCGACAGGTGCTCGACGGTGTCGCCGGCGCGCTGGCCGACGCCGTGCCGGACCTGGTGGACCTGCTCGTCCTGGAGACCGGGAAGCCGCGGGTCGACTGCCGGGTCGAGATGCACCGGGCCGTGGCCACCTGGCAGGCCGCCGCGGACGAGGTGGCCCATCTGCACGGGGAGACCGTGCCGTTGGACCTCCAGCCCTCCGGGGAAGGCCTCTTCGGGTTCTGGACCCGGAAGCCCGTGGGCGTCGTGGTCGGCATCGCGGGCTTCAACTACCCCGTCCTCCTCGCCTCCCACAAGGTCGCACCGGCGCTCGCCGCCGGCTGCCCCATCATCGTCAAGCCCGCACCGGCCACACCCCTCGCCACCCTGCGGCTCGTCCATCTCGTACGGGAGCAGCTCGTGGCGGCGGGCGCGCCCGCCGGAGCGGTACAACTCGTCACCGGGGACGCCGAGGTCGGCCGTACGCTCACCACCCATCCGGAGGTCGCCGCGGTCTCCTTCACCGGATCCGCGGCCGTCGGCCACCGCATCGCGCGGGACGCGGCTCCCCGCAAGGTGGTCCTCGAACTCGGCTCCAACGCGGCGCTCGTCGTGGCCGCCGACGCCGATCTCGACGCGGCGGCCGACGCCGTGGTGCGGGGCGGGTTCTACGCATCGGGCCAGGCCTGCATCTCCGTACAGCGGGTGATCGTCGTGGACGCGGTCGCGGCGGAGTTCGAGAAGCGGCTCGCCGAGCGGCTGCCCGACGTGGTGGTCGGCGACCCCCGCGACCCCGGGACCCGCGTCTCGGCGCTCATCGACGAGAGGGCGACGGACCGGGTGCTCGGCTGGGTCGGACGGGCGCGGGACGCGGGCGCGCGCCTCGTGGCCGGTGGAGTGCGCGACGCGGGCGGCAGGTGCATCGTCCCGACCCTGCTCGCTGACGTCCCCGACGGCGAACCGGCCTGGGACGAGGAGATCTTCGGGCCGGTCGTCTGCCTGCGCACGGTGCCGGATCTGGACACCGCGTACGACGTGGTCAACGCCAGTCGCTACGGCCTGCACGCGGCCGTCCACACCCGCGGCCTGCGGGCCGCCCTGGAAGCCGTGGACCGCCTGGAGGTCGGCGGCGTCGTCGTGAACGACGTCCCCGGCTACCGCAGCGACATCGCCCCCTACGGCGGAGTCAAGGACTCGGGCATCGGCCGCGAGGGCCCCAGGTTCGCGATCGAGGAACTGACGGTGACGCGGATGGCCGTGATCAGGCCCTAGCGCCCTCAGCGGACGACGGTCGGTCACCCGAAGCCACGGCAAGAGAGGCAACACCACCATGGATTACGGCAATCTGTTCCGGCTCGACGGCCGCCGCGTCGCGGTCGTGGGCGGCGGCAGCGGCATCGGCCGCGAGGCCGCACGCGCGCTGGCCGCCCAGGGCGCGCACGTCGTCGTCGCCGACCGGGACACGGCGGGGGCGGCCGAGACGGCGGAGCTCGCCGCGGCGGACGGCGGGAGCACCGGCACCGCCGTCCCCCACCCCCTGGACGTCCTCGACCCCGACGCGGTCCGTGCCGCCGTCGCCGCATGGGGGCCGCTCGACGGTCTCGTGGTCACCGTCGGGGCCAATGTGCGCAAGCGCGTCGCCGACTACAGCCTCGAGGAGTTCGACCGGGTCATCGCGCTGAACCTGCGCTCCTACCTCACGCTCATCCAGGCCGTCGCCCCCGGAATGGCCGAGCGCGGCCGGGGGAGCGTGGTCGGGTTCGCCTCGATGCGGGCCTTCCAGGTGGAGCCGGGGCAGGGGCCGTACGCCGCGTCCAAGGCGGGCCTGGTCCAGCTGCTGCGGACCGCGGCCGCCGAATGGGGGCCGCAGGGCGTGCGGTTCAACGCCGTCGCGCCCGGCGTCGTGCGTACTCCGCTCACCGACCAGATCGCCGCCGACCCCGCATGGTTCGATGCCTACGCCCAGGCCTCCGCCCTCAAGCGATGGGCCCGCGCCGACGAGATCGCGGGCGCCGTCGCCTATCTGGTGTCGGACGCGTCCACCTTCGTCACCGGCACCGTGCTGAGCGTCGACGGCGGCTGGACCGCGGTGGACGGCCGTTACGACCCGTCCTTGTGACGTGAGCGTTCGTGTGCCCTGAGCCCCCGTGTTCCCTGAGCGAACCTCCCCCTCCGCTTCCCCGGGTGCGCCCCATGCCATCCCTCAAGGAGTCCCCCCATGCCCCCGACAGCTGACGATGCCGCGAAAGACGGCCCCCTCGACGGCTTGCCCACCCTGCGCGGCGTGGCCCGCCCCTCCCTCTGGCTGCTCCTCGTCCCCGTCCTGCTCTACGGCGCCGCCCCCTTCGTCGCCAACCGCATCGAGCCGCGCATCCTCGGCGTCCCCTTCCTCCTGGCCTGGGTCATCGCCGCCACGGTGATCAGCCCCCTGGTCATCTGGCTCGCCGCCCGCCTCGACCCGGCGTACCGCGCGAACGCCGTCGAGCCCATCCCGGCCGACGACACCGCGGCCCCCGACACCGAAGGAGGCCGCCGATGAACGGCTCCGCAGCCGTCGCCACCACCGTGTTCGGTCTCGCCATGGTCGCCACCATCGGGATCGGCGTGTGGAGCGCCCGCGGGCGCTCCAAGGGCCTCGCCGAGTGGTCCGTCTCCAGCCGCGGACTCGGCGTCCTGTTCATCTGGCTGCTCATGGCCGGCGAGACATACACCAGCTTCTCGTTCCTCGGCACCGCGGGCTGGTCGTACTCCTTCGGCGCGCCGATCCTCTACCTGGTCGCCTATCTGACCGTCGGCTTCGCCGTCGCGTACGTGGTCGGCCCGGCCCTGTGGACGTACGCGTCCCGGCACGGCCTCATCTCCATCGCGGACATCGCCGAATTCCGGTTCCGCTCACGGCCGGTGGGGGTCCTCGTCGCCGTCGTCGCGACGGTCTTCATCGTCCCCTACATCCAGGTGCAGATTCAGGGCATGGGCGTCGTCGTGAACGCGATGACGTACGGCAGCGTCGACCTCAAGGTCGCCGCCGTCATCTCCTTCGTCGTGGCGGAGGTGTTCATCCTCGTGTCCGGGCTGCGCGGCTCGGCGTGGGTGAGCGCGCTCAAGGACATGCTGGTGATCGTCGCCGTCGTGTTCCTCGCCGTGTACATCCCGATGCACTACCTCGGCGGCTTCAGCGACTTCATGCAGCGCATGGTGACCGAGAAGCCCCAGTGGCTGACCTTCCCCGGGCACGAGTCCGGCGGGCGCAACGCCATGTGGTTCCTCAGCACCGTGGTCCTGAACGCCGTGACGATCACCATCTTCCCGACCACTGTGGCCGGCTACCTGAGCGCCAAGAGCCCGAACGCCCTGCGCCGCAACGCGCTGCTCCTGCCCTGGTACCAACTGCTCCTGTTCGTCCCGATGGTGGTCGGCGCGACGGCCCTGTTCGTGATGCCGACCCTGGGCAATCCCGACCTGGCCCTGTTCGCCCTCGTCACCGACTCCCTGCCCTCGCCCGTCGTCGCGCTCATCGGCGTCGCGGGCGCCCTCTCGGCGATCGTGCCGATGAGTGTCTTCATGCTCTCCATCGGCACGCTGTGGGGCCGCACGGTCCTCGGCGGCGGCAACGGAGCCGATCCGCGGGCTCGCCGCCGCGCGCCGGGAAGGAGCGGCGACGCGAACGACATGCGCGCCAAGCGGCTCTCCCAACTGGTCTGCGTCATCGCGGGTTTGATCGCCCTCGCGGGCAGCCTCTTCTACCCCAACACCCTCGTGGAGCTCTCCGTCCTGTCGTACGAGGGACTGGCGCAGCTCGTCCCCGTCGTGCTCCTCGCCTTGTACTGGCGGCGGCTGACCGCCAGGGCCGCCGTCGCCGGGATGCTCACCGGGCTTGTCGTGATGACCGTGCTGTGGGCCACGGAGAACGACCCGTACCACGGTGTGAACGGTGGCATCATCGCGCTCGCCGCCAACCTCGTCGTGCTGCTCGCGGTCGTCTGGCTCGCACCGGGCCCCGGCCCCGCGACGGTCACCGACATCGACCCCGCAGTACCGGACGAGAGTTCGGCGGACGCGACCGTGAAGGAGACCCGCTGATGACGGACGGGGACGTGTTCGAGGTGCCGGGGCTTCAAGAGCCCGTGGAGCTCCGGATCGACCAGTGGGGCGTCCCTCATCTGTACGCCGCGTCGCAGGACGACCTCTTCCTGGCCCAGGGCTTCAACGCCGCCCGCGACCGCCTCTTCCAGCTGGACCTGTGGCGGCGCCGAGGACTCGGCCTGCTCGCCGAGGTGTGGGGAGAGCGGTACGCCGAACACGACCGTGCGGCACGGCTGTTCCTCTACCGAGGTGACATGGCCGAGGAGTGGCGCGCGTACGGGGACGACACGGAGCGGGTGACGACGGCTTTCGTCGCCGGCATCAACGCGTACGTGACGCTGTGCCACTCGCGCGGTGTCGAACTCCCGCCCGAGTTCGCCCTGTTGGGCTACGAGCCCGCGTACTGGCAGCCCTCCGACGTGGCCCGCATCCGCAGCCACGGCCTCCAGTACAACCTCCGCGACGAGGTCGCCCGCGCCCTCACCCTGCGCGACCACGGCCCCGACGCGGAGGACCTGCGCCGCCGCCGCGAGCCCGCACCCCACCGGCTGCGCGTCCCCGAAGGCCTCGACCTGTCCGTCATCCCGGCCGACGTCCTGCGCGTGTACGAGATGGCCACCACGCCCCCGTGGGCGGCGGGCGCGGCGCCCCGGCAGGGCCTGGACGGCTCCAACAACTGGGTCATCGCCCCGTCCCGCACCGCCACCGGCCGCCCCCTCCTGGCCAACGACCCGCACCGCGGGATCGCCCTGCCCGCCCTGCGCTACCTCACGCACCTCTCGGCACCGGGCATCGACGTCATCGGAGCGGGCGAACCGGCCCTGCCCGGCATCTCCATCGGCCACAACGGCCACGTCGCCTTCGGCCTGACGATCTTCCCGATCGACCAGGAGGACCTGTACGTCTACCGCACGAACCCGGCGGACCCGCACGAGTACTGGTACCAGGACCGCTGGGAGCCGATGACGCGCGTCACGGAGGCGATCCCGGTGCGCGGCGGCGACGCGGTCCCGGCCGACCTGTGGTTCACCCGCCACGGCCCGGTCATCCGCGAACTCCCCGACCAGAACGCCGCGTTCGCGGTGCGTGCCGCCTGGCTCGGCCCCGGCATGGCCCCCTACCTGGGCAGCATGGACTACATGCGGGCGGCGGGACCCGACGCGTTCGTGGCGGCGATGCGCCGCTGGGGCGCCCCCGGTGAGAACCAGGTCTACGCGTCCCCCGACGGCACGATCGGATGGCGCCCCGCGGGCCGCGTCCCCATCCGCCCCGGCTGGGACGGCACGCTCCCGGTGCCGGGCGACGGCCGCTACGAATGGGACGGCTTCCTTGACGTGGAGGAACTCCCCTCGGCCCGCGACCCGGCCCAGGGCTGGTTCGCCACGGCCAACCAGCTGAACCTGCCGCCCACTTACCCGAACGCGCAGAAGACGGTGACGTACGACTGGTACGCACCGACCCGCCACGACCGCATCACGGAGGAACTGGGCGCACACGCGGCCTGGACGGTCGAGGAGTGCGTCCGCCTCCAGACGGACTACGTGAGTCTGCCTGCGCGGAGGGTGCAGCGGCTGCTCGCGGGGCTGGGGGTGGGGGACGGAAGCGCGGTGTCCGGTGCCTCCACGTTTGATGAGGGCACGGTCACCGCCACCGCGCCGGACGCGACCGCCCCCGGTATCCCCCTCTCCGCCGCCCTCGCGCTCCTCCGTGACTGGGACGCCCGCCTCACCGCCGAGTCCCCGGCCGCCGCCCTCTTCGAGGTCTGGTACCGGCGTCACCTGCGCCCCGCCCTCCTGACGCGGGCCCTCGACGGGATCGTCGGCGAAGAGCGGCGTGACCTGGCCCTGGCGCGAGTGCTGCCCGTCGAGGACGCGGCGGCGGACGCGCGCGTCGATCTGGAGCTCCTGGACGGGGACCCGGATCCCTCGCTGCTGCTCGGCACGCTCTGTGCCGCCGTCGAGGAACTCACCGGGCTGCTGGGAGCGGATCCGGACGGCTGGTCCTGGGGCGCTCTCCACCACGCCCATCCACACCACCCCATCGCCGCCCTGCTCGACGGGACCGCCCCGCAGTGGGCCTCCGTGGGCCCGCT
Source organism: Streptomyces sp. A18 (assembly GCF_059026065.1). NCBI lineage: Bacteria > Bacillati > Actinomycetota > Actinomycetes > Kitasatosporales > Streptomycetaceae > Streptomyces > Streptomyces sp. A18. The sequence goes on along the minus strand of NZ_JBWLKL010000010.1, from coordinate 39,642 downwards.
TCCGCGCGGCGGGAGCGGCGACACCGTGGGAGCCGCCGCCTACGGGCCCGGGTTCCGGCAGACCGCGGGGGCCACCTTCCGGATCGTCGTGGACGTCGGCTCCTGGGACGACTCCGTGGCGATGAACTCGCCGGGGCAGTCCGGCGTTCCGAGCAGCCCGCACTACGACGACCTGTTCGCGAGCTGGGCCGCCGACGGTTCCTTCCCGCTCCTCTACTCCCGCGACGCGGTGGAGAAGCACACGCGGCGGACGATCGTGCTGCGGCCGTCCGCCGCGCCGGCCCGGGAGCCTCAGGCGGCGGACCCGAAGGGCAGGTAGTCCACCTCGTACCCGAAGTAGCGCGGACCGGCGAGCGCGAGGCCGCCCGGTGTGATCCAGCGCGGGTCGCAGCGGGCCGCGATGACCGTGACGCGCAGGCCGTAGCGCAGGCCCTCCGTCGTCACCGGGTCGCCGGTCTCGCTGTCCAGGACACAGATGAGGTCGGGTGTGGTCGCCACCGTCACGCCGTCGCGCCGGGCGATCAAGTGCTCGTTCTGGAAGCCGAGTTCGAGCAGTCGGCCCTTGTCGTCCCGGGCTCCCTCGACGCGGGCGCTGCCGCGCGCGAAGCCGCCCTCCGTGCGACGACTCACATCGACCACCTTGCCCGTGAGGAGGGAGACGCCGGCCAGCATCGCAAGGGCCGCCGCCACCGGATCGCCGTGCGCGGCCCGCGCCTCGCGCACCACCGCGCCGAGCCGCCCGGCGAGCGTCAGTGTCGCGGGGACCAGGCCGTCGGCCAGCTGATCGCCGCGCAGCACCGTGTCCGCGCAACTGACCTGGCCGCCGAGCTCCACGCACACCGCGCGTGCGATCCGCTCGGCCGCGTGATTGTCGACGGCCTCGACGATGACCGTGTTGCCCTTGTCGTCGGCCAGCGCCATCGGCGAGTTGGTGATCCCGGCGAGGCCGGGCAGCACCATCTGCGCCTCGGGGAACGCCCGCCCCATCGCGTCCCCGTCCACGAGGGGAAGACCGGCCCACGCGGCGCACGCGATCGGCAGCATCGAGTTGACCCCGCCGACCTCGAGGGGGGTGAGGTGGGTGGCCCGGCGCCCGAGGCATCTCTCCAGGGCGCTGAGCGCGGCCAGGTGCTCCTGGCCGTTGGGCAGGCGTTCCAGGAGGACGGTGGGCGCGCCCATGCCGGAGATGGGGACGACGGTCGCGTCGGCGTCGACCTCGTCGATGTGGACCACCGGCACGGGACCGTGCGCGCGGATCGCCTCGCGGGCGAGCAGCTTGCCGATGTAGGGGTCGCCACCGCCGCCCGTGCCGAGGATGCCCGCGCCCCGCGCGATGTCGTCGAGGTTGTCGAGCGTGACCTCACGCATGGTTGATCGCCTTGGCGCGGGGGCCCGTGGCCCCGGGCAGGCGCCCCGGATCGAGATCGCCCACCGCCTTGACGCGGACGCGCGTCGCACCGCCGGGCAGGTAGGCCAGCGGCACCTCCTCGATGTCGACGACGCGTACGGTGCCGGGGCGTGCCCCGGCAGCCAGCGCGCGCCCGACGGCGTCCTCGCGGGCCCCGTCGAGCACCGCGTCCCTGCGCCCCTCGGGGATGTGGAAGACCCGGTCGACCTCGCCGCCGACCTGCGCGATCGCCGCGCCCACCGCGTTGGCCACGTCGAAGTGCTCCGGCCTGCGCACATCGGCGAAGCCGGGCAGCCCGTCGCGGACGAGGACGGAGCCGCCCCCGACGGCGACCACCGGAAGCACGGCCGCCGAGGTCCGCATGCGGTCGACGCCTTCGGCGAGCCGCTCGGCGATGCGGTCCAGGGCGCGCTCGGTGAACTCCCGACCCAGATGGGCGACCTGAGAGCTGTCCCCGATGTCCGCCCGGCCCGCCGCCACCGCGAGGTCCGTGGCCGTAAGGCGCGTACCGCCGAAGACGAGCGCTTCCTGGGTGAGCAGGTACCCGACCGACCTCGGCCCCGTCTCACCGTCGTGCGACACCCGGGAACCGCCGCCGATGCCGAGCGAAAGGACGTCAGGGATACGGAAGTTGGTGCGGATCCCCGCGGCCTCGCTCTCGCCCGACGCCTCGCGCGGATACCCACCGGCCAGGACGCCGATGTCGGACGTCGTGCCGCCCACGTCGACGACCGCGCAGTCCCCGAGCCCGGAGAGGAAGGCGGCGCCCCGCATCGAGTTGGTCGGCCCCGACGCGAAGGTCGCGACGGGGCAGGCGCGTGCGAAGTCGACGTCCATCAGCGTCCCGTCGTTCTGCGACAGGAAGACCGGCGCCGTGATCGACATCTCGGCCAGCGCCTTCCCGAACGACTCGACGATGACGGTCGCCAGATCACGTAACGACGCGTTGATGATCGTGGCGTTCTCGCGGGCGAGCAGTCCGACCCGGCCCACCTCGTGCGAGAGCGAGAAGTGCACGCCCTCGCCCAGTTCGTCCCGCAGGATCTCGGCGGCGCGCCGCTCGTCCGCCGCCGCGACCGGCGAGAACACCGACGACACGGCGACCGAGGTGAGCCCGCGCGCGGCGATGTCGGCGGCCGTCCGCCTCAGCTCGTCCGGGTCGAGCGGCGACAGCGGCCGTCCGTCGAACTCTCTTCCCCCATGGCAGAGATAGCCGTGCCCGCCCACGGCCGCCCGCTGCCGTGTGGGCCAGTCCGCCATCGGCGGCAGGGCGGCGGTGGCGGGAAGGCCGAGGCGCACGGCCGCCACGGGGGTGAGCCGGGCGCCCTCGACGAGCGCGTTCACGAAGTGCGTGGTGCCGATCATCACCGCGGTGACGGATTCGACGGGCGGCGCGAGGGCCCGGACCGCGGCGGTGACGCCGGAGGTGATGTCGGGGGTGGTCGGTGACTTGACGGCCGCGAGCACGCGGTCGTCAAATCCGAGGAGTGCGGCGTCGGTGTTGGTCCCACCGACATCGATGCCGATACGCATGGTGGTGGAGTCCTTCGTGTGGCGACGGGTGACGCGTAATACGGACGTGACGCACGTCGTGATCAATCGGCCGGTGAGACGGCGCCCTGGGAGCGTCCACCGGCCGTCCGACGGAGGCATCGCCCTTCAGACGACGGCTGCGGCTTTCCGGAGCCCTTCGCGCCAGGGCTGACGCAGCGAGGCCCGCGGGAAGTCGAGAGCCACGGCTACCCCACCACTGGTAGTCGCCCCACAGCCGCACGACCAGGGAGGCATCGGTCACCCCGGCGTGCGCGCGCCTCCCGGTCGTGCTCCCGCGCGAAGGCCGGCGCCCGCAGCGTGCGAGCACCGGCCTGAGTCATGCACGGGCCATCGCGGAGATCCATCAGAAGGGCCCTAGGGGAGCCGCGGCTTCTCCGGCGCCATCGAGCGCCCCGCCACCTGAGCGGTCACCCGCGCGTGGATCTCCTCCGGGGAGAGATAGACGTCCGTCATCTCGAAGTCCTGCAGCGTGGCGGGCCGCCCGGACTGGAACCCGGTCCGTACGTAGTCGTCGCCCGCGAGCGCGTTGAGACCCCAGTTCGCGGCCGTGCGGAAACGCGCGGTGACGGTGCGCAGCGCCCCCAGGTGATAGCCGCGCGCGACGACCTGGGCGGGCAGACCGGTCAACTGGACGCCCATCGGCTTCGACACGGCCTGGATGCCGCCGAGGTCGACGACCAATCCCATGTCCTTGTGGCGATAGGCGGTCAGCGGCCGGCCCCGCAGCGCCGCGGTCACGTTCTTCGCCGCGGCCCAGCCCTGGCGCATCGCGTGCTGCGCGGTCGGCGGGCAGACCGCGTCGCCGCCCTTGACCAGGTCGGGGACGGCCGCCGCGTCGCCGAGCGCGAACACACCGTCCATGCCCGGCACCGTCAGCTCCGGGTCGACGACCAGGCGGCCCCGGTTGGTGTCGGCGCCCAGCGTGGCGATGAGCGGGCTCGGCGCGACACCGGCGGTCCAGATCAGCGTCCGGCAGGGCAGCGTGCGCCCGTCGGTGAGCGTGACGGTGTCCTCGGTGGCCTTCTCCACCGTCACCCCGAGCGACACCTCCAGGCCCCGCCGCCGCACGATGGCCAGGGCCTTCTCGCCGAGCCGGTCGCCCAGCTCGGGCATCAACTTCGGTGCCACGTCGACCAGATGCCACTTGATCTGCGAGGCGTCGAGCCCCGGGTAGCGCTTGACGGCGGCACTCGTCAGACGCTGCAGACACGCCGCCGTCTCCGTACCCGCGTACCCACCACCGACCACCACGAACTGCAGCCGGGACTCCCGCTCGGCCCGGTCCGAGCTCGCCGAAGCCAGGTCGAGCTGCGAGATCACGTGGTCGCGGATCCAGGCGGCCTCGGCCAGCGTCTTCACGCCCACGGCGTGCCGGTCGACCCCGGGGATGTCGAACTGCCGGGTCACGCTGCCGGGGGTCAGGACGAGGTAGTCGTAGCGCTCCACGACCTCCTCGCCGTTGATCTTCCGTACGATCACGGCCTTCGCGTGCGGGTCCACACCGATGGCCCCGCCCGGCACGATCGCCGTACGGCGCAGCATGCGGCGCAGCGGCACCGCGACCGACTGGGGGGTCAGCACGCCCGCCGCGACATGGGGGAGCAGCGGGAGATACAGCTGATGGTCCTGCGGGCTGATCAGCCGCAGTTCGGCGTCCTGCGCCTTGAGCGTCCGCTCCAGCTTGTGCGCGCACTCCATACCGGCGAAGCCACCGCCGATGATCAGAATCCGGGGACGTTGCATAAGAGATCGCTCCAGGGTTGGGCGAGGGGTCCGGTCAATCCTCCGACGAGGGGCGGCCCGGCGCACCTCGGATGCGCCGGGCGGGGAGCCCGGGTACCCCGAACCGCCGGAGGGTTACCCCGAACCGTCGAATCAGCCCCCTGCCCCGGCGAACCGCGGTTAGTCCCACGGATCGTGCGCGTTTCAAGGCGGTGGCGGAAGTACGCGCGCACGAACCTCCGTTGGGGACGCCGCTCTCAGATCCCGGGCCGGTACCGGATGGGGTGGTCCTCCGGCACCTCGACGACGACGATCTTGACGCCGTCCGGATCCGCGATCCACATCTCGACCAGTCCCCAGGGTTCCTTCACCGGCTCCCGGACCACCTCGACGCCCCGCGCCACGAGGTCCGCGTGCGCCTCCCGCGCGTCCGCCACCTGCAGCCACAGCTGGAGGCCCGGCGCGGGTGGGGCCTCCGAGCGGCCGGAGACCTCCAGGAAGCCGCCGCCCAGGAAGTAGACCGTGCCGCGCTCGGGGCCCGTACCGAACTCGCGGTAGACGGCGAGGCCCAGTGCCTCGCCGTAGAAGGAGCGTGAGCGCTCGGGGTCGGTGGGGCGGAGAAGGGTCCTGCTGCTCAGTACATGCACCATGCGGCCGCACCTTAGTGGGGGGATACGCTCGACGGTGCCTTGCCCACGCCGCGCCGGACAGCGGTGGGCCAGAGAGATCGGAGAACCCGCCCATGGACACAGCGCCGCGCCCGAACACGAGCGACGTCACCTTCCGGAGCGCCACCGAGGCGGACGTCGGCGCCATCGTCTCGCTCATCGAGTCGGCGTACCGCGGTGACTCCAGCCGGGCGGGCTGGACCACGGAGGCGGACATCCTGGAGGGGCAGCGGACCGACCCGCAGGGTGTCGTCGAGGTCATCGAGTCGCCCGTCAGCAGGCTGGTCGCGGTCGAGCGTGACGGCGAGATCGTCGCCTGCTGTCAGCTCGAAGACCGGGGCGAGCACGCCTACTTCGGGATGTTCGCGGTGAGCCCTGCGCTCCAGGGCGCCGGCCTCGGCAAGGTGATCATGGCGGAGGCCGAGCGGACCGTCCACGAGGAGTGGGGCGCGCAGGAGATGCACGTGACCGTGATCTCCCTGCGCACCGACCTCGTCGCCTGGTACGAGCGGCGCGGCTACCGCCGTACGGGAAAGATGACGCCCTTCCCGTACGGCGACGAGCGGTTCGGTATCCCGACGCGGGACGACCTGCAGTTCGAGCTCCTGGTCAAGCCCCTCGTCTGAGTACCGGCGCCGAAGCGGACGCGCCGGGGTCAGGCCGTGAACCGGCCCGTCCGCTTGATCTCGGGGTAGTCCGTGGTCGCGCCGTCCAGCTGCAGCGCGCGCACGAGGCGCAGATCGTCCTGCGTGTTCACGACCCAGCCGATGATCCGCAGGTCCGCCTTCTTCGCACGCTCGACGATCTCGAGCGTCAGGCGCCTGATGTTCAGTACGAGCGTGGTGGCGCCGACCGCCGTCGCGCGCTCCACGACGTCGGTGCCGAAACGGCTCGCGACGAGTGCGGTGCGTACCCCCGGGACGAGGCGCGCGATCTCGGCGATCGCGTCGTCGTGGAAGGAGATCACCTCGACGCGGCCGACCAGATCGCGCCGGTGCATCACCTCGGCGAGCGCGCGGGCGGCGGCCACGTCCTTGATCTCGGCCTGCAGCGGCGCCTTCACGGCGTCCAGGACCTCTTCGAAGACGGGGATGCGCTCGCCGCGCCCCGCGTCGAGCTCCCGGAGCTCGGCCAGGGTCTTCTCGGCGATCGGTCCCTTGCCGTCGGTCGTACGGGCCACGTCGGCATCGTGCATGACGACGAGGGCGCCGTCCTTGCTCAGATGCAGATCGAGCTCGATGAGATCGAGGCCCGCGGCTTGCGCGGCGATGAAGGACCGGAGGGTGTTCTCGGGTTCGACACCCATGACCCCGCGGTGACCGATGGTGAGGAAGTTCAAGGTTCACTCGCTTCCGTCGACGGCGGCTCGGTGGCCACGCGGCGGTGGGGTCCCCCGTTCGAGCGCAGCCGAGAGCGGGGGAGGAGGTGCCACGCGGCAAGGTCGCAGCCTAACGGCCCGCCTCCGTGAAGGAACCGCTCGTACCGGGGTGCCGCGAGGAATCGGAGTCGTCCGCTCTGCTTCCCATGATCCCGAGGAGGAGCCCGGTGATGACGGCGGCGGCAAGGACGGCACGGGTGGTCACAGGTGCACTGCTCCATACGGCGGGGTCGGCTGACCCCGCCCGTCCTACCGGCTGCCGCCCTCGCGCCGCGAGCCACGTCACCCTTGGGTGGGCGAGTCCTCGGGGGGTTGACCGGGGGTCGTGGGGCCGGGTGTTTCCGCGAGGTCGGCGAGCATCGCCTCCGCCAGTTCGATCTCCGCCTCGAGCCGCCGCCCGCTCCAGCGGAGCGCGATCTGCGGATGCGCCCACGCCTCCACCCCTTCCGCGCGGGCCAGGGCGTCGTGGACCTCCTTCAGCTCGCCCCGCGTGTGCGCGATGTGCGCGGTCACCAGGGCCCGCAGATGATCCGGCGCCGCCAGGTGCCCGAGCCAGACCCGCAGCAGCAGCGGGTGCTTCAGGACGGGGGGCCCCGCGTCCTGGGCGCCCCCCGCCCACCCGGCGAGCGCCGCACGGCCCTCGGTGGTGATGGCGTACGACCGCTTCGCGCGCGGCTCATCGGGTCCCGAGCGCCGCGACGTGGCGTACCCGACCGCTTCGAGGCGGCGCAGTTCGGCGTAGATCTGGCTGATGGCGGGTGCCCAGTAGAAGTGGCGCAGCGAGGCGTCCGCCCACTTCTTCAGCTCGTACCCGGTCCGCTCGCCGGGGAAGGAGAGCAGGCCGAGCACCGCCCACGCGGTCGGCGGCAGCTCGGCGGGTCGCTGCGGTGAGGTGGGTCCGGGGGCTGCCATATGACTGATTGAAGTGAACGTCACAGCGGCGGCGCAAGATGTGTGCGGTGTGGACGGCATGCGCGGGTATACGGGCTTCATGAGTGATCAACCGACGCCGCACATCCGCAGACTGCTCGGGGCCACCGACCGCCTCGCCTTCCACCGCGTGGCCGCCCGCTCCTGGCCGGCGGCGGAGCCGGTCCTGCCACGGCTGAGCCGGAGCGCCGACCACGGCCTGCTGTGGTTCGGCATCGCCGCGGGAGTCTGGGCGTTCGGTGGCGCGCGCGGCAGGCGCGCCGCGGTGCGCGGCGTCGCGTCCCTCGCCCTCGCGTCGGCCACGGTCAACACCCTGGGCAAGAGCGCGGTGCGGCGCTCCAGGCCGGTCCTCGACGCGGTGCCGGTGATACGGCACCTGTCCCGCCAGCCGATCACCAGCTCCTTCCCGTCCGGGCACTCCGCCTCCGCGGCGGCCTTCGCCACGGGCGTGGCCCTGGAGTCGAGGGGCCTGGGGGCGGCCGTGGCCCCGGTCGCGGCGTCGGTCGCCTTCTCCCGCGTCTACACCGGCGTGCACTACCCCAGTGACGTCCTGGTCGGCGCCGCCCTCGGCGTGGGCGCCGCCTACGCGGTGCGCGGCATGGTGCCCTCCAGGGCGCAGCTGCCGCCGCCCGCGCGGCCCCGCACGGACGCGCCCGCGCTGCCGGACGGCGATGGCCTGATCGTGGTGGTGAACCCCTCCTCCGGCGCCCAGCCGCAACTCATGGACCCCGTCCGGCAGTTGAAGACGGCCCTGCCCCGTGCGGAGGTCGTCCTGTACGAGGAGGACGCGGGGCCGCTGCCCAAGGTCCTGGAGGAAGCGGCCAGGGACGCGGCCCGGCGCGGCGGCGTCTTCGGCGTGTGCGGGGGAGACGGCACGGTGAACGCCGCCGTGACCCCGGCCCTGCGCTTCGACGTGCCGCTGATGGTGCTGCCCGGCGGGACGTTCAACCACTTCGCCGCCGACCTGGGCGTCGACACGGTCGCGGACGCCTGCGCTGCCCTCGCCGAGGGCAGCGCGGTGCGGGCCGACGTCGGCCGGATCAAGCCCCTGGTCGCCGGGACCGGTCCTGACGGCCGGGCGCACTCCGAGCCGGTGTACTTTCTGAACACGTTCAGCCTCGGCGCTTACCCCGAACTCGTACGCATCAGGGAAGAGTGGTCCCCCAAGGTCGGCGGTCCGCCCGCCGCGCTGCTCGGCGTCGCCCAGATCGTGCACACGGGGCGGCCGTTGAGCGCCGTGGTGAACGGGAAGGCCCGCTCGATGTGGCTGCTCTTCGCGGGCAACGGCGCCTACCGCAGCGCAGGCATCGCCCCGGTGCGCAGGCACGACCTGGCCGACGGGCTGCTCGACATCCGCATCGCGAACGGCGGACGCTTCGCGCGCACCCGCCTGCTGGCCGCGGCGCTCGCCGGTCAGCTGGCCAAGACCCGCCTGTACGCGTCCGCCAAGGCGCAGCGCCTGGTGATCTCCAGCCTGCCCGAGGACACACAGATGGCGTACGACGGCGAACTCGCCCCCGCGCCCCCCGCGCTGCTCCTCGACAAGCTGCCCGAAGCGCTCACCGTGTACCGGCCGGCCTCCGACTGACCGCGGCGCGGGCGCCAGGCGGGGGCGTTGGAGGCATTACGCCAAGCGGAGCACTCGGCGTGCGCCCCGGGCCCGGCGCCAGTGTCCTTGCGGTCATGGGTTACGACATAGACAGCCCGCGTGAAGCGGGCACCACACGACGTGACGTACTGAGCGTCGCCGCGGTCCTCCTGGCCGGCGGCGCCTTCACGGTGGCGGGACCGGCACCGCACGCCGCCGCCGAGACCGACGGCGAGTGCGGCATCGGCTACGACCCGGAGTTCGAGGAAGCACTCGCCGAGGCCGACGAGGCGATCCCCGAGGACCGCGCGCTCGCCCCCCAAGGACCTCCCGGCAAGTTCGCCCTGCCGCTGCGCCGGCGCTTCCGCGTCACCGCACGCTACGGAGTGCGCGGCAACTGGCTCGCCGGACACCACACCGGCATCGACCTCGCCGTCCCCAAGGGGACCCCGGTGCACGCCGTCGGCGGGGGCACCGTGGTGCTCGCGCGCTGGTCGGGTGCGTACGGCAAGGCGGTGACGGTGCGGCTGCGGGACGGGCACTACTCGGTGTACGGGCACCTGTCCCGCATCTCGGTGCGCCAAGGGGCCCGCATCGGCACCGGCGACCGCATCGGCAGCAGCGGGGCCACGGGGCGCGCCACCGGGCCCCACCTCCACCTGGAGATCCGGGCCCGGCGCGGCTACGGGTCGGACATCAATCCGGTCACCTATCTGGCGAAGCGCGGGGCCCGGCTGTTGTGAGAGCGCCCAGGGGGGGAACGCCCGGGGCACCGGGAACGCCGGGTCCTAGCCCACGGGGGCGCGGCCCGCGACCGCGGTGGAGGTCGTCGTGGTGTGGGCCAGGCGCGCGGTGCGTGCCGGGACGTCGACCGTGTAGGTGTCCACGGTCATGGACCGCTCCGAGACCTTGAGCACCATGAAGCCCACGTCGGAGAAGTTCTGCCAGGCGGCCGGGTGGTCGAAGTGGGCCCTGCCGTCACCGGACTTGGCGGCGGCCCCGCAGACGATCTGGCGGGTGCCTGCCGTGCGGGTCGTGGGCTCCAGGATCTGCAGGGTGTGGTCGTGGCCGGACAGGATCAGATCGGCCCGGCCGCACACCACCTCCTCGTACAGCTCCTTGAGGTGGATCCCGCTCGTGTAGTGGCCGATGACGAATCCGTCGTACGAACCGGCGCTGCCGTGCTTCCCGTTGTTCAGGTAGGGGTGGTGGCCGAGGATCACCTTCCAGCGGGCCCGGGACGCCGACAGCGCGGTGTCAAGCCACTGGCGCTGGGCTCGCATGTAGGGGCCGTCCCACTTGTACTGGCGCGAGGTCTGGGCGACCGTCGAGGCGACCGGGTTGGTGTCGAGGGCGAAGAACTCCACGACCGGATCGGCCGCCGCGCCCGGCGGTTCGGTGTGCGGCAGCGTGACGTTGTAGTAGCGGCTCGGCATGTACCAGCGCGGGGAGGAGGCCGCGTAGGCGACCTCGCGGTCGCCGCGCGAGGGGTCGCCGCCGCTGCCCGGGATCAGGCCCGAACAGTCGTGATTGCCCAGGACCATGAGCCAGGGCACGTCGATGCCGGTGTTGGGCTCCTCGAACTTGGTCCGGAACTCGGAGTCGTGGTCCGACTCGGGCCCGTTCTCGTAGATGTTGTCGCCCAGGCCGACGGCCAGCGATATCCCCTCGTCGCGGCAGACCCGCCGGGCGGCCTCCGTCACGGCCAGTTGCTCCTCGCCGCCGGTGCCGGAGTCGCCGGTCACCAGGACGGCGAACTCCCCCTTCCGGTTCGGCCCGTCCGGGAGCGGGAACTTCGCGGCGCCCCGCGCCGCCGCGGCCTGTCCCGCGCCGAACGGCAGGACGGCGAGCGCGGCTCCGGCGGCGGCACCGCCGAGCAGCGTGCGCCGGTGCAGGGTGAGGGCCTGCGGGCCCCACCGCTCGGTGAGGTCCCGGGCGAGCGGGGCATCGGCCCGCAGCCACTGCTTCTCGGTCAAGTCCGCGCGCGGCGGGATCAGTTCGTCATCGCACATCCGAGCGTTCTCCCATATCGGCGCGGACAGGGGAAGACGATCAGGCGAATTGCCGGTGTCGGACAGGTCACCGCGCCCGTGACCGGCGTCGTAGGGTCATCGGCGTGGAGCTCAGACACCTGTCGGGATTTGTCGCCGTGGCCGAGGAACTGCACTTCGGCCGCGCCGCCGAACGCCTGCACATCGCCCAGTCGCCCCTGAGCCAGCAGATCAAGCTCCTGGAGCGGGACCTCGGCGTGAAGCTGTTCGACCGCACCACCCGCACCGTCCGCCTCACCCCCGCGGGGCAGGCGCTCCTGGAGCCCGCGCGGCGGCTGCTCGCCGACGCGTCGGCGGTGCGCCGCACGGTGCGGGCCGCGCACCTGGGCGAGATCGGCCGGGTCAGCGTCGGCTTCGCCGGGGCCAGCAGCTACTCGGTCCTGCCGCTGCTCACCCGCGCCGTGAACTCTCGACTCCCGGGCATCGAGCTGGTGTTGGAGGGGCAGACCTACGCGGGCGAGGCGCTGCGGCGGGTGGCTGACGGGTCCCTGGACATCGGCTTCGTGGCGCTGCCCGTGCGGCGTGGCATCACGGCCCGTGTCGTGCGCATGGAGCGGCTCGTGCTCGCCCTGCCGGACAGCCACCCGCTGGCCGCGCGGCCCGAGGTGCCGGTGGGTGAACTGGCGGGCGAGCCGTTCGTGACGTTCCCGCTGTCCCGCGAGTCCGCCGTGCGCGAGGCCACGGTGCAGGCCTGCCACGAGGCCGGGTTCGCGCCCCGGATCGTGCAGGAGGCGCCGGACTCGTACAACATGCTGGCCCTGGTGGGGGCGGGCGTCGGCCTCGCCGTCGTGGTCGAGTCGGCCCGCAACATCCACCTGGAGCACGTCGTGTTCCGGCCGCTCGCCGGCGACGACGTCCCGGTCCTGCCCATCGCGCTGGGCTGGCGCAGCGGCAACCGGTCGGCGGCGCTGCACGCGGTCCTGCGGGTGGCCGAGGACGTCCTGCCGCTGCCCGCCGACGCACCTGATTCTGCTGGATGACGTCTCAGTACGGGCCGTTATTGGTCTTGGACACCTCCTAATGGTGGAGGGCAGAGTGACCCACGTCTCGCGACGGCGCGAGGACCGGCAGCCGGCCGCTCGGCTCCCTTCCCCACCTCGTCGGCCTCCGTCGCGGGATCTGCCGCCACGAGAGGACGCTCGTCATGCAGCAAGACGCCCCGCTCCCCGGGGAACCGGCCGACGCCCCTGCCCCGAGGGCGCCGGAAGCCCCCGATCCACGACTTGCCCGTGAGGCGCGCCGCGCGGGCGTCACCGCGTTCGTCGGCACCACCATCGAATGGTTCGACTTCTACATCTACGGATCCGCTTCGGCCCTGGTCCTCGGAAAGATCTTCTTCGCCGAGGCCTCGCCCGCCGTGGGCACCCTCGCGGCCTTCGCCACCTTCTGGGTCGGCTTCCTCGCCCGCCCCCTCGGCGGGCTGATATTCGGGCACTTCGGCGACAAGTACGGCCGCAAGAAGGCCCTCGTCACCACCCTCACGATGATGGGCGCCGCCACGTTCTGCGTCGGCCTGCTCCCCGGATACGCGCAGATCGGCGCCGCCGCTCCGATCCTCCTCGTCCTGCTCCGCATGATCCAGGGCGTCGCGATGGGCGGCGAGTGGGGCGGCGCCGTCCTCATCGCCACCGAGTACGCCCCGCCGGGCCGCAAGCTGCTCTACGGCGCCTTCGCCCAGCAGGGCTCCCCGGTCGGCAACCTCCTGGCGACGCTCGCCTTCCTCGGCATGGCCGGGCTCCCCGACGCCGCCTTCGAGTCGTGGGGCTGGCGCGTGCCGTTCCTGTTCTCCGCGGTCCTCGTCGCCGTCGGACTCTTCATCCGGCTCAGGCTCGCGGAGACCCCCGAGATGCAGGCCGCCCTCGCCCGGAAGAAGACCATCAAGCTGCCCATCAAGGAAGTGCTCACGCGCTCCCCGATGCTGGTCCTGCTCGGCGTGCTCGCCGGCACGGCAGGCGTCGCGATCACCTACGTCAAGACGACGTTCGCCCTCTCCTGGGCCACCAGCGACCTGGACTTCGACCGCACGACCTTCCTCACGGTCATCTCGCTCGCCCTCGTCGTGCAAGTGATCGTGCAGCCCTTCGGTGCCGTACTCGCCACCAAGTGGCCGGTGCGCAAAGCCGTGTTGTGGATGCTGCTCCCCGAATTCGTCCTGCTGCCGCTGATGTTCGTCCTCGTCGGCACGGGCGACTTCTGGCTCGCCGTCCTCGGCATGGGCCTCGCGACCTTCCCGCACGCCATGTACTACGCCGCGCTCGCCGGGATCCTCGCCCGCGTCTTCCCCGTGGAGGTCCGCTACACGGGCATGTCCCTCTCGTACCAGCTGTGCACGACCCTGTTCGCCGGGACCGCGCCGATCGTCTCGCAGTACCTGCTCACGGCCTTCGACTCCATCTGGCCGGTCGTCGCCCTCGGCCTCGGCTACACCGCGCTCACCCTCGCCGGTGTGCTGCCCCTCCTGGCCCGCACCGGCGACCCGGCCGACGACGCCGCCGACGCCGCCAAGTCCCGTACCGCACAACCCGCCTGACCTGGAGTCACCTGTGTCCTCGCCGTCTCCCGTGAACTTCGCCGACCGCGACCCCGCCCTGCGCCCGCTGCTCGACCGCCTCCTGACCGCCGACGACCGCGCCCGCGTCGAGCCGCTGCTCGCCGAACTCGGCGAACTGGCCGCGGGCGACCTCGACCGGCAGGCAGCCCTCGCCGACGCCCACCCCCCGCGCCTGGTCCCGTACGCCCCCGACGGCACCCGCGTCGACGCGATCGAATACCACCCGGCCCACGACCGCGCGGCCTCCATCGCCTACGAACGCTTCGGCCTCGCCGCGATGTCCCACCGCCCCGGCGTCCACGGCTGGCCCACCAAGATCCCGCACACCGTCAAGTACGCCCTCTCCTACCTCTACGTACAGTCCGAGTTCGGCATGGCCTGCCCGCTGTCCATGACCGACTCGGCCGCCCGCATCCTGCGCCTGTTCGACCCCGGTCGGTACGCCGCGGAGATCGCCGCGCTCTCCTCCACGGACCCCGAACTCCGGGCCACGGGCGCGATGTTCATGACGGAGCAGCAGGGCGGCACGGATGTCGGTCTGACGCAGACCCTCGCCACCGACCGGGGCACGCACTGGACCCTCACCGGCAAGAAGTGGTTCGCGTCCAACCCCGCCGCCGACGTGATCCTCACCCTCGCCCGCGTCCCCGGACAGGGCGAGGGGACGCGAGGCCTGGGCATGTTCCTCGTCCCGCGCCTGCGCCCCGACGGCACCCGCAACGCCATCCGCGTCGATCGCCTCAAGGACAAGCTCGGCTCGAGGTCCATCGCGAGCGGCGAGGTGACCCTGGAGGAGGCCTACGCGACCCCGGTCGGCCGGCTCACCCACGGATTCCGGCAGATGGCCGAGATGCTGAACGTCTCACGCCTGTCCAACGCCATGCGCGCCACCGCCCTCATGCGCCGCGCCGTCCGCGAGTCCCTCGACCACACCCGCACCCGCCACGTCTTCGGCAAGCCCCTCTTCGACCAGCCCCTGATGCGTGCCACGCTCCTGCCGATGATCCTCGACACGGAAGCGGCGCTCGCCCTGGTCCTGGAGGCCGCGGCCCGCCTCACGGCCGCCGACGACGGAGACGAAGCGGCCCAGGCGCTGGTCCGCGTCCTCACGCCGCTCGCCAAGTACACCCTGTGCAAGCGCGCCCGCACCGTCACCGGCGAGGCCATGGAGATCCGCGGCGGCAACGGCTACATCGAGGACTGGGTCAACCCGCGGCTCGTGCGCGACGCCCACCTCGGCTCCATCTGGGAGGGATCGTCGAACGTCATCGCGCTCGACGTGCTGCGCTGCATGCGCCGCTTCGGCTCGCACCGCACCCTCGCCGACACCTACGGCGACCGCGGCCCGGTGAAGCACCGCTGGGAACTCCTGCGCGAGCAGGGCGACGCTCTCCTCGAACTCCCTTCCACGGAACAGGAGATGAGGGTCGGCCGGTACGCGGACCGGCTCACGCACGCCGTCATGGCGACCCTCCTGCACGACCAGGCCGACCACGAGACCCAGGCGACCGGCAACGGCCGCGCCCTCCTGGTCGCCCGCACCTACACGGCGCTCCTCGACGACCCGGACGCCCTGCCCCGCACCGCCCTGGACCACCTGGCCGCACTGGCCGAGGGTGGGAAGGTCACGATCGCCACGGCCGAGGAGTCCGCCGCACATGCCTGCTGAGCCCCGCCCCGCGTCCCCCCTGGCCGGAATGAAGGTCGTGGACCTCTCCAAGATCCTCGCCGGTCCCTACGTCACCATGTCCCTGGCCGACCTGGGCGCGGACGTCATCAAGGTCGAGCACCCCCAGGGCGGCGACCCGACCCGCGCCTGGGGCCCGCCCTTCAATGGCCCCGACGCCACCTACTACTTGGCGGCCAACCGCAACAAGCGCTCGGTGACCCTGGACCTCAAGTCCCCCGAGGGACAGGAGGCCGTGCACCGGATGCTCGCCGACGCGGACGTCATGGTCGAGAACTTCCGGCCCGGCAGCTCACTGGCCGACGTCTTCGACTACCGCACCCTCAGCGAGCGCTACCCACGCCTGGTCCTGCTCCACATCTCGGCGTTCGGCGACACGGGCCCACTGCGCGACGAACCCGGCTACGACATGGTCGCCCAGGCGAGCGCCGGGCTGATGTCCCTCACCGGTGAGCCGGAAGGCCCGCCCGTCAAGGCCGGTTACGCGATGGGCGACCTGGGCGCCGCCCTCTTCGGCCTCATCGGCGTCACATCGGCTCTCGTCGAGCGCGAGCGCACGGGACGCGGCCAGTACGTCACGACCTCCCTGTACGAGTCCCAGCTCGCCCTGCACATCAACTGGGCCACGGGCTACTTCGCCACCGGGGAGCGGCCGGGCCGCCTGGGCTCGGGCCACCCGAGCCTCGTCCCGTACCAGGCCTACGCGGCATCGGACGGCCACTTCGTGATCGCGGTCGGCAGCGACGGTCTTTTCCGCCGCCTGAGCCAGACGCTCGGCCACCCGGAGTGGGCCGACGACCCGCGCTTCGCCACGAACCGCGCCCGCGTCACCCACCGCAAGGCCCTCAACGCCAAGCTGGAGGCCGTCCTCGTCGACGACACCGTGGCGCACTGGTGCGGGCTGCTCAAGCCGCGCGGCGTGCCCGTCGCCCCCATCCGCACCCTCGACGAGGTCTACGACTGCCCGCAGACCGAGGCGCTCGGCATGGTCCAGAAGGTCGACCACCCGGATGTCGGCCCACTCCAGCAGGTCGCCTTCCCCGTCAGCTTCCGCGGCGAGCGCCCAGCCGTACGGACCGCGCCGCCCACGCTCGGCCTGCACAGCAGGGACGTACTCGCCGAACTCGGCTACGACGAGGCGGAGATCGACCGCCTGCTCGACGACCCGCAGCACCCGTAGACCCGCCACACACGCAAGGAGCTCGACCATGCCGTTCCCCGCCCTCGACGCCGTCGACCCGCTGAACCTGGAGGCCCTCCTGACCGACGAGGAGCGCGCCGTGCGCGACACGGTCCGCCAGTACCTCGACGCGAAGGTGGAGCCGCACATCGCCGACTGGTTCGAGTCCGGCGAGCTGCCGGACCTGCCCGAACTCGCCCGTGAATTAGGCAAGATGGGCCTGCTCGGCATGCACTTGGAGGGATTCGGGTGTGCCGGAATGTCGGCGCGCGCGTACGGCATCGCCTGCCGTGAACTGGAGGCGACCGACTCGGGGCTGCGCTCCTTCGTCTCCGTACAGGGGTCGTTGGCCATGTTCGCCATCCACCGCTTCGGCTCCGAGGAGCAGAAGCAGGAGTGGCTGCCGCGCATGGCGGAGGGCTCGGCCATCGGCTGCTTCGGCCTGACCGAGCCCGACCACGGCTCCGACCCGGCCTCCATGACCACCCGCGCACGCCGCGACGGCGACGACTGGGTGCTCGACGGCCGCAAGATGTGGATCACGAACGGTTCGGTGGCGGCCGTCGCCGTCGTCTGGGCGCAGACGCAGGACGGCGTACGAGGCTTCGTCGTGCCGACCGACACCCCCGGCTTCTCGGCGCCCGACATCAAGCACAAGATGTCCCTGCGCGCCTCGGTGACCAGCGAACTCGTCCTGGACGGCGTCCGGTTGCCCGCGTCCGCGCAGCTCCCCGGGGCGCGGGGTGTGGGCGCCCCGCTCACCTGCCTGAACGAGGCGCGCTACGGCATCGTCTGGGGCGTCACCGGAGCGGCCCGCTCGGCCTGGCGGTCGGCGCGCGACTACGCCCTGCAGCGCGAGCAGTTCGGCAGGCCGATCGCGGGCTTCCAACTGACCCAGCAGAAGCTGGTGGACATGGCCCTGGAACTCCACAAGGCGACACTGACCGCCCTGCACCTGTCCGCCCTCAAGGACTCACCGGCCGGGGTCCACCCGGCACAGATCAGCTTCGGCAAGCTGAACAACGTACGCGAGGCCATCGAGATCTGCCGCACCGCGCGCACGATCCTCGGCGCGAACGGCATCTCGCTGGAGTACCCGGTGATCCGGCACGCCAACAATCTGGAGTCCGTGCTGACCTACGAGGGCACGAGCGAGATGCACACGCTCGCCCTCGGCCAGGCACTCACCGGGCACGCGGCCTTCCGTTGACCGCCGGTCGCCGGTGATCTCAGGCGCTGAGCTCGTGCAGCGCGGCGCCCACCAGCGTTCGTACGCCCGGCAGCAGGACCGAGAGGTCCGGGGCGAACAGGGGGCTGTGATTGCCGGGCACCGCGATGATCTTCTCGGCGAGCTCCTGGCCCGGGGCGGCCTGCCAGTCGGCGTCCGGCGTGGAGGGCACGAACCAGAAGTCGTAGGCCACCCCGGTGGGCACGAGGAGGGAGAAGTCCTCGCTGCCCATCGCGGGCCCGAAGTCGAACACGCTGTCCTTGCCGAGCAGTTCACGGTGCACGGCCGCGATCTCCGCGTCCAGCGCCGCGTCGTTGACGGTGGCGGGAAAGCCGGCGCCCGTGTTCACCTCGGGCGGTGTCGTGCATCCGGCGGCCTGGCACTCTCCCTCGACGATGCGGCGGATGGCGGTCAGGACCCGCTCGCGCACGTTCACGTCCTGGGTACGGAGGTTCAGCCCGAGCCGGGCCTCGGCGGGGATGATGTTGGGCCGCTGACCGGCGTTGAACTGCCCCGTGGTGAGCACCACTGAGTCCGCCGCGGACACCTCGCGGGACACGACGGTCTGCAGCCGGGTGACGATGTGGGCGGCCGTCACCACCGGATCGACGGTGGCCTCGGGCCGTGAGCCGTGGCCGCCGACGCCGTGCACCACGATCTCCAGGTCGTCCGCGGCCGACATGATCAGCCCCGGAGTATGGGAGACGAGACCCGTGGCGCCGGGGGCCACGTGCTGGCCGAAGACGGCATCGGGGCGGGCAAACCGTTCGTGCAGCCCGTCGCGGACCATGGCCCTGGCCCCGCCGCCCGCTTCCTCGGCCGGCTGGCCGATCACGACGAGCGTGCCCGACCAGGTCTCGCGGGCGGCGGCGAGCGCCTCGGCGGTGAACGTCAGCCAGGTGACGTGCATGTCGTGGCCGCAGGCGTGCATGACCCCGTCGACGGTGGAGGCGTACGCGAGCCCCGTGGCCTCCGTGACGGGCAGCGCGTCCATGTCGCCGCGCAGCCACACCACGGGGCCGTCCCCGTTCTCCAGGACGCCCACGACACCCGTACCGCCCACACCGGTGGTCACCGCGTACCCGGCACCGCGCAGCCGTTCGGCGAGGATTCCGGCCGTGCGGTGCTCCCGGAAGGAGAGCTCGGGGTGGCGATGCAGGTCCTGGTACACGCCCTCGAGGTCACGCATCTTCAGCCCTGCGGTGATGTCCAGGGTGAGGCTCGCTGCGGTGGCTGCCATGGGCTTGCGGCTCCTTGCGGTCGAGGTGTCCCTACGCGATCACCTTTGCACAGGGGGCCCGGCCCGGCAGGGGCCCAGCGGGCTCGAAAGGTGCGCTGGGCGGCAAGGTGCAAAAATCAGCCCATAACCCCTCCAGGAGGAGCGTGGTCAGTGTGTCCCGGAACCGCCGTCTGATCCTGGCCTCGCCCGCCGAGGTCTGGAGCCTGCTGTCCGACGGCCACCGGTACGGGGAGTGGGTGACGGGAACCCAGGAGGTCCTGGTCGCGGACCCGCACTGGCCGGCGGTGGGCGCGCGCCTTCGGGTGCGGGTCGGCGTGGGCCGACTGGTCCTCGACGACACGGTCGTCGTCCGCATCAGCGAACCGGAGAGCCGCCTCCAGCTGGAGGCGAAGGCGGGCCCGTTCGGAGCGGCCCGCATCGCCATGCACCTGATCCCGTGGGGCGAACACACCCTCTTCATCCTGGACTGGCACCCGCTGCGGGGCCCCGGCATCCGGATGCACGGGCTCCCGGTGGACTACGTCGTCGCGATCCGCAACGGCATGATGCTGACGAAACTGGCCCGGATCGCGGTGAGCGAGCACGGGCGGAACGTCTGAGACGCCCTCTGCTTGCCCCTGCCCTATGAGGTCTTCCAGAAGTCGTACTGGTGGTCCTTGGCGAAGTCCACCGGGTGGATGCCCCCGGGGCCCGAGGCGAGGGACTGGGTGTTCGTTTCGGTGGGGGTGGCGGGCTTCCAGGGTGCCTTGCCGGTGCGGGCGAAGTCCGTCCAGATGCGGATCATCGCGTCGGACAGGTCGCGCTGGGCCGGATCGAGCTGCTCGTAGTCGTCGATCTCGAAGAGGTAGGGCAGCTCGAAGAGGTGTCCGGCACCGGCAGGGAAGCCGGGCTTCGGGTACCTCGGGTCCGCGTACCAGGGGGTTTTCATCTCGGCGAACTCGTAGGAATACGTGGGTACTTGGGCGGCCAGCGCCCGGCCCGTCTCGATGGCGGGCTTGGCGTACTGGGCGTCGGTCAGGGCTGCGGCCAGCGCCAGGGCGGGGGTGTCGTCGTAGGCGCTGATGGGGTAGCGCGCGGCGATGGTCGTCGCCTTCGCCTTGCCGAACTCGTCCTCCAGGCGGGTCCGGTAGTCGGATGCGTCGATCGTCGCGTCCGGGTCGCCGGTGGCCTGCTTCTTGGCGAGCTCCATGCCGTAGACCATCGCCCGCTGTTCGTCGCGGTTGATGCCCTGGAGGACCGGGACCGTGTTGAACCGGCCCTTGGCGAAAGCTTCCTCGGGTGTCAGCGGAAGCAACTCACCGCCGTAGACGGGGGAGTAGTGCGGGCCCTGCCCGAAGTTGTGGATCAGATGCTTGATGGGCGCCTTGCGCCAGTTCTTCACGCCGGGCTGCTTCTCGATGTCTGCGGCTGTCTTCTCGCCCTGCCGCAATGCCTCCGCGCGGCTGGTCTTGCCCTCGGTGCTCGTGCAGGGGCCGCTCTGTGAGATGACCCGGTCGAAGAGGCCCGCGGAGGAGGGCGCGACCAGGTGGGCGCAGGTGCTGTGGGAGCCGCCGGACTGCCCGAAGAGGGTGATGTTGCCGGGGTCGCCGCCGAAGGCGGGGGCGTTGTGCCGCACCCAGCGCAGGGCGGCCTGCTGGTCGAGGAAGCCGTAGTTGCCGGACTCGCCGCGCCGGGAGCCCCTCTCCAGTTCGGGATGGGCGAGGTAACCCAGCGCCCCGAGACGGTAGTTGACGGTCACGACGATCACATCGCCCTGCGCGGCGAGCCGCTGGGCCCCGTGCATGGCGCCCTCGCCGTCGGTGTGGTCGCCCCCGTGCAGGTAGACCATCACGGGGCGGGGCTTGGCGGGGTCGGCGCGTGGGGTGGTGACGTTGACGAAGAGGCAGTCCTCGGAGTCGGACTTGGGTCCCGCGGGCGGGATGAGTCCGGTCTGCGGGCAGGCGGATCGGGGCTCGGTGGCGTCCTTGATGCCCTGCCATCTCTTCGCGGCGGCGGGGGGCGCCCAGCGTCGCTCGCCGGTGGGCGGGGCAGCGTAGGGGATGCCTTCGAAGGTGCGCACGGTGCCGGTGACCGTGCCGCGTACGGCACCCTTGTCGGTCCGCACCACCGAGGGGCCGGGGTGGTCGGTTGTGCCGGCGGCGGCGGCGGTGGCGGTGGCGTTGGCGGCCAGAGCCGCCACGGTTCCGGTGGCGAGTGTGACGGCGATGGCTGCGTGTGCTGTTCGCTTCAACATGTAGACGAGCGTATGGATTTGGGGGCCCGGCGAGCAGCCGGACAGCCACCAGCCGCAGGGTGGTGCCAGCACCACCCTGTCCCGGGCCCCGCAGAGCCGAAAGCTCGGTCAGAGCGCGAAGACGCGGCGCGCGTTGCCGGACAGGAACAGCTCGGTGGCCTCGTCGTCCAGGTCCAGTTCGGCGAGGTGCTCCAGGGCCTTGCTCGGGGTGATCATGGGGTAGTTCGAGCCGAACAGGACCTTCCCGCGGCCCCGGCCGCGTACGTAGTCGACCAGTTCGCGCGGATAGCGGCGGGCGGTGTAGGCGCTGGTGTCGACGAATACGTTGGCGTGTTTGTCCGCCACCGCGATCATCTCCGTGGTCCACGGGTAGCCGATGTGCCCGCACACGATGGTCAGTTCGGGGAAGTCGAGCGCGACCTGGTCGATGTACGGGATGGGCCGACCGGTCTCGGACGGGCGCAGCGGACCGGTGTGCCCCACCTGCGTGCAGAACGGGACGTCGAGTTCCACGCAGGCGGCGTACAAGGGGTAGTACAGCCGGTCGGTGGGCGGGAGTTGCCACAGCCAGGGCACGATCCGCAGGGCCACGAAGCCGAGTTCCTCCACCGCGCGGCGCAGTTCCCGCACGGCCTGGACCGGCCGGGTGAGGTCCACGCCGGCCACCCCGCGCAGCCGTCCGCCGGCCTGCGCGACGAACTGGGCCACTTCGTCGTTGCTGATCAGCGGGCCCTGCGGCCCGTACCAGGCCGCCGAAAGGCCGATTTCGACGTCGGCCTCGGCCATCGCGGCCACGGTGGCCTTGACCGGCAACGGCTCCTCAAGCGGCTCAAGTCCTGTCCAGCGACGCAAGGACTCGAACATCGCGTCGTTGGAGTGACGGAGCGTGGGGTGCTGCATCCACACGTCGATGACCGGCACGGGTTCCCTGCCTCTCTCCGGGCGCCGTCGGCCACGCTGCACCGATAGCCGCTAAGCGTTCGCTTATCGCGGACTTTAGTCGCCATGGAGCGTAGGCAGCCACCCCTCCGGCCTCTGCCTAGCCGAGGCCGGAGAGCGCCCCGAAGAGGTGGAAGGCGCCGACCATGGGCAGCGCGAAGGCCGCCGCGGCGCCGAGCGAGGTCAGGCGTACGCGTGCCGTCCGGCCCAGGCTCAGCGGCAACAGCACGCCGAGGGTCAGGAAGGCCGCGGCCGTGCCGTAGTAGTGCAGGGTCCACGCGTAGTACAGGCCCTCCATCAGGAACACCCCGCCGAGCGCCGCCGACCCGATGACATGCGGGACGTGCCGACCGCTCCGCCACCAGGACCCCGCGAGGCCGAAGAGCGGTCCGGCGACGACGCCGAGCGCCAGCCAGGCGAGCTGCGGCGCGAGGGAGCCCGCGCCGACGCGGTCCGGGCCCCACTCGGCGTACGCGTAGTAACCGGCGACGGCGCCCACCTGCGTCAGCGCTCCCGCGACCGCGGCCATGACCCTGCCGACGCCCCACGACGGCGCGCCGGCCACGGCTCCAGCCGCGAATGCCGCGGATATCCACACGGCACCGGAATTGGCGAGCTGTTGGAACGCGTCGGGCAGGACACCCTGGAGGACGTTGGTGAGGATCCCCACCAGCAGGCCGCCGAGCAGGCTCAAGAGCCAGAACGGTCGGCTCCTGCTGGAGGGGGATGCTTCCTTGGACGGTCGGGCGTGGGCTATCGCGGACTCAGGCACGTCGAGTCACTATACATATCGAGTATACCCATCGCGTATACCGTCGCGTATGGCTAGGACGTATACCTATCGCATGGACAGAACGGACCGCGCGACCGACTCCGTTGCTTGACGTCAGTGCACGACGTCGAAGACGTTCTTCTGCAGACCGTTCGCGTACGCCTCGTGCTCGACCAGCTTCAGCTTCTGGGTGTCCTTGTCCGTGTCGCTGAACAGCCGCTTGCCCGCGCCGAGCAGCAGCGGGAAGACGAGCAGGTGGTAGCGGTCGATCAGGCCGGCGTCCGAGAGACTGCGGTTCAGGGCGGCGCTGCCGTGCATGATGATCGGGCCGCCCTCGGTCTTCTTCAGCGCGGCGACCTCGTCGAGCGAGCGCAGGATCGTGTTCTCGCCCCAGCCCGACACCAGGTCACCCTCGCCGAGCGTGGTGGAGACGACGTACTTCGGCATCAGCTTGTAGTCGGCGAACTCCTCCATGTCCGGCCAGACCGGGCTGAACGCCTCGTAGCTGACCCGGCCGAAGAGCATCGCCGTGGCCTCCTCCTGTTCCCGGCCCTTGATCTCGTACGCCTCCGGGAGGAACTCCACGTCCTTGAACGTCCAGCCGGAGTTCCGGTAGCCGGGCTCGCCGCCCGGGGCCTCGACGACGCCGTCGAGCGAGACGAAAGCGGTGCTGATCAACGTACGCATCTCTGGTTCTCCTGGTCGGTTGTCTCCGGTTGCCGCTTCATCCTCGCGGCTACGGGGGTACTGACTGCGGTATATGCAAGAACTCATCGGAAGGCGGCGTGATCATCTCGCGGCTCGGAAAGCCGTTGTCCGCTCTGGTCGGCTCGTTCTACTCTGACGCCTAGGCCCGCCCCCAGCCCCCGGAACGGCCCGCCACACCGCTCGCGCCGCCGCGCCGAGCGACAGCCGGGTCGGCCATGCGGACCGCCGGGTCCGTACTTCCTTGCAGCGAACGCACGGACACCGGCCCGTCCCGCCGGTTGTTGCACCAGGGGCCACTCCCGCGGCCTCAGCCATCAGCCGGTGCGGACACCCGCTCCTGGGGCGTCAGGGGGAGCCTGCCCCCAGGAGCGCCGCGGCCGCCGCCGCCGACTTCGGCGGCGGTCTCGGCGGCGAGCAGTCGCGCACCGCCATCTCCGGCTCCCGGCGCACCGATTCCCGTGCGGATCCTCTTCCCGCTGCCACCCCCGGGGTGAGCAGCGGATACGGTGCTCTGGTGATGGATGGGGAGGGGACGGTGCCCGGGACCGCGCTGCTGATTGCGGCTGCGCCGGTCGGCAAGGCCCGGATGGTCGACGCGGCTTCCGTGCTGCCCGTGCTCGCCGCGGTGTCGCCGGGGGTGCTCGCCGGGACCGCGACCGCGAGCGTCGTGGAGCTCGCGGACCCGCTGGACCCGCAGACGGTGCTCACCCGGCTGCGCGCGGCCGCGATGACGCCAGGGCCCTTGACGGTCTATCTGGTCGGGCAGTTGCACCTCGATCGCCGTCAGCAACTGCAGCATGTGGCCCTGGCGCGGACCACGGCGGCGACGGTGCGCTACACCGGATTCCCCTGGCACTGGATCGCCCTGGAGCTGCGGCTGCGCCCGCCGGGCAGCACGACCGTCATCGCCGATCTGCATGCCGACAACGACAGTTGGCAGCAGCTGTCGCGGCGACCCCTGGACGTGGGCACGGGCGTGGCGCTGTACGGGAGGATCGCTCCTTCGCCCGGCCGACGTGCCGTCGCGGTGCCCTCGTACATGAAGGCGCTGGCCACGGTCTTGCGCAGCGGGCACCGGCCGCCGCTGCCGGACCTGCATCAGCACGTCGCCGCCCAGGTGTTGGCGGAGGGCGCGACCGACATCGTGCTGTCCGCCGACCCTGCCGTCGCCTTCCTGGCCGGCGGCCCCGCAGGCACGCGAAACCAGCAACAGGGCGGCCCCACGCCTGCCGCGCCACCCTCCGCGGCGCCACGGACCGCGGGCGCGGATCCGCACGCGGCGATCACCAAGGCCGTGGAAGCGGGACGGCACGGCGAGGCAGCGGCCATGGCCGCGGCGTGGGAGCAGGAGGCGCTGCGTACGTACGGGCCGTCCTCGCCCGAAGTGGTGCACTGGATGGAGGTCCGCGGGCACTTGGCGATCTTCGCGAAGGACCCGGGACGCAGCTGCGAGATATGGCTCGCCGTGGTCTCCGCGAGGATCACGGCCGGCCAGGCTCCCGACGCCCCCGATGTCGAGGCCGCCGCGGACCTGGCCCACCACCAGTGGGAGCAGGTGCGCGACCCGGACACCGTCCGCGAACTCGGCCCGGCACTCGTGGCGTTGCGCCGCCGCGTGCCGGGCCGTCAGCGCGGCACGGTGAACCTCGTCCAGCAGCGCCTCGTCCAGTTCCACACGCAGGTCGGCTGAGGCCGCCGACCCCGCGCTCACATCGCGGGCGCCGGTGTGCCCGTGACCGAGCCGTCCTGGCCCGGTGCGCCGAACCACCTCGACAGCCCACCGACCAGCTCCTGCTGGTCTTCCCCGGCCCACGCCACGTGACCGTCGGGCCGCAACAGCACAGCGGGCACGTCCAGTTCCTCGCTGACGTCGACGACGTGATCGATCCGATCGGCCCACCCGGCGGCCGAGAGCCGCCCGGTCTGGTCGAGCAGCAGTCCGCGGCCCTCGTGCATCAGCTCGTAGAGACGCCCCCGCTTCAGCCGCACGTCCCGCATCCGCCGGCCGAGCAGTTCGTGGCCCTCGCCGAAGTCGTAGCGGACGTCGACCGCGGTGATCATCCCGGTGACGTACCGGTTCACCTCCTCGAAGTCCATGAGCTTGGTGAACAGCTCCCGCAGCGCGGTCGCACCCGGATCGGTCCCCAGGAGGGTGATCTGCGCCCGGGTGTTGTCGAGGACGCGGGCACCCACCGGGTGCCGCTCGGCATGGTAGGTGCCGAGGAGCCCGTCAGGCGCCCAGCCGTTGACCGCAGCGGCCAGCTTCCAGCCCAGGTTGAACGCGTCCTGCACACCGAGGTTGAGCCCCTGCCCGCCGGTCGGCGGGTGGATGTGCGCCGCGTCACCGGCCAGGAGCACCCGGCCGACCCGGTAGCGCTCGGCCTGCCGGGTGGCGTCGCCGAACCGCGAGAGCCAGCGCGGCGAGTGCACGCCGAAGTCGGTGCCCGCGAGGGCCCGCAGCCGCTGCTTGAAGTCGTCGATGGTCGGCTCGGTCGCACGGTCCTCGGCGACCCCGTCGGCGGGCACGACGATGCGGTACGCCCCGTCCTCACTGGGGGCGACGCCGAACCGCAGCTGGGTCTTGCGGACTTCCTCGACGACGGCCTCGATCGTCGCCGGATCCTCGGTCACCTCCATCTCGCCCAGGAGCGTCTCGACCGTGGCGGGCAGGCCGGGAAAATCGACACCGATCAACTTGCGTACGGCACTTCGGCCGCCGTCGCACCCGACCAGGTAGCGCGAGCGCAGGCTCGTGCCGTCCGCGAGTTCGACGCTCACCCCGTCCTCGTCCTGGCTGATGTCGACCACTTCGCAGCCGCGCCGGATGTCGGTACCGAGTTCGATGGCGTGCTCGTGGAGCAGCCGCTCGGTGACCGGTTGAGGGGTGGCGACGCCGTAGGGGTGCGCCGTGTCCAGTCGGTCGGGCCAGGGCTTCATGATGCCGCCGAAGAGACCGCCGACCGAGAACTTCTCGTTGACCGCGAGGAATCGGTCCAGGAGGCCGCGCTGGTCCATCACTTCGACGCTGCGCGCGTGCAGACCCTGCCCGCGGGACTGCGTGGTCGGCTCCGCCAACTTCTCCAGGACGACCGTGCGCACACCCTGCAGCCGCAGCTCGCTCGCCAGCATCAAGCCGGTCGGTCCGCCGCCGACCACGATCACGTCAATCATCGTTCTCATTTCGCTGGGTTTCCGGCTGAGGCCGGTGATTCTGCGTCACGACGGGGGCCTTGCCGCAAGGCCCCCCATGCGCTATACGTTGAGCATGGCAAGGAGTTCGTGCACTCCTTGCCTTTGTCGTGCGCGGCCACAAAAGTAATTCAGGAACGATCAACTCCGTTTCACTGTGCCCGCAACGGAACTTGGCGGGGCGGGAAAGCGTTGGCAGGGTGACGCGTGGAACGCGCGCGGACGAGCTAACAGGTAGCCGAGGTGGCACGGATGGCGATGTGGGACCGGATCAAGGACCAGGCAAAGGGTCTGCAGCAGCAGTCGCAGGGGGGACGCAGCAGCTCCGGCGGTCACGGACGCCCGGGTTCGGGGTCGGGGTCGGGCGGGTCCAAGGCGCAGCTCGTGGGCGTGCTCAAGTCCCAGCTGGCCTCCCTCAAGACGGAGCTCAAGAGCGGTTCCTACCGTGACGCGAGCATGGCCATGTGCGCGCTGGTGGCCGCCGCCGACGGCTCGGTCGACCCGGCCGAGCGCCGGCACGTGGAGTCGCTGATCCTGCAGAACGACGTCCTGAAGAACTTCCCGCCGGAGCAGTTGCAGCAGCGGTTCAACAAGCACGTCGACCAGCTGTCGTTCAACTTCCAGCAGGGCAAGACCGAGGTCATGCAGGAGATCGCCAAGGCGGCGAAGAAGCCGATGGAGGCCAAGGCGGTCGTGCAGACCGGCTTCGTCGTCGCCGGGGCGGACGGGTACATCGCCCCGGCCGAGGAGCAGGTCCTGCGCGAGGCGTGCGCGGCGCTCGGCCTCTCCCCGCAGGAGTTCGGCCTCTGATCCAGGGGACGCACGCCGGTGCGTGAACCGGGGTCCGCACTCTCGCGGTGTGGACCCCGGCCCAGAAGAGCCCAAGGAGAGGCCCAGGAGGCCGAGGGAGGCCCGAGAGGTCTAGGCGACCTCGTCCGGCCACTGCCAGCTCATGCCGTAGATGCCTTGCCGGCACTGTGCCGCGTACAGATGAGCCGCGCCGGAGGAGTCCACGGTCAGGGGGCGTACCTTGCGCTGCTGGGCGGAGGCGTTCTCCCGGTAGTAGGAGTGGCAGATCGCCGGCGGCCGCTCGTGGGGGAAGTGCACCTGGAGGAGATAGGCGTCCTGGTTGCCGCGTATGCCCCGCTCGTGGAGCGTCGTCGGGTGGTCCTGTGGCGCGGTGCGGATCTCGTAGTCGACGGTCGTGGTCTCGCCGAACGACAGCGGACGGCCGAATCCGATCTGGAGCATCACGCCGCCCGAGACCGCGTCCTGCCGCATCGATTCCAGTTGTCCGCAGTGGACGGTCGCTTCGGGCGGCCCTGCGTCGGGATCGTCCAGGAAGTGCAGATTGATCAGCCGGTCGGGACCGTCGCAGACGGCGCGGACCAGGTGGTTGATGGTCAGTCGACTGACGCAGCCCCGCCGGTCGAGGTGCAGGACCTCGCGGGTGAGGAGAATGGCGATCCCCTGGTTGAAGCGAGGGAAGGCGTCGCCGAGTGCCTGTTCCTGCCGGGACGCGCGACCGTAGAGACGGCGGGTCGCGTGCTCGTCGACATGTACGGATGGGCGGCGCCCGCGCGGCCGTTGGGGCTGCAAGAGCCCGGAGAGCTCTCCGGGCGCCAGGTCGAGGATGCTCTCCAGCGCGACCACGGCGCGCAGTGAGTCCGAGCGCTCGGGGCGGGTGCGGTCGCGCTGCCAGTAGCTGAGGGTCGCGGGTGTGAGCCGTATGCCGCGGGCGGTGAGCCGCTCGCAGATTCGGTCCAGGGGGAGCCCGCGGCGGCGCACCGCTTCGCGCAGGGCCACGGCGAACGGCGCGGGGTGATTCGTCGAAAAGGCCGCCCCCGTACCGGATTTCGAGTTGTCCGACGTCAGTCCGGATGGGACCGTCACGAATTTCGCCTCCCGGCATGACAGATGACGATCCGCACCCCCGGAGCAGGTGCAATTGCCCGGAGAATGCCGATGTGCGTCACCGCTGGGCATGGCCGGACACGGGCGACGGACAAAAGGAATTCCCGGCCTGACGTCTCGCCTACCAAACCCCGCCGGACCGCGTACGTCAATATCCGTAACGCCGCTTCCGTGTCACGTATCGGGCCCGGAGCGATCGGCTCGCCGGCACCGGCTGCGCGGCTGCTCTGCGGCAACGCCCGTACGGCGGCGTCCCGATGCACCTCTCCCCACCGCTCCACGCCCGCGGGCGCGCATTAAGTGTTTACCCCTTTCGCCTTAAGGGCCGGTGCCCCGCCATGCCTTGTGCGGCCACCGGAAGTGACGGGATGGTTTCGCCCAGCGGCGCGGTCCGGGAAATCCCGCGAACGGCGCCGATGGATGTTCGGTGCACCAAATTGACCCCACCCCGGTGCACCGAACGTCCATATGCCACCCCCCACTTACCCTTGGAAGGCATTCCCATGGCGCATGTTCGGCATTACCTCCTCGCTGCCGCGGCAGCCGGGGCCCTGGTGGCCACGACGGGTGTCACCGGCGCGCACGCCGACGCATCCCCGACGCCGCGCTACGAACCGCAGATGATCGAGGCCCTGGCGGACACGCTCGGTGTGAGCGAGACCGCCGCCGTACGGCGCCTCGACGAGCAGGCGGACCAGCAGCGGAGACTGGACCGACTGCACCGGGACGGTGTCCGGACGGACGGCGCGTTCTTCGACGCGAAGGGCGAACTGACCGTGAACGTCGGCACATCCCGCGCGGCGGCGCAGGTGAAGGCCACCGGCCTGACGGCCCGCATACCGGGCCGGGGGGAGGCGGAGCTGACGCGCGTCACCTCCGCACTCGACGCGGCGGCGGCCGAGCGGGTCCCGAGCGGCATAGCCTCCTGGGAGGCGGACCTGGCCTCCGACACGGTCGAGGTCACCGTGGCCGACTCCACCACGCCGGCGGCGCGCGCCTTCCTCAAGGAGGCCCGTGAGTACGGGGACGCCGTCCGGGTGGTCAAGGGCGGGCAGGACCTGGAGCCGAAGGCGGCCGTCTCGCCGGGCAGCCGGATGAACATCAACAACCAGCCCGGTTCGTGGTGTTCGGTCGGCTTCGGCGCACGCAACACCGCAGGCCGGCAGTATCTCGTCACGGCGGGCCACTGCGTGGTCGGCAACCCGGGGCTCTACTTCAACGGCTCGAAGTTCGCGACCGGCTCCACGACCCGCTTCGCGCTCGGCCAGAACAGCGTGGACATGGGCCTGGCGACGATCCAGTCGGGCTCCTCGATCACCACGGCGGTCGGCACCTGGGGCAACGGCGCATCGGTCCCGGTGCGCGGCAGTCAGCGCGCGGCGGTCGGCGCGACCCTGTGCAAGTCGGGCTCGACGACGGGCTGGACGTGCGGACGGGTCGGCGCGTACAACGTGACCGTCACCTACACCGATCGCAACGGCGGCCCGGACACCGTGGTCAGCGGCCTCGGCCGGTCCACGGTGTGTGTGGAGGGCGGCGACAGCGGCGGCGCGTACATCGCGGGCAACCAGGCCCAGGGCATGACATCGGGCGGCCCGACGAACCAGTCGTGCGGCGGGGTGAACGACCAGGGCTCCTCGTACTTCCAGCCGCTGGACGACACGCTGCGGTACTACGGCCTGACGCTCAACACGAACTGACCTTCCGCGCCTGAGGATCACGCCTCCCCGGGAGGGCCGCCACGGCCCTCCCGGGGATTTCTGTGCGCTGCCGCCCCGAACCGTGGAGCCAAGTGGTGCTGTCGTCCTCTTGCAAGTTCGACACCTGACGACTAGTCATATGACTATCCGAAACAAGAGCGCCCACCCCGAAACAAGAGCGCCCACCGTGCGGCGGCGGCTCAACTCCCTGGAGGGCACGTGAAGTTCTCCGTCATCTTCGAAGCGCAGCTCGCCGACCCCACCGTCGAGCGCGAGCACCGACTCTTCCGCGACAGCGTCGAACAGGCCGTCCTCGCCGAGGAGATGGGCTTCGACCGCGTCTGGGCGGTCGAGCACCACTCCCTCAAGTGGTACGCCCATATGAGCGCCCCGGAGATCTTCCTGACCTGGGTCGCCGCCCGCACCCGCACCATCCGCATCGGGCACGGCGTGGTCTGCATGCCGTTCCGGTTCAATCACCCGGCACGCGTCGCCGAGCGTGCCGCCATGCTCGATCTGCTGTCCGGCGGGAGGCTCGACCTGGGGGCAGGGCGCGGTGGGACGCTCCAGGAGACATCACTCTGCGGTGTCGACAGGGAACGTACGACCCAAGAAGTCGAGGAAGCGCTGCAGATCATCGGGAAGGCCTGGGCGAGCGAGGAGTTGGAGCACCATGGCGCGCTGCTCGACATCGATCCCCATCCGATCCTGCCCCGGCCGCACCAGACCCCGCACCCCCCGCTCTTCCTCGCCTGCAGCAGGACCGAGACCCTGACGCAGGCCGCCGAACTCGGCATCGGCGCCCTGGTGATGGGCTTCGCGGGGCCCGAGTCGATCGCCGGGATGCGGGCGGCGTACGACGCGGCGATCGCCGCCCGCAGCGACGCGCGCTTCGTGTCCAGCGTCGTCAACGACCACTTCTCCGTGCTCTGTCCGACCATCGTGCTGGACGACCGGGACGCGGCCCGGAGCGTCGGCATCCGCGGTCAGCGGTTCTTCGCGCAGTCCATCGGGCACTGGTACGGCGGCGCGGGCATCCCCGACGAGGACGTGGTCGAAGGGGCCGACGAGGCGGCCGCGATGCGCGAGGCCGCCGAGCAGGTCGTCGCGCGGCTGCACGAACACGACATCCCGGTACGGCCCACCGCCACGGCGACCTTCAACGCCGATCACGCCTACGGGACCGCCGACGACGCCATCGCGTACGTGGAGCGGCTCCGCGACGCGGGTGCCGACGAGATCATGTGCCTCATCCAGATGGGCACCGTCCCGCAGGAGGCCTGCCTGGAGACCCTGCGGCAGTGGGGCGAGAAGGTCATCCCTTACTTCCGTGCGCAGGAGACGGGGTGATGGCAGCAACGGGGAGATGACTGCAGACGTGACCGGTGACGACGCGTGCGGCGATCGTCTCGCCCCGGACGCGCGGCCCCTCGTCGACGCCCTGAGCGCCGCCTTTCCCGACATCGGCGGCACCGTCACCGACGCGGCAGAGGCCCGCCGTATCCTCGCCGCGGCCCCCGCTTCGGGGAAGACGGCAACCGCCGTCGGGAAGGTCGAGGATCGGGTCGTCCCCGGCCCCGTCGGGGCCCCGGACCTGCCCGTGCGCACCGAGAAGCTGCGTCTGGCGGGGGTGGCGGTGACACGCGGGCACCATCCGGAGATGTTCCACGGCCTCCTGGGCTTCCCGCGGCTTCTGGACGATGCGCGGTCAGCCGTGGCAGGTGCGGCAGAAGCAGTCGCCTTAACGGCGTCCGACAGGAAAATTAGCGGTGATGTTGGGGGTAAGGCAGGATAATTTCCCGAGTCTCCTCTTGTGGTGGAGAGTGTCGCGCGCATACGGTGTTCTAACGCGAGGTTCTCCCGTGGAGGTTGACAAGTGACGGAAATTCTTGTGCAGAAGGTTACGGAGGGGGCGGTTCCTCCCGCGAGCGGAGGTGCCCCCATGGGAAGGGTCGTGGAGCACCCGGCTTGGCCGATGCTCAAGGACGCCGTGGAAGAGATCCGCCCGTGGCAGTCCGCGGACGGCTCGATCGACTTCGACGCGGAGGGCGCCCCGGCGAAGTCCGTGGCCGAACTCGCCGTGGACCGCGCGATATCCGCGATCGACCAGCTCGCCCCGCTCCTGCCGCACGACGCCGCGTACCACAAGGCGCTCGGCACGGACCTGCGGCGTTGGGCGGACGGCGGTTTCCAGGTGCCGGACTTCCTCGACTCGCTGCTCGCCTTCCAGCCCGCGGCGCACCGCGAGGACGGTTTGCAGCACCTCGTGGTCTTCCCGATGTACACGCAGAACGGCAATCCGGACCGCAACCTCGAAGCGGTCGTCCTGCGCATGGTCTGGCCGGACTGGCTGGCCGATCTCGAGCGCACGCGCTACGACAACCCGCTGTTCTGCGGCATCACCTTCGAGGACTTCACCGCCGGGTACGACACGAACTCGGCCGTGCTCTTCCCCGAGACCATCGCCGTGCGCGAGGCCCCCGAGCGCTTCAGCTGGGGCGGCATCTTCTGCGACCGCGAGGCGGCCCGCTTCCGCCGCGTCACCGAGGCATCCGTCGACATCCTCGGGCTCGAACTGCCGGACGACATCCGCGAGATGATCGGCGACCAGGACCGCTGCCAGCAGGCGTTCGTCCTGTGGGACATGGTCCACGACCGCACCCACAGCCACGGCGACCTGCCCTTCGACCCCTTCATGATCAAGCAGCGCCAGCCGTTCTGGATGTACGGCCTGGAGGAGCTGCGCTGCGACCTCACCGCCTTCAAGGAGGCCGTGAAGCTGGAGGCCGAAGGCATCCCGCAGGCGCGTGACGTGCAGTACGCCGTCCTCTTCGACCGCATGTTCCGCTTCCCGGTCACCGGCGACCGCGTCAAGAACTACGACGGTCTGGGCGGCCAGCTGCTCTTCGCGTACCTCCACAAGCACGACGTCGTCCGCTGGACCGACAACAAGCTCAAGATCGACTGGGAGCGCGCGCCGCAGGTCACCAACCAGCTGTGCGCCGAGATCGAGGACCTGTACCGCGCGGGCATCGACCGCCCCAAGCTCGTCCACTGGTTCGCGGCGTACGACCTGGTGTCCCAGTACCTCGCCCCGCACCCCGGATCACGCTGGGCCAAGGGCCCCGACGCCCTGGATGTGCAGCTTCCGCCCCGAAAACTGGTCGACGACGTGCTTCCTGACGAATTTCCGCTCAGCATGTTCTATGAGGCGCTCTCCAAGAAGCTCAAGCACGTGATCGCCTCCACCAAGGGGATCACCGCGGCGCGCGCCGAGCAGGTCGCCGCATGAGCGACCGCACCAAGGAGGCGAGGACGATGTCCGCACTCGATGGAGCCGTGGTCGCGGTCGCGGGAGCAGGCGGGCCGGCAGGCCGCGCCACGCTGCTGAGGCTCGCCGAGGCGGGCGCCACGGTCGTGGCGTCCGACGCCGACGCGGCCCGCCTCGCGGAGGCCGTGGACGCCGCGCGGTACGCGCACGGCGGGGCCACGGTCATAGGCGACACGGTCGACCTCCTCGACCTGAACGCGACCCGGGAGTGGGCCACCCGCACGGAGAAGGAGTTCGGGCGGATCGACGGCCTGGTCCACCTCGTGGGCGGCTGGCGTGGCAGCGCCACCTTCGCCGAGACCGACCTCGCCGACTGGGACCTGCTCGAAAAGCTTCTGATCCGCACCGTGCAGCACACCTCGCTCGCCTTCCAGGACGGCCTGCAGCGCAGTGACCGCGGCCGCTATCTCTTGATCAGCGCGGCCGGCGCCTCCAAGCCCACGGCGGGCAACGCGGCGTACTCCGCGTCGAAGGCCGCCGCCGAAGCCTGGACGCTCGCCCTCGGCGACGCCTTCCGCAAGGCGGGGGGTGAACAGGGCCCGAAGTCGGCGGCTGCCATCCTGGTGGTCAAGGCGCTGGTGCACGACGCGATGCGCGCGGAGCGGCCCAACGCGAAGTTCGCGGGCTTCACGGACGTCAAGGAGCTGGCCGAGGCCATCGCCGGAGTCTGGGAGCGGCCCGCCGGAGAAGTGAACGGAAACCGCCTGTGGCTGACAGAGAAGCCGTGACCGCTCGCGACACCCGTGACAGAGAAGCCGTGAACCCTCCGAAGACCGACGCACGCCGCCACCACGACCCGGACGTGCGGGGGTTCGCGAGCGACAACTACGCGGGCGCCCACCCGGAGGTGCTCGCCGCCATCGCCCTCGCCAACGGCGGTCACCAGATCGCGTACGGCGAGGACGACTACACGGCCAACCTCCAGCAGGTCATCCGCGGCCACTTCGGCCCCACGGCCGAGGCGTTCCCGGTCTTCAACGGCACGGGGGCCAACGTCGTCGCGCTCCAGGCGATCACCGACCGCTGGGGCGCGGTGATCTGCGCCGAGTCCGCGCACATCAACGTGGACGAGGGCGGCGCCCCCGAGCGCATGGGCGGCCTGAAGCTGCTCACGGTGCCCACACCCGACGGCAAGCTGACGCCCGAGCTGATCGACAAGCAGGCGTTCGGCTGGGACGACGAGCACCGCGCGATGCCGCAGGTCGTCTCCATCGCGCAGAACACCGAACTGGGCACGCTCTACACGCCCGACGAGATCCGCGCCATCTGCGACCACGCGCATGGGCTCGGCATGAAGGTGCACCTCGACGGCTCGCGCATATCGAACGCCGCCGCGTCCCTCGACGTCCCCATGCGGACGTTCACGAACGCGGTCGGCGTGGACATCCTGTCCCTGGGCGGCACGAAGAACGGCGCGCTCTTCGGGGAGGCTGTCGTCGTCCTCAACCAGGACGCCGTCAGCCACATGAAGCACCTGCGCAAGCTGTCCATGCAGCTCGCCTCCAAGATGCGCTTCGTCTCGGTGCAGTTGGAGGCCCTGCTCGCCAAGGACCTCTGGCTGCGCAACGCCCGGCACGCGAACGAGATGGCGCAGCGCCTGGCGGAGGGGGTGCGTGCCGTCCACGGCGTGGAGATCCTCTACCCGGTGCAGGCCAACGCCGTCTTCGCGCGCCTTCCGCACGACGTGAGCGAGCGGCTGCAGAAGCAGTACCGCTTCTACTTCTGGGACGAGGCGGCGGGCGACGTCCGCTGGATGTGCGCGTTCGACACGCGCGAGGAGGACGTGGACGGGTTCGTGGCGGCGCTCAAGGAGGAGATGGCGCGCTGACGCCACTCCCTGGATAGCTGCATAGGTATGCGATCGACCGTAAAAGCATTGACGCACGGTCGATCGCATTTCTATGCTCCCGTGCCATGCAGCTGATCCAGGAAAACCCTGACCTGTCGGCGTACTTGGCCGCCGACGACGTGGTCGACCACCACCATCCACTGGTCCGCGAGATGGCGGCCGGTCTCGCAAAGTCATCCGCCGATACGTACGCGTACGCCCGTGCCGCCTTCGAGTTCGTGCGCGACGCCATTCCGCACTCGCAGGACTCGGGCCGCATGGAGGTCACCTGGCGCGCGTCCGACGTCCTGAGGGAGCGCACCGGCATCTGTACCGCCAAGTCCCACGCCCTGGCCGCCCTGCTGCGCGCCGAGGACATTCCGACGGCGTTCTGCTACCAGCGGCTGCGGGACGACAACACCAGCGGTTACTCCCTGCACGGCCTTGTGGCCGTACGCCTCGACGGCGCCTGGCACCGGCAGGACCCGCGCGGGAACATCCCGCCCGGGGTCGATGCGCAGTTCCGTCTCGGCGAGGAGCGGCTGGCCTGGCCCGCGGATCCGGAGTCCAATGAAGTGGACTATCCGGTCCTGTACGCTGAACCGAGTCCAGTGGCGCTCGGTGTGCTCAAGCAAGCCCGCGACCGGCTGCACCTCTGGCAGATCTACCCCTCAGAACTGTGACGCACGAACTGTGAGGCAAGCCGGACCATGACCATCGACCTGACCGTCTCCGACGAGGTCCGCGCCCTCGCGCCCGGCTTCACCCACGTCGCCATCGAGGCCTACGGGCTCGTCAACGGACCCAGCACCGACGAGTCCTCGGCCCTCCTCGACGAGGCCGCGCGCCGCCTCGCCGTGCGGCTCGACGGCCGCGACCCGCACGAGGACCCGCACATGGTGGCCTGGCGCACGGCGTACACCGCGTTCGGCGCGAAGCCGTCCCGTACGCGCAACTCCGCCGAGGCGCTGGCCAAGCGCGCCCTCGCCGACGGCGGCCTGCCGCGGATCAACACCCTCGTCGACGTCTACAACGCGATCAGCGTCGCCCACCTGATCCCGGTCGGCGGCGAGGACCTGGACCACGTCAAGGGCGGCATGCGCCTGGTGCGGGCCGACGGCACCGAGGACTTCGTCACCATGGCCGGGGGCGAGCGGACCGTCGAGCACCCGGACGCGGGCGAGGTCGTCTGGTGCGACGACGAGGGCGTCACCTGCCGCCGCTGGAACTGGCGCCAGGGGCCGCGCACCCGCCTCACGGAGGAGTCGGTCAACGCCATCTTCCTGCTTGAGGGGATGGGGCCCGACTCCGGCGTCGTGGAAGCGGGCGCCGAACTGGCCGAACTCCTGGAGAAGTTCAGCCGCGGCGCGCGGCTCACCGTCCACGCGCCGGAGCGGGCGTCGAAGCGCCCGGAGTAATCGATTCAGCTCGCCTCGGCGGCCTTCACCTCGGCCGGAGTCGGCGCGGTGCCGCCGAGGTGCGCCGGCATCCACCACGTGTCGTCCGGACCCTTGGGGCGTACGGGATAGGCGCGCTGCGCGGCTTCGAGCAGTTCCTGGCAGCGCTCGCGAAGGCGCCGGGTGATCGCGCCCGCGAACTGGTCCTTGGGAGCCTCCATCGGCTCACCGACCCTGATGGTGATCGGGATGTGGCTGCGCTTGAAGTTGCGCGGTTGCCCCTTGGTCCACAGCCGCTGCGTGCCCCACAGCGCCATCGGGATCAGCGGGACCCCGGCCTCCTGGGCCATGCGCGCGGCGCCCGACTTGAAGCTCTTCAGCGTGAACGACGGCGAGATCGTCGCCTCGGGGAAGACCCCGATGATCTCCCCGGAGCGCAGCGAGTCGAGCGCGTGCTGGTAGGCGGCCTCGCCCTGCGTGCGGTCGACGGGGATGTGCTTCATCCCGCGCATCAGCGGGCCGGAGATCTTGTGCCGGAACACGGACTCCTTGGCCATGAAGCGCACGAGCCGCTTCTGCGGCAGGGCCGCGAGACCGTCGAAGATGAAGTCGAGATAGCTGATGTGGTTGCTGACCAGCACCGCGCCGCCGGTGCGAGGGATGTTCTCCGACCCCTTGCAGTCGATCTTCAGGTCCCATGCCTTGAACAGCGTTTTCGCGGCACCGATGACCGGACGGTAGACAAGCTCTGCCATGGGTGGGGAGGGCCCTTCGTGTCTGCCTTGGGAGGGGGCTCCCGGCGGGAAGTTACGCAGCCGTAGGTTTTTCGGCTTTGCGCAGATCGTGCCCCAAGAACGGACGGCTGGCCACCCATCGTGCCCGGCGAGCGCGAGATTCTCGTCACGTTGGGAATGTTCGCGGGCGCACGGACGCTGAAGTCGGGGACGATTGGATCATGACGCGGGGGCGGGAGGCTGACGTGCGGATACGTGACGCGGGGGAGTCGCCCGACGTGGTGGCACCGGGCATGTGGACGGGGCACGAAGTGGGCGAGCGCGCCACGCTCGTGCAGTTCTCCAGCGCCTTCTGCCAGCCTTGCCGGGCCACTCGCCGCGTCCTCGCCGAGGTGGCCGGAATGGTCCCCGGTGTGTCGCACGTGGAGATCGACGCCGAGGCCGAGCTCGATCTCGTACGGCGACTGCGCATCGTCAAGACGCCGACGGTCCTGGTGCTCGACGCGGACGGACACATCGTGCTGCGCGCGACCGGGCAGCCGCGCAAGGCCGACGTGATCGCCGCACTCGGCAGGGCCGTGTGAGATCGCGGGCCGGTGGGAGGAGCGTCATGGCGCGGGGAAGGGATGGCGCGACACAGGGATGGGGCGGCGTGGGACAGGGGCAGCAGCTCGCGACGAGGCGTGGGCGGGAGAGCGCGATGCCGCCCCTCACGGGCGCCGCGAGCCGTCTTTCACATCGCGGAACGGACTTGACTGCGCCCGGCATCTATCGCCAGCCTGCTCCCATGCCTCCGGAGCTCCTTCTCTACGAGCGTGTCCACGTGGACCTCGCCCGTCATGCAAGTGCGCGCTGTCCGGGCTGCTGAGCAGCCACGGAACCGCTCGTACCTCCTGCAGAAGGACAAGTCCATGACGGCTACGCCCGATCTCCGCACTCCGCAGCTCGCCTCCCCCGACCTCCTGCGCTCCGTCTTCCGGCAGCACGCGGCGGGGGTCGCCGTGATCACCGCTCAGGGCGCCTCGGGGCCCGTCGGCTTCACCGCCACCTCGCTCGTCTCGGTCTCCGCCGAGCCCCCGATGCTCTCGTTCGGCATCGGAACGGGCGCCTCCAGCTGGCCCGCGGTCTCGGAGGCCGAGCACGTCGGCGTCCACATACTCGGCGAGCACCAGCTCGACCTGGCCACGACGTTCGCGCGCAGCGGCGCGGACCGCTTCGGGGCCGGCACGCGCTGGTACGAGGGGCCCGAGGGGGTTCCCGTGCTCGACGGCACGCTTGCCTGGCTGGTGTGCAGGGTCGCGGCGCGGGTGCCCGCCGGTGACCACCGGATCGTCCTCGCGGAGGCGGTGCTGGGTGACCCCGCGGGCGCGGGGCGGCCGCTGCTCTACCACCAAGGGCGCTTCAACGCGCTGCGCGACTGAGAGTTCCCGGTCGACCCTCTTCGCGCGATTACAGAGCGTTGGGAAGGTCACAGTTCAAAGCGCTTGCTTAGTGGGAATGTAATAGGTGTACTGGCGAGTAATATGCTGGTCGGAGCGCGGGCCGCCCCGACCGGGATCCGCCCCTTCAGGCGCCTATGCTGCCTGCAAGAAGGCAGTGGCCAGAGCAAGGCAGCAGCCCAGTAAAGACGATGCAGTAGGAGAGCCGGCGTGAGCTTGAGGATCGTTGTCACCGTGAAGTACGTGCCTGACGCCACCGGCGACCGGCATTTC